>CAIWJG010000481.1 GCA_903912925.1 uncultured Verrucomicrobia subdivision 3 bacterium | reverse complement strand
TTTTGCGGGGGATGTAGGCCGGGTGCCCTCACCCGGCGGGGGGTGACAGGGCCATAATGAGAATTGCTGCCATCCCAGCGCCCCCGGGCTATTTCGTGAGCACCCTTGGGACGGCCGCGCTGACGCCAGCGCCGGCAGGCAGTTTTGTTCCGGGCATCGGGGCGGTGGCCGCGACGCCGGATGCGCCGGGCTATTTCACTCCGATCAGCGGCATGCGGGCCGCCATCAAAGCCGGCGATCTAAACAACGACGGGCTGGTCACCCAAAGTGAGTTGAACGCGGCGTTGACCAACTACTGGGCCAACAATCCCTGGCTGTGCTTGACCAACCTCGCCGGACTGGGCGGCACGAATGTCAGCTTTGACCTGACGAACGGAATCGAAGGCGCTTACAGCGTCCTCTATTCCACCGATTTGACGAACTGGTATGGCCTGGGAACCGCTAACCCGCGCTACTCCTTCAGCGACTCCAACGCGCCGGCCATCCCGCAGAGGTTTTATCGGCTGAGCTGGCCTTAACTGCGCGCGGCTGGCCGTGGCTATAAACATGACACTCCTACGGAGTTGATTTCACGCAGCTTTGGCGGTGATGTCCACCGGCGGCGCGGGCGCGCCCGGCTTCACCAGCAACCCGCTCGCCTGCGCCCCGGCCAGCTCCGTAGGAGCGCCATGTTTACAGCCCGAGCCGTCCGGTCCGGAACAAGCTCCGTCAGAAGCGGCATTGCAACTCCCGCGCCCACCCCATTTCGCAGCCTGGCCATGTCGCTCCTACCGGAGCTTGGACTGCGCTTGGGTGGCCGTGGCTATAAACATGACACTCCTACGGAGTTGATTTCACGCAGCTTTGGCGGTGATGTCCACCGGCGGCGCGGGCGCGCCCGGCTTCACCAGCGACCCGCTCGCCTGCGCCCCGGCCAGCTCCGTAGGAGCGCCATGTTTATAGCCCGAACCGTCCGGTCCGGAACAAGCTCCGTCAGGAGCGCCCTCGCAGGCGCACGCGCGGTGCCGCTTGGCTGGGGAGCGGGGGGCCCCGACCCAAAACGCTGTGCCTGGGCAAAACAGCTCGCTACGCGCTATCAAGGCGTCAGCAACCGAGTTCGGTAGAACCGCAAAGGCCGGTTCGTGGCTGCGGGATCTATGGTCGGCAGGTCGGATTGCGTTCCCGGCTGGTTGGTAGCCAGCGCGGTCCAGTTACTCAAAGTTTCGGACACTTCCAACACACAAGCGGCTTGCGCGGCCCCGGCCAGCCCGAGAACCAGCCCGCTTGCGGTATTGCTGCGACTCAGGGAAACGGACGGTCTGGGCCAGGAGGTCGGAATCCTCGCGGCCAGCACGGAACCGGGGATCGGAGCGGCGCCGTTCTGCGGGGTTGATCCGCCAGGCGGCTTCCAAGTGACGGACAGGTGGTCGCCCCCGCCACCTTCCTTGTGGAGCACTTCGAGGTAATACCATCTATTCTGCACCAGGGCCACCGAGGGGGAGATCTGGCTGGCACTCGAGGTGTAATACCGGAAGTAGGTCCAGCCGCTGACACTTGCGATGCGTTGCTTGTTCGCTGACGAGGAATTCGTGCTTAGCCAAAGCTCGCTGGCATCATCGGAAGCAATATAGAATGTGTAGTTGCCGGTGACCGGCGGAATAATCCAGCCGGAGAGTCGCTCGCCATAATTGTCGTCCAGATCACCCGGGAGATATCCGCCTTCGAGCGAATACACCAGGTCGGTTACATCCGGCTGATTGGGATAACGCGCGTTGGCCGTGAGGCTGCTGACCGCCGAGCCCGTGATATTGGTATAAACTTCGCTCTTCAGAGCGCCCACTACATAGTCGTCATCATAGAGCCACATTTCCGCGCGGCTATTGGGCCAAACCCGGGCGGGTGAGTTGGTGAGGGTGATGACGATGTTCTCCAGGCCTTCCGGCAAATCGTCCTGAATGGGTTGCACGAAGAGTGAGACTTCGTTGGTTCCGGCCGGGATGGTCACAGTGTTGGCAAGCGCTACGTAATCCACACCCGGCGTCGCGGTGCCGCGGATTTCGATGCCCACCTGAAGCGGACCGTTGGTGGTAGAAACGATGCGGAACTGTCCGGGTCGGCTTGCTCCTTCGCTAAGGTAGGAAACCATAGCGGTGATGCTGACTTCCGGCGGCACTGGAATCTGGACCAGGTTGGTAATCTCGATCAACCCCCGATATCGGCTGGTCCCATTCTTGTCACTCCATCGTCCGGTGGCCGAGTCATTGAGGATGACGCTATTTTCAGCCACCCCGCCATTCGGTTCAGAGGCGCCCCAGTTCACGTAGGTAACGGGTTCGCCGGAAGCCCATTGCCAGACACCTTCCTGGGCCTGATCGCCAAGACCAATCCAAAGATTTGAGATGGTGCCAAATCGGCTGGTCAGCCAGCTCTCCTCCGCGGCGGAACGCACACTGGCCAAGTGCCCGCCCAGGCGGCGCGCGACTCGTTCCGCCTCAGCCCAAGGCATCGCCCAGCCGGTTAGCTTGTAATAATGACTATTGAGCGGAGAATGTTTCCAACCATCTCCCGCTTCTTCGTCCGGCAGGCTGGCCATGCTCGCCAGGACCGCGCTGTTGACACTGGCGTAGAAGGCATTGTCCACGTCGAACCCGTTGGCGGTGAAGTAGCTTCGCAAGTCTGTGCCCGCCGCGGCGGACATAATGCAGAACAAGAGAGTCATCTTCTTGGACACGGTATCGGCCAGCGCCTTGGTCGTCAGCGGCACACCATCACGACGGTAGGCGCGAACGGTGTTTTCGAGCACGGCCGGACCATAAGTCTTCTGAAGGTCCACACACATCCGCGACCAGGCGCCGTAGGTGTCGCCAGTGTAATTTGTGGCGCGGCCTCCTCCCGTCAGATAGGTAGCGTAGGCGGCGAAACGGTTCGTGGCATCAATCTTCTCCCGCTCCACATGCGCGAGGAAATTGGACCGGGTTTCTCTGGGCAGGCCGTAGCTGAGGGGCAAGGCCAAGGCCAAACGCTCCAGGATCGGCCTTTCCAGCAACTCGCAGCCATGATGAAACCAACTATCAAACCAAGGCCAGTAATTGGCGTCGGGCATTTGGATGAGGCTGTTGAAGTTATGGCCGACCTCGTGAATGTAAACATCGCCCGCGAAGTGCCAGCCATCCACCGGCTCCAAAGTCATCCAGCCGGGGCCGATTTGGAGCGGTTGGCCGCTGACGGCACCGCCCATTTCCGGCGCAAACATGACGATCTGTTTCCCCTCGCCCGTCGGCACACCCGTCAGTCGCTGGAGCCGGTCGTAGGCCGCGTCAACCACGCGATGCGGCTGCCAGTGGTCCAGCCAAGTCACGAGCCAGCCCGGGACGGCGAAATCCACGTTGCGGGTGGAGACAATCCGCATATCCGCATAATTATTGGAAACCACATTGAGCACCCACTCGATCGAATCCCCTCCCGCCGAATTACTGGCACAAAGTGTCACATAGTACCGCCCTCGAAGGGGACCGGGCCATCGTGGGGTCCCCGTCACGGAGTCAGCCACCATGCCCACCGGGGCGCTGAGCAGCGACCAGGTGATCGGCGCATCCCCTTGCACGAGTGCGGGAGATTGGCCCGTAAAACTCTGGCCATAGAGGGCTGATTGGCAGGCGTACGACTGCAGAACAGGCGGCTGGGCCGCCTTAGCCGCGAGCAACAAAGCGGAGCAGGCCGCCGCGGCGATACCGAGCTTTGTAACAAGACTGATGGGAATTGGGGGTTTTGCGCGCCCGCCTGTACTCAGCGCTGCGCCGGTAGAAGAGAATTGATTTCGCCGTTCGTTCATTGCCACCCCAGCTTGCCAGACCTGGCCAAGCGCGGCAACAGGACTGTTTGCAATTTTTGGCGGTTTTGGCTTGCTCCTTGGCGTTCCTCGGCGAACTGGGTGAGCGTCTATGGGCCCGAACCGGGCGCAAGCGGTGAGTGGCAGCCACCCAAACCCCGCAGTCTCGGCTGGCGGGGACTCAACGACGCGGAAATCAAGCAGCAGGCGCAACTCACCGCCACGG
Organism: uncultured Verrucomicrobia subdivision 3 bacterium; assembly: GCA_903912925.1. Lineage (GTDB taxonomy): Bacteria > Verrucomicrobiota > Verrucomicrobiia > Limisphaerales > UBA8199 > PALSA-1440. The sequence continues at coordinate 17,116 of CAIWJG010000481.1, read as the reverse complement.
AGGTCGCTTTGGCCGGACGCGAGAGAAAGTGACGGCCATGCTCTCGATTGACACCAACCTCCTGTTCCACGCTTTCAATGTGGACTCGCCCAGCCACGAGACCGCGTATGCCTGGCTCACAGCTATTCCGTATGCGGAGGAGTGTGGAATCCGCTGGTAGCCTCGTAGAAAGCCGGCGGGCCGGGTGACCGGCTGCCGAAGTCGTCGTGGCTGTAGGCGACGACGTGAGCAGGCCTGCTCATTATGGGACGAATGGGACGAATGGGACGAATGGCGGATGATCCCATGCGGATGCGTGAAAATCACGCGTTCTGACAGGTGGGAATTCAGAATGAAGAATTATCCGGCGAGGCCACCCAAAGTCACCCCAAGACCACCCCAAGGCCACATCAATGCGACATCAAAGCCACCTCAAAGCGTGTTGCTAGCCAGGCGGTAGCCACCCTAAAGCCACCTTAAAGCCACCTTAAGGCTACCCCAATGCGTCCCTCATGCGTCCACAAGGCTCTCACAAAGCCACCCCAAAGCCACCTCGGGGGGAAGGCAGAGTGAAGAATGAAGAATGCAGAAAGGCAGGGTACGGTGGCAGCACTCAGGCGTTTTGCCAACGGGGCAGTTTGCGGAGCTGCCGCTCGATGGCCGGGAGATGCTCGAACAGGAATGGGTTAAGCATGATGGAGATCATCGCCGCCGCCACGAGCTGGTGTCCGACGTCGGGGCCCAGCAGTCCCAGTTCATGGCCAAGGCGGATGAGGATGAAAGAGAACTCGCCGACTTGCGCCAGGCCGATCGCCACCACCAGGGCGGTGTGCAGGGGGCGATGGAAAAGCCGCACCAGCACGAGCGCTGTGAGCGGCTTGACAATCAGAACGACCGCCAGCGCAAAGAGGAGGCTGCCCGGATGCGAGATCACGTAGTGCGGGTCAACCAGGGTCCCGATGGAGAGGAAGAACAGCGCGGCAAACGGGTCCCGGAGCGGGAGGATCGTAGCCTCGACCCGATCACGGAGGGGGGATTGGCCGGCGACAATGCCAGCAAGAAAGGAGCCCAGCGCCAGCGATACTCCGAAGAACTGCGCCGCCAGCCAGGCCGTCCCCAGCGCGACGACCGGCACCGCGAGGTTGAAGATCTCGGTCGGTTTGGCGGTCTTGTCCAGGAGCCAGGGCACGAGGCGTGTGCCCAACACGAAGACGAGTCCGACGAGCACCGCAAACTTGCCCAGTCCGGCGCCAATCTCTCTCACCACTTCAGAGGTGCCGGCATCGGGATCGTGGTGCGCCGAGAGCATGGGAAGGAAGATCAGCACCACGACGGTAAGGACATCCTCGACCACGAGCCAGCCCATCGCCAGTTGGCCTTCGGGGGTGGAGAGCCGGCGATGGTCGGTCAACATGCGCGCAAGCACGGCGGTGCTGGCGACCGAGAAGGCGAGCCCCACCACGAGCGCCTGCGCCCAGCTCAGGCCGGTGAGGTGGCTGGCACTCATCACCACGGCAGTGGTCACCACGCTTTGCAACACGGCGCCGGGAACGGCGACCTTGCGGACGGCAAATAGATCGCGGAAGTTAAAGTGCAGGCCCACGCCAAACATCAGCAGCACGACCCCGATATCCGCGAGCTGCTCGGCGATCTCCCGGTTCGCCACCCAGCCGGGCGTGAACGGGCCGCAAATGATGCCGGCCACCAAATAGCCGACGATGGGGGAAAAGCGAAGTTGCGCCGCCAGCCAGCCGCAGAATAGAGCGGCGGTGAGGCACACGGCCAGATTCAGTAAGAGGCTCTCTTGATGCATCGGTGTTTTCGGTCTCGAATTCTGCTTGGGTGGCATGGAAGCAGGTTGCCGCTGGCTTAGCAATGGAGCTTCTGAATAAAAGGGCTCCTCGGGGCGTCGTTAAATGGTTAACTCGCGGCTTGCTGACCAGCCGCAAACCTGCACTATATTACTGCTGAGAGGCAGGTCGGCGAGACTGGCATTCACCAGCATCTATCGCAAACTGCTCAATCATTTTCGGACAGGACTATTATGGCTGATACAACATTTATTACGCCCGCGCCCAGAAAGCGGCGGGTTTGGCTCCGGGCGCTGGTCGCGGTTTTCGCGGTGCTCCTTGTGCTGCTGGTCGTCGCGTACTTCGTAGCGACCAGCTCGGGCTTCCTGACCGGCGTCATCCTGCCGCGGGTCAGCAAGGCGATGAATGCCCAAATCACCGTGAGCGACGCTTCGATCAGCCCGTTCAGCCAGGTGGTCCTGCGCGGCCTGAAAGTGCAGACAGCCGGCACCGAGCCGCTGTTGAGTGCGGCCGAGGTGCGCCTGCGCTACAGCCTCATGGATATCCTCAAGGGCAACATCCGCGTGGACGAGGTGACGGTGACCTCACCCATGGTCACACTGATCCAGAACGCGGACGACACCAGCAACCTGGACCCCCTGCTAAAGGCAGAACCGAAGCAGGCGGCGCTACCGGTGCCCGTGCCGCTGGCCAAACCAGCCGCGGGGAAGCCGTTGCAGATTGACTTGAAGGCGGTCGCATTGACGGACGCAACCATCCGCCGGGTGAAGAACTACGCGAATGGCAGTCGCGACGTGACGGAGCTGTCGCATGTCAACGTCACCCTCGAAGATTTGAAGAACGGGCAGACAGGCAAGCTGGCGCTGGGTGCCGATATCAGCCTCCAGCAGACCAACGCCACGCTGCAAGCCAAACTGACCGGCAACTTCACGGTTGCCCTGGCGGCGGATCTGAAACCAACTTCGATTAAGGGCAGCACGCGCCTGGACGTGACCAAGGCTGAGGGCGCGCTGGCCGACGCGGCGGCGTTGGGCTCGGAGCTGAGTGTGGAGGTGACGCCGACGGACCTCAAGGAAGTCGCGATCCGCTTCCAAAAGGGTAACTCGAATCTGGGCGAACTGAGCATCAGCGGGCCGTTTGACATGCTGAAGCTCGAGGGCCGCTTGAGCATCGTGCTCGTCGGCATCGACAAACAGCTTCTGAATCTGGCCGGCGCCAGGAACGGCATGGATTTCGGCGGCACCACGATCAGCTCGACCAACGTTGTCGAGCTGGCCAAGGGCGGTTCATCGATCACCGCCAAGGGTGAGTTTGACGTGCACAACTTCCAGTTGACGCGGATGAATCAGACCACTCCCCGGCTGGACTTGCGCAAGCGGTATGATGTCACGGTGGACCGGGCGCAAAGCACCGCCACCCTGGCCAGCATGGAGGTGACAGGCACGCAAGACGGCAAGACCTTTCTGAAGGCCGAGTTGACCAGCCCGATGCAAATCTCCTGGGGCAACGCCAGCAACGCGGTCGGCGATTCCGCGCTGACGCTGGCCATTACCGGCTTCAACCTCGCGGACTGGAAACCGTTCCTGGGCGATGCCGCGCCGGCGGGCTTGCTGAATATGACAACGAAGGTCCTGTCGCAGCAAGGCGGCAAGCAAGTGACGCTGAGTTTCGACTCACGCATTGAGCACCTCACGGTAAACGCGGGCAGCAATCACATCGCCGACGCCACCATCACCCTGCATGGCGCTGGAAAGGCGACCGACCTGAAGCAATTCAGCTTCACTGATTCCAGGCTGGAAGTCGCACACAACAACGAGACGCTAACCACCGTTACCGCCTCCGGCACCTACGATTCCGGCACCACGAATGCTGATATTCAGGTTGCCGTTCAAGCTGCGCTAGCGCCGCTGCTGCGGAAGGTGCCTCAGCCGGATATGACCATCGCCTCCGGCACCGTCGAGGTGAAGGCGCACATCACCCAGAAGCAGAATACGCAGACTGTCACGGGCAGCCTGGCGCTGGCGAACTTCTCGGGGCGGTTTAGCACGAACGAGGTCCGCAGTCTGGGCACGGAGGTGGACTTCGACGTCGGGATGGCTGCCAACCAGGTCCAAATCCGAAAGCTTACAGGCAAGCTGATGCAAGGCGGGACTGCTGCCGGCAGTTTCGAGGTGTCAGGGACATACGATTCCAGCACCACGAATGCGGACACGCAAATCGCGGCCCAGTTGGTGCTGGCACCGCTGTTGCAGGCTCTGTCGCAGCCAGGCATGAGCATTTCTTCCGGCACGGTCCAACTGAAGACCCATGTTACCCAGCAGCAAAAGACGCAAGCTGTTATGGGCAGCCTGGTGCTGGCGGACTTCTCGGGGCGGTTTGGCACGAACGAAGTCCGTAGTCTGGGCACGGCGCTGGACTTCGACGTCGGAATGGCGTCCCAGCAGGTCCAGATTCGGAAGCTCGCAGGCAAGCTGACGCAAAGCGGGAATGCTGCCGGCAGTTTCGAGGTGTCTGGCACATACGATTCCGGCACCACGAATGCCGACGTGCAAGCCGCGGCGCAGTTGGCGCTGGCACCGCTGCTTCTGGCCGTGCCGCAGGCGGGTATGAGTATTTCTTCCGGCACGGTCCAAGTGAAGTCGCATGTTACCCAGAAGCAAAAGGCGCAAGCTGCCACGGGCAGCCTGGCGCTGGCGGATTTCTCGGGGCGGTTCGGCACCAACGAACTGCGCAGTCTGGGCGCGGTGGTGGACTTCGACATGGGGATGACGGCGCAGCAGGCCCAAATCCGCAAGTTCACGGGCAAGCTGACCCAGGGCGCCAATATGGGCGGCAGCTTCGACGTGTCCGCCACGTACGACCTCGTCAAGACGAACGCCAGTCTGACCGCCAAGCTGATCGATTTCAACCAGAACGGGCTGGCGCCCTTCCTCGAATCGGCGCTGGGAGGCAAGAAGCTGGTGTCAGTGGCGATCAACGGCAAGGCCGACGCCCAATACGATGCGCAAGGGGCATCCTCCGTGAAGGCGGACTTCCAGATGACGAACCTGGTGGTGAAGGACCCCACCGGCAAGTTCCCCGCTACGCCGCTGGAGGCGAAGATGCAAGTGGACGCCTCGATGAACAAGCAAGTGGCCGACGTGCGTCTGTTGCAGATCACGCTGACGCCGACGGCGCGCGCGACCAACCAGGTGCAGTTGAGCGGCCGGGTGGATATGACGCAAACCAATGCGACCCAAGGCCATATCAAGCTGGTGGCGGACTCGCTGGATTTCACCAGTTACTACGACTTGTTCATGGGTGGAAAGCAGGGGCCCGCGAACGGGCCGGCAACCGCCGCTCCCCAGGCCGCGCGCACATCCACTCCCGCGCCCGTGGATGCGAACAAGGAACCGGAGCCGATGAAGCTGCCGCTGCGCAACTTCACGGCGGAGGTAAGCATCCGGCGGCTGTATCTGCACGAAGTGGAGATTGCCGATTGGCAGGCGACGACGAAGATCGACGGCGGCCATGTGGTGATTAATCCGTTCAAGCTGGTGCTCAACGGGGCGCCGGTGACCTCAACGGTGGACTTGGACCTCGGGGTGACGGGCTGGAAGTATGACACGTCGTTGAGCGCCCAGGCGATTCCGCTGGCGCCGCTGGTGAATACTTTTCAGCCGGAGCGCAAGGGCCAGGTCGGCGGCACGACAACCGTCCAAGGGCATATCAGCGGCGCAGGGATAACCGGTGCCAGCCTCCAGAAGAGCCTGGCCGGCCAGTTCGATGTGAATTCAACGAACCTCAACCTCAACGTGGTCAACATCAAGAGCCCCATGCTCAAGACCCTGATCAATGTCGTTGCGGGCATACCTGAGCTGATACGCAATCCCACAAGCGCGGTCGCCTCGCTGCTCGGCAGCCTGACGGGTCAGGCGGGTAGCGGCGGCGGGTTGACCGATGACCTGCAACGCTCGCCGATCAACTCGATCATCCTGCAAGGCACAGCCGGCGCGGGCAGCATCGAGTTGAAGAAGGCGGTGGTGCAGAGCTCGGCATTTGAGGCCGACGCCAGCAGCGGCACCGTCACATTGGCTGCGGTGCTGACGAACTCCGCCATCCAAATCCCGGTGGCAGTTTCGCTAAGTCGTCCGATTGCGCAGCGGATGAATCTGGTTCCGGCCGGCACCCCCACCAACGCCGTCTATGCGAAGCTGCCTGATTTCTTCACCATGACCGGCTCGGTGGGTGTGCCTAAATCCAAGATCGACTACCTGGCCCTGGCCAGCACCGCGGGGAAGAGTGTTGCGGAAGCCATCCAAGGCCGGGGAGTGAATCTTGGCGGAGTACTGAACAGCTTCTTAGGCACCACGCCTGCCGGGTCAACTAACGAACCGGCCACCAACCAATCGCCCGTCAACAATCTAATCGAGGGGCTTTTCGGGCCGAAGAAGAAGTAGAGGGGCCGGACTTCCCTTCCCTTCTCCGCGCATCCGTGGTAGAAGGTTGTGGATGCAAGGCGTCATTGATTATCTGGAGCAGAACGAGTCGCGCTTCGTCAGCGAACTCTGCGAGTATTTGCGGTTCCCGAGCGTTTCCGCTCAACCAAAGCACCGCAGCGATATGCAGGCGTGCGCCGCCTGGCTGGTGAAGCATTGCCGGCAAATCGGCTTGGAGGCGCGGCTTTGCTCGACACCCGGGCACCCCATCGTCGTGGCGAAGACGCCGCGCGGGAAAGCTAAAGGCCGGCGCCGTCCGCACTTCGTGGTTTACGGGCATTACGACGTGCAGCCGCCCGAACCGTTGGAGTTGTGGAAGTCGCCGCCCTTCGAACCGCGCATCGCTAACGGCGTGCTTTACGCGCGGGGCGCGAGCGACAACAAGGGCCAGAACCTGGCTCACCTCAAGGCGGTAGAGGCTTACCTCAAGACCGGGACCGAGCTGCCGTGTGATATTACCTTCGTCATTGAAGGCGAAGAGGAGGTAGGCAGCAGCAGCCTAGCATCCTTTTTGCGAAAGCACCGGGCAGAGCTGGCCTGCGATGCAATCGTCATTTCCGATACGGGCATGCCAACGCTCAAACATCCGGCACTGACCTATGCACTGCGGGGGATTATTGGCTTCGAGGTCACGCTGCGCGGCCCGTCGCGCGACCTGCACTCCGGCATTTTCGGCGGGACGGTGGACAACCCGGCCATGGCGCTCTGCCAACTGCTGGGGAAACTGCGCGACGACAATGGGCACGTGACGATCCCGGGCTTTTATGAGGGAGTGCAGCCGTTATCGGCTTACGAGCGCAAGCAATTCGCGCGGCTGCCCTTCAATACGCGGGATTATCAGAAGTTCCTCGGCGTGCCCAGACTCTTCGGCGAGCGTGGCTTCACGCCGCTCGAACAGCGCTCGACCAGGCCGACGCTTGAAATCAACGGGCTTACGAGCGGTTACCAGGGGGAAGGCAGCAAGACGATTGTGCCGGCATGGGCGTGCGCGAAAATAACGGTGCGCCTGGTGCCGAATCAGGAGCCGGCCCAGGTCATGAAACGAATCGGACAGCACCTGAAGAAGCTATGCCCCTCCACGGTCCGCCTGGAAACCGAATGGGGCCACGGCGCGGAGCCCTATCTGGTTTCACCCACCGGTCCGCAGGCACAGGCGGCATTGCGCGCGCTGAAGTCGGCTTTCGGATACGAGCCCGTATTGGCCCGGGAGGGGGGCTCAATCCCCATCGTCAACGACTTCAAGAAGATCCTCCACGCCGACTCGCTGCTGCTAGGCTTAGCCCTGCCCGATTGCAACGCGCACTCGCCGAACGAAACTTTCCACCTGAGCTGCTTTGCTAAAGGGCAGTTGATGGCCGCGCATCTCTGGCAGGAGCTGAGCAAGTGTTGAGGCGAGCGCGCTTCATGTGCGCGGCCAGGCTTGCAACTCCGCGGCCAATCGCTCCATCGGCAAACCTACGACGTTAGTGTACGAGCCGGAGATCTTCTCCACAATCAGATCGCCATCCTCCTGGATCGCGTAGCCGCCGGCTTTGTCGAGCGGATTTACGCGGTTGAGGTAGCGCCGAATCTTTACGGCATCCATCGGATGAAACGTGACGGCGGTGGTTTCGGCAAAGACCGCCTGGCGATGCTGGCGCAAGTGAAGCAAGCATAAGCCGGTGACCACTTGGTGCGTGCGGCCTTGGAGTCGTTCCAGCATTTCATACGCTGCTTCGAGCGTGGCTGGTTTGCCAAACAGCGAAGCCTCCAGATACACCAGCGTGTCAGCCCCCAGCACCAGCGCATCGGGGAATCGCTTCGCCACCGTGCGCGCTTTCCGATAGGCGTTGACCTGTGATAGCTCGCGCCCGGTCATCTGCTCGTGATGGATCTCCGCCACATCGGCGGGCACGACCTTGAATGGCAAGCTCAACTGGCGCAGCAATTCCTCCCGCCGCGGGGAAGCGGAGGCAAGGATCAGCGGCGGCAAATCTTTCAGTGCGGCTCGCATGGTCCGAGACTAGCTGACCTAACACACGAAGTCAAACTCACCCCCTGAACATCGCCGCCATCACGATCAGGCAGATCAGCGTCATCCCACAGGGAACCAGGAAGAGCGGTCGCCAGCGGAAGCTACCCTGCGGTGTCTTGAGCTTGTCCATGACGATCCCGGTGAATTGCGTACCCAGGAAACAGCCGAAGCCGAAGAGCACCACCGTGTACAGGCCCTGGGCGGAGCCGCGGATGTCCGGAGGCGCAACCTCGTTCACATAGACGAATCCCACCCAGATGAAGAAGGTGTACGCCAGCCCGTGCAAGGCCTGCGACAAGATCACCGGAACACGGCGTGGAATCAGTGCGTAGGCGGCATACATGGCCAGCCACATCGCGATGCCGATAGTGAAGATCCCGACAAAACCGATCCGGCCGCGGATGTCGGAGGTTTGGAAGGCCAGGACAACCGTGGCCGCCAGTTGTGCGACTTGGGCGAGGGTCATGACGGCGGGGATCGACCGCCCCGGCACGCCCAAGGCCGACAGGTACGGCGCCGTGCCCAGGAAGAAGAACTGAAGCTGCGTGGCCAGCAAGAAGCCGACGATCAGGAAGATCAGGAAGTTGGTGTTGCTCAGCAGGCCCAGGGCTTTGAGGAAGGGCAGGACGTCTCCGGCGCGGCCGGGCGGAGGCGTATGCGGCAGAGTGAGGCAGTAGAGCCCCATCACCAGGGACAGCGCGCCGGCCAGGACCAGGCAGTCCGCGCCCTCGCCGCTGCCTTTGAGCCGTCGCCAGAACGTCAGGGCCCAGCCGGCGACCGCCCATCCGACCGTGCCCCACAATAGCACCCCGAAGGACTGGTTGGCCGGATCGGTCAGGTGGGCGAACATCAGGGAGTTGACCAACGCCAGTGTCGGGGCGAATGCCAGGGCATATACGAACATGATGGCAAACAGCACGGGAAATCGCCTCTGCCGGGCGGCGGCCATGAGCAGCACCCCGCCGGCCAGGTGAGCCGCGGCCAGGAAATACTCAGTGGCCACCCAACGGTCGGCAATCTGCCCGGCGATCAGTGGTGAGATGATGCAGCCGAGGTAGATCGTGCCGTAGATCCATCCCGTTTGCTTGCCGCTCATCGCCAGCGACCCCAGCAGCCGTGAGGCCAGCACCGGCGACCACGCACCCCAGACAGCAAACTGGAGGAACATCATCAGGCTCAACTGCACATAGATTTGCCAGCTCATATAGATCTCTCCTGGAGGAAAACTGATAATACTGCCCAGACCGCGGGAGAGACGACACCGAGCCACCCCTCACCCCATCCCTCTCCCCAGCGGAAGGGGAGAGGGAGTAGCCTTGGCAGCATTGGGTGTAGTGTATGCTGCGGACTCCTCAGTATATTGCTAAGAACCTGGTGCTTAGCGCGCCCGCCCGTAGTCAGCGCTACGCGGGTGAAGGAGAATTGGTTTTCGCTCTCATTCATTGCGGCCCCATCCTGCCAGACTCAGCGGATGGGGGCAACAAGCAGTTATTGCCAAGCTGCCGGCACGAAGTGCTAGCAGAGAGAGGGTAGCGGCCCATTGGCGCCTTCGCGATCACGAGAGACGGCCAACGCGGATAGGAGCAGAGTACAAGCGGAATCCAAGCCGAACACGAGCGAGTCTCACGGTATTCCCACGCTCAACTCACGCTTGCCGCAAGGAGGGTTCCCGCCGATCGGGGCATGGCTCTAGCACCAACGGCGCGTCCCGCGCACCAACGGGCAAGAGATGGACGCCTGGCCTTGGGCTGCCTCGGTCGGAGGGTGGCGGCGTGAGGTGGCGGCGGGTGAAAGCCTTCCAGTCGGGGGACGAGCAAGACTGTTACTTGGGCTTATCCCGGTCCAAGCCGACCGAGTGGGCGATATCGTCGAACTCCTCGTGGCTCACTTCTTCGAGTTGCTTGCCTTTGGCGGCGAGCTTCTCATTGATCTTGATGGCCTTCTCAGTCATGACCTCGTGGGTCTCTTCAGAACCACCGGCCAACACAAAGTTGGGCCCGGTGGTGAGCCGCTTGTGGCCGTCGGAATCGAGGCCGACGCCTAGCATCCACGCCTTACTTCCCGGCCTCTTCTTCTTCGCATTCGCCATGCAGGAAGGCTAAGGGCGGTGCGGAAGAAGGTCAATGCGCTAGTGGGGTGCGGTCACTTGTTTGCCGTTGTCGGCGGGACCCAGCTTGAGCAGGAACGGCACAGCGCTCTTGGCCCATTCCGCCGGCGACGGATAGCCCGAGGCGGAGCCACCGAAGCAGCTCTGTAGCATGTCGGTGTTGATGATGCCCGGATTCAACGCCACCGCCGCCATACCCGAAGGCAGCTCCTGGGAGAAGGCCTGTGTTAGCCCCTCGATACCCCACTTGGTCGCGCAATACGGCGCCACCTCCGCGTCGGTAGCACGGCCCCAGCCAGAACTGAAATTCACGATGACACCATGCTTGCGCTTGACCATCTCCGGCACAAAGTGGCGAATGACATTGGCGATGCCTTTCAGGTTCACGTCGATAACCTGGGAGAACTCCTCCTCCGGGACCTCCCACAGCCGCGCATTCTTGTTAATGACCCCGGCATTGTTCAGCACGAGATCGGGCGGCCCGTATGCTTCCAGCAACCGCCCAGCCCACGCCTTCACTTCGCCGTCAACAGCAACGTCCACTACCGCGAAATCGTGCGGCGGCCCGATCTGCTTGCGGAGTTGCTCGATTCCCTTCTTGGACCGCCCACACCCGAGGACGGTGTGCTTCCGCCGCACAAATTCATCCACCATCGCCCGGCCCAGGCCGCGCGTTACTCCGGTAATAAGGACAATCATAAGAGGTAGAGGCAGACGGGGACGCCTGCCCAGAGTCAGCGGTTCAATGTGTCAGCGCATAGACGGCGATGTTGAGCGTGAGCTTCTGGCCGTCTTCGGGGCTGACGCCTTTGCCGGCATTGCACGTGTTGTTGGCGCTAAAGGCGCAGCAGAGGCCATCTTCGCACATTACGGCAACCAGGTTGCCCTCGTAGAATATGCCTTCGAGCTGGATGTCGCGCTGCTCATGCAAACAGCGGATGCGATCGATCTTGTAGAACGAGCGGTAAATCAAGTGGTCATAGGGTATCGGTTTCACCTGTTCGCCGGGAAAGATGCGGCTGAACTCCCGCCGCCAGGCCTTGGGGAAGCCGGGGCTGGTGCAGCAGCCCGACGCAAAGAAGAAGCCGCCGTGGCTTAGGTACTTACGGAGGCTCGTCAATTCCAGCTCAGTGAGCACAAAGTCGTTGTGCCCGTTCATGAAGAGGAATGGCGTCTCGAACAGGTCCGGATCCGTCAACCGAACTTTGCGCTCCTCCTGGATCTTGATAGTCGAGGCACGGGAGACCAACTGCATCAGCTCCTGCCCTACCCCGCTGCAATCGTTACCGTCGCTGGAGCTATACCGCACGCGGCCCATGAAGAACGTGGCTTGTTTGTCGTCAGCATTTTGGCCGAAAGCAGACGTCGCCGCGACCGTGATGCAAAGGAGGATGGGGAGGGGGGAAATGTTATGGATTCTGGACGTGCGCGGCGAGATCTGGCGCCTAAATCCGAAACCCGAAACCCGAAACCCGAAAGAAATCCGAAATCCGAAGGCCGAAGCCAACACTCGCTTTGCCTCTGTGGCAGCAGAACAAACCAAAGCGCCCAAGTCCGCCAACCTCAACGCCGGAACGGCCCACGTCCCTGGTATGCAGCTTGGCCCCTTCGGAATTCGGATTTCGGCCTTCCTTCGGTTTTCGGCATTCGGGTTTCGGATTTCTGCACTCACGCGCTTACCCAGTGAAACCGTCCAGCGACCATATTCGCAGCTCATATAAATCATGCCTCTAAGCCATCCCCCACCGTTTACGCAGCAGCCATTCGCTGACCAGGCAACCCAGCACCAACGTCAGCAGCCAGCCATTCACGCCGGCGGGGCGGTGCATATTCTTGCCGTGGCGCACCTTTTCGATCTTGGCCTTGATCTGGGCCACCAGATCCGCCGCATCGCGGCAGTCCTCGACTTTCACCGCCAACCCGTCGCTGATGGAGGCCCACTGTTGCAGGGTCTCCATGTTGCGGGCCGTATCCTGAAACTCCACGTTGATATCCCGAATCTCGAAGGGCCGCGTCGCGACGGGCACCTTCATGCCGTCCGAAACTGTGACCGTATAGATGTCTGCCCGTTCGGCGCGGAACCGGAAGTCCACCGGGCGTGAGGTCTCCAGCTCCACGGTTTGATCGTAGAGGACCTTCTTCTGCCCATCCTCGACGCGCACAAAGAACTTACGGTTGTTGTCAGTGACGCTCTTTGGATTGGGCTGCTTTTCCAGCACCACCTGCACATCCATTTGCGGATGCAGCTCCTGGTCGGCCAGGTGAATCGAAACATCCTGCCGGCCCACCTCGCTGAGAAAGCGAAAGAGCTGCCGCCAGAAACGGTCGAACTGCTGCGGCTCCGAGTCCCGGGCCAGCCGCCAACGCCAGAAATTCTGGATGCACACCACCGCGGACAACCCCGCGCCATAACGCTGCGAGGCCATCAGGATGCGGTGACCTTGCGGCCCCTCGTCCGTTTGGTGTACGGCCCACACCTGGGCGCCGGGCTTGGCGGCATCCACGCGCCCATACTGGGTGAAAGTCGGCAACTGCGCCCAAGCCTCTTGCATCGCGCGGCCATCCGCGATTTGAAAGACCGGGTGCTGTAGCGCGTCCTCGGTAAGCTGCAGCCGGAAAGGCCGGTCCAGCCCCTGCACTCCGCGGTTGGGCGAAAACACTACCGGCAGCAACTGCTCCAGGCGGCTGCTCTGCCAGGAGCCGTCGAAGGTGGCCGGCCCGCCGATCATCAGCACTCCGCCCCCCAACTCGCCGCAAAATCGCGCCAGAACCTCCTGCTGCGCGGGCGTGAGATCGGCAGCTCGCAGATTCGACAGCACCACCACCCGGAAGGGCGCCAGTTCTTCAAGCGAGGTGGGGAATCCGTTCATCAGCTCACCCGCGCTCTCGACGTTCTGCCGGAACACCGACTGTTTCGACGTGCGCGTTAGCCCGGTCAGTTTGATGGTCTGATCCTTGCGCAGAGCCAGGCTGACGAACTTGTAATCCCATGTCAGCGCGCCTTGAATATAGAGCACGCGCAACTCCCGCTCATCTGAGACGCGCACCGAGGTGTTTGCGAGCAGGTTGACGCACTTCAAGCCGGGCACATTGGGCGGCAGCAATTGCACCGCGTAATTGTGCACGCCTTGCTTGTCCTCGGTCACCGGGAAGCTTTCCAGCCAGGTGCGCGAGCCTTTGCCAGGAATGACACTCCGCTTCTGGTGCATCTGCCCGTCGCGGAACAACAGCAACTCGAAGCCGGGCATCTCCTCCGTGTTGATCATCTCAAGCTGCGCCGCAATGCTGAAAGCCGTCTTCGTTGAGACCGTGGAAGGGGCTTCAATCTCGCGCAAGGAAAGTGTCCGCACTCCCTGGTCGCTGCCGAAGCCGACGCCGATAAACGGCACCCGCGCATCCACCAGCGCCGTCAGCGCGCGCGAATTGTCCGCGCCTTCGTTGACGATGCCGTCCGTCAGAGCGATTACAGCCAAGGGCGGCTGCCCGGCGCTGCCCAGTGCCTGCGAGATGGCCCCGCCCAGATTCGTGCGCTTGCCGTTGGGCGTCACCGAGCTCAGTTTCGCCCCGTCGGCCGGTTCCACCCCCTGGTCGAAGAGCATCGCTTGCACCGGCAGGCTGGCGGCGTGCAAGGCGGGTAGTAATCTCTCTCGCAGAAAGCCGAGGCCTTGCTGGTAGCGGGTGGCATCATGCTCCTCGAGGGACATGCTCTCGCTGCGATCCATCAGCACCATGACCGGCCGTGTCGCGGCCGCCGCCGACTCACGGGTCATCCAGATCGGCCGCGCGACGAGGAACACCAGGACCAGCAAAGCGATGCCGCGCAAAGCGGCCAGGCTGCCAATTTGTGAAATCGCCAGCCCGCGCCGCCGTTGCCGCCAGACGGCAAACGCCAGGGCTGCGGCCAGCGGGAATGCAAAAAGCCACCCTTGTGGGAACTCAAAAAGGATCGCGGCGCTCATTTCTCCGAGAGCCGTTGGAAATACTTCTGGATGCGACCGCGATAGGCGGGCGACAGCTTCGTTGGATCAATGTTCGTAACCTCGGGCTTGTCTTGCCTGCGCTCCATCTGGTCGGCAGTCTCGACCGAGAAATGCTGGAGTTCGTTGATCAGTTTCTTCAAGTCCTCAACCTCAATCGGCTGCTCAGTCTTCAGCATCTTGTCGAGTTGTTGCAGAAGCAGGACGGCCCGTTCGTTGTCCCCGAATCGACTGCGCAAACCGCTCTGCAGGTTCCCCAGCGCTTCCCGCCCCTGCTTGCCCTGTTTATCGGGTGATATTTGCCGCTTGTCCTCAAGCTGCTTGGCTAGACTCTCCAGCTCGGCCATGCCGAGGTTGAAACTCTCCTGTTCCCCGGGCTTCAGCGAATCCGTCTTCTGCGCCATCTGCATGGTCTTCGGTTCGCTTTCCTCGAACGCCTGGCTCACCTTGCTCAGCGCGTCCTTGGCGTCACCCGCCCGCTCCCGCTTCGTCGGCTCATCCTGCGCCAGTTGCACGCGCGCGAGCTTCGAGTCCAATTCCGACTTGTTCGGACCGCTCAAGGCCGCCCGCAACGGCGGGCCAAACGCATCCCGCGTCGGCTCCTGCTCGGCCACCTTCTTAAGCTGGTTGAGAGTTTCGCGCGCCTCGCTCGCGGCGCGGTCCGCTTGCTCGCCTGATACCGCCGGCCCTGCGCCCGGGTTCGAACACTGACCGAGGGTCTGGATCTGCTGGTCGAGCATCTGTTTCAGCTTGTAGGCATCGGCAAGCTGCTGTCCCGCCGACTTGTTCTTCATGGCCTCGGTGAGCTTTTGCAACTGCTGCGTCGCCTGTCGTGTATTGGCCCGTGCGTCAGTGCCTTTCTTCCGCAAGGACTCAGCCGCTTTCTTCATGGCGTCCTGCGTATCCTGGGCCTCAGCCTGTGTGTCCTTGAAGGCCTGCGGGTGAAGCTGCTCGAAATCGGTCAGCGACTTCTGCAATTGGTTCTCCTGATCCCCCAGCTTGGCATAGTCGTTGCGCGGTGTGGTGCTGGTCTGCTGCTCCAGCTTACGCTGCTGCTCCAAGGCCTTGTCCACGAACTGCTGCGCTACCTTGGCTTCATTGCGAAACTCAGCCATCTGGTTCAACTTCGTCGCCGTCGGCGGTGCCTCCTCCTTGTTCGGGTCCCCTCCGAAGGCCTCCGGGTTTTCGCTTAGCGTCTTCTGGAACATCTTGCGCGCGGCGACCAGTTCGGCCAGTGCGAGGCGCTCCCGGTTCTGCGCCTCGTCCATGATATTATCCGCCAGCAGGCTGCTGGCACGGTTGAGTGATTTCTCCGCCTTGCCCAGGTTATCCAGCGCTTCACCGATGGGCCGGTTCTCCATCTCTCCCGCCATTTTGGCGTAAAGGTGCTGCGCCGAATCCCCCAGGTCCGCCTCGGCCTCCGACAGCTTCTTCCGGTCCTGTGCCTGCAGGTTCTCCTGTCCTGGCGGCTTCTGCAGATGCTGGTGCGTCTGCCGGATCACGTGCTGCTGGCGGCTGATCAGCAGCGACATTTCGTTCAGGCACTGATGCGGCAAGCCGCCCTCGCCGCCGGGTATCTTTAGAATGTCTTCCCGGAAAGGGCGCACCTCGAGGAAATAGACATCCGAGGCAAACGAATTCTGCTTTTCCGTGTCCGCCTTGGCGTAATACGTCATCACGTCCCAGTCGGAGAGACGCAATTCGTCCATATAAACGGTTGGCTGATAGACCGCATACCGCGGCTCGGACGGCGGCGGCAGATTATGCGGTGTCTCGGCCTCGCCGTTAATCGTCGAAAACCAGCCAACCTTCTTCAAGGCCTGGTTGGCCGCGGCCTCGATTTGTAACGGCACGACATCCACCTTCGTCACCCGCAGATCGCCGCCCGGGTCGGTGATGCGAACTTCGCCCCAGGCTTGGTTTTGCTCAGCGTTGTTGGTTGTGGGCAACGTTAGATCCAGCGGCTTCTCCGCCAGGACAGGCGGGGTGGCCTTGGCCTTCTCCGCCGCCAGCAACCGGGTCCAGGGCGAGTAAAGCTGATACACCAGGACAGTGGCCGCCAGCGTTACCAGGAACCCGATCATAAACTCCATCGCGCGCGTCCCGGGGAAAGGCGTCGGCGCCGCCTTGGCCGATAGGACCCCGTGGGCTTGCTTGGCGATGCGCACGGCAAACGAGGTCGTGCGGGCATCCCGCGGGCGTCGCTCAAAATAGAGCAGCGTGTTCAGCCGATCCAGCAATCGAGGGTTTACCCGCTCCAGCGCTGCCGCCAGCCGGGTCCGTTCCGGCGCGCCCGCCAGAACGCTGATGATAATGACCGCCCACGCGACAAAGCTGCCCATAGCCAGCAACGCAAAGAAAGTTGTCGCCAGCGCCTTGCTGGTGACCCATCCCAGGATAATCGCCGCGCCGAACAACAGCACCAGCAGACACAAGATTACGCCCAGCAGGAAGCTGTGCTGGAGGAACCTGAGCCATTTCCAGCGGAACTCCGCTCGATTCAGGCTGGTCTCGACCACTGTAAACCTGGAACTCATATGAAACGTAAAACGTGAAACGTGAAACGTGAAACGTGCATACAACCCATGTAACCCATGTAACCCATGTAACCCTTGTAACCCATGTAACCCTTGTAACCCTTGTAACCCATGTAACCCTTGTAACCCATGTAACCCTTGTAACCCATGTAACCCTTGTAACCCATGTAACCCTTGTAACCCATGTAACCCTTGTAACCCATGTAACCCTTG
>CAIWJG010000480.1 GCA_903912925.1 uncultured Verrucomicrobia subdivision 3 bacterium | reverse complement strand
TTGGCCTTGCGGATGGTCGCGTGCGGTTCAAGGATGCACAGGCCGTCGGCAAATTCCACGTCGAACGCGTCTTCCCAGCTCAAGTAACGGACGTTCTTTACCTTCGAGAATTTTCCTTTCCCGAACGGCACTTTGGCGCTGTGAATGGCTGTTTTCATAACCGGCCTTCGGCTTGCAACTGGCGTAGCAACACCAGAAGCTTACCTTCAATTTGGGGAATGTCCATCGGCTGCATCGTCTCCAGATTCACGCGGGTGATCAGCCGGTCGGCCTTGTCGAACACATGGACATGACGCGGCCGGTGGTCGCCAAGCCACCAGATAAACGTATAGCCTCTGCGCCGAACTTTACCCATGCTCTTAGTGATTTAATGGATTCAGGCGGTTTCCACAAGAAGGTTCACGCCATCGCGCGGGTGATGAGCGCAGCTCACATTTTTCCAACGTGGTTGGCACGGGCGACGGGAGCGCGGACATTCTTGTCCGCCTTTGCGTGCGGGTCAACCGCTACGGGTTCGGGGGGGCCTCGTGTGCAGCCACGCCGACCGGTCGAAGCCTTCGCGTTCGTCGGCGATTAACAAGGAAGTGTCGAGAATCAGCCCCACGGGTTCTTAAGGGGCCTGAGCGCCTTGCGGCCTATGCGGACCGCCGTCGCGAGATCCCGGCGATCTGCAGCGGGCAAATCCGCATCGGCGAGAGCGTCGGCCAGTTCATGGCTGTTGCAGCCCGCTGGCGAAACTGGGACCAGAAGGGCGTAAGGGACGCCGAGCCTGACTATGGCAAAGGTTTCCTTCCGTGAGTAAACCCGGTTCACCCATTCGCTGAAGCCTTTCGATGCTTCCGTTATACTCAACGTCTTCATGCCCGCACTTTACTGCATACCTCACTTCGCGGGCAACATCCCAGCCAAGGCAACCAGCAATTCTCACTATGGGTCGAATGGGACAAATGGGACGGATGGCGGATGATCATACGCGGCCTGGAACTCCCTAAAGGGTGGACACTGAACCTCCCAGACCAGCCAAAATGCGAACTGCTGCAAGGCAATGGCAAAACTCCAGGGTCATTGTCCATAGGGATTGAACGGCCGCAGGTTCCACTCCTCCACCAGCTCTTTCGGTATCTCCGCCAGGAACCGCGACGGCTGTTGCATCATGTCGCCCCGGTCGCCAAAGCTCGCGCGCATCAGCGGGTAGCTCAGGTAGAGCTCGTTCCGCGCCCGGGTGATGGCCACATACAGCAGGCGCCGCTCTTCTTCCTCGCCCTCTGCCGTTTCCAGCGACCGCTCGGAAGGGAATAGGCCATCGCACAGCATGATGATGAACACCACGTCGAACTCCAATCCCTTGGCCTGGTGAATGGTGGAAAGCCGCAGCCGTTCGTCGTCTGTCTTGGACGTCTGCTCGTCTTCGGTCTCAATGTTCGTCAGCAGGGCAAGCTGGGTCAGAAAGTCCTCCAGGGTTGCGAACTGCCGCGCAAACACGGCCAACTGTTCCAGGTCCTCCACCCGCGAGCGGTAGTTGGCGTAGTTTTCCTCCAGGTATTCTTCATAGCCGGCTTCGATGACCAACGCGATCATCTTGGAGGCACTGGCTCGGACCTCCTTTTCTTCCAACTGTGCCAGGGTCGCCACGAACTGCGCCCACGCTACGGCTGCCTTCTTCGGCACGGCCGCCGCGCAGCGTTGGAGACGAATCGCCAGCGACGGGGCAGGGGAGAGGGGCGGAGCGTCAAGCGTGGAGCGTGGAGCGTGGAGCGTGGGCGATGACTGGTCGGCCGCTGCGAGCGATGGCTCGGCTTCCTGTTCGGATTTCGGGTTTCGGCCTTCTTTCGGATTTCGGGTTTCGGGTTTCGGATTTCCTCCCTCAAACGCCTTCCACAGCTTATCCGCCCCCTTCCCGCCGATGCCGGGCAGCAATTGCGCCAGCCGCTTGAAGGACAGCTCGTCATGCGGGTTGGTCACCAGCTTCAGGTAAGCCGTTACGTCCTTGATGTGCGCTTGCTCGAAGAACCGAATGCCGCTGGTGATGCTGAACGGGATGTTCCGCCGTGTCAGTTCGAGCTGCAGCTCCAGCGCGTGGAAGTGGGAGCGATACAGCACGGCCATCTTGTTCAGGTCGGAGCCTTCCTCGCGCATCTCCAGCACCCGCTGGGCTACGAAGGCCGCTTGCTCGGACGCGTCATTGCATACCACCGTCACCGGCTTCGACCCTGGCTTGCGCGCGGGCGCCAGCTCTTTGGCGAACTGGCCCACGTTGGCGCGGATCGCCTCGTTGGCCACGTTCAATATCTCCGGCGTGCTGCGGTAGTTGGTCTCGATCTTGTAAACCTTCGCGCTCTCATACCGCTCGGGGAACTTCAGGATGTTCAGGTAATTCGCCCCGCGCCAGGCGTAGATGCTCTGCGCGTCATCGCCCACCACCATGACGTTCCGATGCCGTGCGGCCAGCAGGTCAATCAGGTCGCTCTGCAGCTTGTTGGTGTCCTGGTATTCATCCACCAGGATGAACTGGAAGCGCCGCTGATACAGCTCGCGGACCTCCGGCTGTTCCTGCATGAGCTTGAGCCAGAGCGCCAGCAGATCGTCGAAGTCCATTCCGTTCGTGGTCCGCTTGCGCGTGGCATAACGCTGTTGGATGTTCGCAACCTGCGGCGCCAGATGCTCGAAGTAATCGTAACTATCTCTCAGCACCTCAGCGATCGTCTTGTGGGTGTTGACGGCCAATGAAAAGATGTCCCCCAGCACCTCGGCCTTCGGGAAGCGCGTCGCTTTTACGTCCACTTCGGACTCTGCCACGCAGGTGGTGATCAGGTGCTTGGCGTCCTCGCGGTCCATGATGGTAAAGTCGCGCTGGTAGCCGAGCAGGCTCGCGTGCTGGCGCAGGATGCGGTTGCCGATCCCGTGGAACGTCCCGCCCCACAGCGAGACCAGTTCCTGACCGAGCAAGTCCGCCACGCGCCGCATCATTTCCTTGGCGGCCTTGTTCGTGAACGTCAGCAGGAGTATCCGGTCCGCCGGAATGCCCTGTTCCAGCAGGTAGGCCACGCGGTAGGTGAGCGTGCGCGTTTTGCCGGAACCCGCCCCGGCGATCACCAGCGACGGTCCCGGCGGCGCGGTTACCGCCGCATACTGCTGCTCGTTGAGTTCACGCGCATAATCAATCTGCAAATGGACCGCCGCTCGGAACGGCTGCAAAACATACTCACGCGACATGTTGTAACGGTAGTCAAAAGGGCAAATACTGAAAAGCTGAAAAGCTGAAATGCTGAAATGGGAATGGGTGGGGGCAGGGGCGGTGTTTCGGTATTTCAGCGTTTCACATCTAAAGGCAATGCCTTTCGGAAATTCGGTGCGAGGCCAGTGCCGTACGGAACGACGGAGAGACCGATGGTCCGTGCGATTTTCAACCCCAACGATAGTGCCATCGCCGCCCTCGGGCCACAACCCCGGTGGGGTTGGCCGACACCACCCGCTTTTCCCAGGGTAGCCTCGCGGACTCGTCAACCCTGGGCTTCGGGGCGGAATCCCTTTGGGATTCATCTCTGGAATATCCGAAAGGCATTGCATCTAAAGGGGTGTTGCTGCTGTTCTCGAAGTCCAATAGAGTGCGGGTGTGAATGCGTCGGATGAACAGAAGCAGGCGGCGTCTCCGGCAGCTCCGATGGAGGACATCCAAAAGGGCTGGCATGAGCTGAAGCTGCGGGTGGAGCAGTTGGAAGCGGACCGCGGGGCGTTGCAACGGGAGAACCATGCGCTCCGGGTCTTGCTGGAGCGCGGCATTGACCATCGGCAGAAGTCGCATAGCGAGCTGGTGACCATCCTGACCACACTGGTAAGCAAGCTGCCGCTCAATGATGTTGGGGTGATCGTTTCGAGGCTGGTCGAGCACAACACCAATGTCAGCCACGCGCTGGCCGCTTTGATCAACGGCACGGTGGAGGTGGAAATAGCCCAGCCCGAGATACTGAAGACTCTGGACCAAACCAAGCGCGACCTGCTGGCTGCGCTCAAACAGGCAACGGAGGAACTGGCCAAGCTGGACCCGCCCCTGGAAAAGGAATTGCTGGAGTCGCTGAGCGCCGACCCGAAACTGTTCTTTTCCCCACGGATGGTGCGGGCCAACCGCTGCTTCGCCAAGGGCCAGTTGCCGCGGGAGCGGGTGATCCGGGAGTTCGGCGAGGAGGCCCTGATCTGCTTCAAGGATATGACCACCGATCCGAAGCTGAACCCGCGTCCGAAGCCGGAGGAGATCGTGCTGGCGTTTAGGAATGATTTTGAAGCGCTGTTCCAGCAACAGGCGGACTTGTTGCCGAACAAGCGACCGCAATTGGAAGCTCTTTACCAGCAGGTTCAGCGGAGTAAAGCCCCCACGGATCAGGCGCGGGCACTGAAGAGCGCCTTCCAGCGGCTGTCGTTTGCTATCGAACTGCTTCACTATTACGAGCATCAGAACACGGAAGCGCCGGACGTGATATTCGCGCAGCGCCTGCCGACGTTGGTGGAGCAGTTGGGGGTCGCCGGGCCCCAGGCGCCCCTGGATGAAAAGCTGATCGTGCAGGTCGAGGCGTTGTTGGCCTTTGTCATCAGCGCGGACCATCGGCTGATGATCATAAACAACGTCGGGAAGAGCGGCGGGGTCGGGAAGACGCTGAAGTACGTGCTGCGGCTGCGCGGCGAGCGGGTGGCCGACCTGCATCAGGTCGTAACCGAGTTCGTGCGCCATCTGATTCCACCGCCGCCGGAGGAGACGCCGTCGTCCCAGGCTTCGGCTGCGGTTTTGCGGCTGTTGCGGCCCGAGGTGCAGCGCCTGGTGGCCAAGGCCATCATGAACTATGATCGGATTCCAAAGGCCAACGCGCAGGCGCTAGGCAAAGCGCTCGGGGCTGAACTGGGCCTGACCGGCCTGGAGGAGAAAAGCCCGGGGCAAAGCGCGCTTTCGCCCGAGGAGGAACGTCAACTGGCGTGGGCAAAGATTCAGGAACTCATCACGAAGCGAACGGATGCGGCGGCCGTTGCCAGTGTGATTCGCGACCGCTTGCACGCGAAGTATGATGCCGATGAGATCCGCCAGAGCTGGATCACGCTCACCGAGGTTGACCCCATGTCGTTGATAAGGATCTGCTGCCAATTGCCGTTTCGGGCCGATGGCAAGACCGATCCCATCGCGCAGACGGTGATGGAAACCTACGTGACGCGGTTGATGCATGAGAAATACGCCGGCACGTATCACAAGGTCGTCAACAGCCTGCGGACCATGTTCCATGCAAAACCGGACAGCCCAACGCTGCTCAATTTTGCGGCCCTGGTGAAATGGGTCAGCCCGGAAGCGGCGACCAAGCTGTGCGCCGATGTCGGCATGCCCGAGCCAAGCCAATAGCCAACACCGCGGATGAAGCGGAGACGTGAGCCGAAAACCGAAATCCGAAACCCGAAACCCGAAGGAAATCCGAAATCCGAAATCCGAATCGCCATCGGCAGCCGCTTTCAGCATTTCTGCATTTCAGCGCCCCGGAGCATACGCAATTCTGAGACGCCTCACCAGACAAGGTCGCGCATGAAGCACACCACGGGCTCAATTGAAGTCATTACCGGCTCGATGTTCTGCGGTAAAACCGACGAACTGATCCGCCGCCTGCGGCGCGCGACCATTGCCCGGCAGAAGGTCCAGGTCTTCAAGCCTGCCATGGACAACCGCTACGCCCTGGAAAAGGTGACGTCCCATGCCGGCAGCGAGTATTCGGCCCAGCCGGTCCAGAATGCGCGGGCGATCCTGGAACTGCTGGAGCCGGCGACTACGGTCGTCGGCATCGATGAAGCCCAGTTCTTTGACGAGACCATCATCCTCCTTGCGCAGGAGTTGGCCGATCGTGGGGTGCGGTTGATCATCGCCGGGCTCGATACTGATTTCCGCGGCGAGCCCTTTGGGCCGATGCCCGTGCTCATGGCCAAGGCGGAGGTGGTGGATAAGCTCCACGCCATCTGCATGGTGTGCGGCCAACTTGCCAGTCGCACCCAGCGCCTGGTCGATGGCAAGCCGGCGCGCTACCACGATCCCATCGTCATCGTCGGCGCGTCGGAGATGTACGAGGCCCGCTGCCGTGCCCATCACGAAGTGCCGACAGCGTGATCCTCAGGCCACGCCCCTAAGAGTAAATATAAACAACCTGGACCTCGTTGATGCGGGTGAGGGGTCCTTTCATGCTTTGCCGTCCCGGGTAAAGCTCACCCAAGGCCACCCGCAAGCCAGGGGAAGGCGTGTTGCTGGCGCGATGGTCGCTCGTGCTTCGCTTGTATTCCGCTTATATTCCGCTTATACTCCTCGTTTCTTCCGAGGGTGCATTCTGTGGCGTCACCGAGTCTTTGACTGGGGATGACAACGCAGGGTAAGCGGTTATTCGAACGGATTCGCGTCTCTATTTTGACTTGCCGTCGGCGGCCGCTTGCGCGCGGTGCAGGCATTCCTGGTAGAACATGCGCACGGGGGCGCCGCCCATCGCGATGGCGCACCAGGCCGCTTCATCCAGTTCCGCCTGGGTGATGCCCAGCTCGCGCGCTTTTTCGTAATGCGTGTCGAAGCACGGGTGGCAGCGGCTGTGCAGGACCAGGCTGAAGAGTATCAATTCCTTGGTTTTCTCACTCAGAGCACCGGCGGTCTGGACTGAGCGCATCAGGGCGCCGAATGCTCTTTGGGTCTCGGCGGAGGAACTTGCCGCGGCGGGCTTCGCTTCGAATATGTCGGCGCAGCAACCGGGTTGGTGTGGGTCGGAAGGAGATGATGAATTCATGGCTGTAGGAGCGTGGACGCCCACGTCCGCGGGTTGAGGTTCGTGTGCCTGGCGCGGAGGCGGGCCTGCACGCTCTTCTTGGGCTGCCGAATTGGTGACGAGAATGCGGCCGTCAGAGGGACCGACAAACTCGCCGATCACGCAGGCAGTAACGCCCCGTTGGGCGAGCGCCTGTTTCAAGTCCTCCAAGCGGGCAGGCGGGATGGCGATGAGCAGACCACCAGAGGTTTGAGCATCGCAGCCTAGATGCAACAGGGCTTCGTCCACATCCGGTGTGAGCTGGAGGCGGTCCCCCAGGTACTCGCGGTTTCGCTCCACCGCGCCCGGGATGATGCCCTCGCGAAGGGCCTCTACTGCGCCTTCGAAAGAGGGCAGGGCGTCCGCGTAAATGCGGGCGGTGAGCTTACCTTGCCGCGCCATGCGGAGGAGGTGGCCGAACAGGCCAAAGCCTGTAACGTCGGTGCAGGCCGAAGCCCCGGCTGCCTTCATGGCTTCGGCGGCAGCTTTGTTGAGCGTGGCCATCGAGGCGGCGGCGGCGGCCATGCCTGCCTGGTTGCCACGCCCGATCTGCTCACAGAATGCCAGGACACCCGTGCCCAGCGGTTTGGTCAACACAAGCACGTCGTCGGCGTGCGGCGTTTCAAGCGCAGCGGCCACTGCAGGATCAATGAGGCCGGTGATCGCGAAGCCCAGTTTGATTTCGTCGTCCTTGATGCTGTGCCCGCCGACGAGCGCGACGCCGGCCTGGCCCAAGGTCTCCATGGCCCCCGCCAGCATCCGATACATGATCTCGCCATCCAGGGTCTCCGAGGGAAAGGCGAGGATGCTCAGCGCGGTGCGCGGCTCGCCGCCCATCGCGTAGATGTCCGAGAGGCAATTGGCGGCGCAGATGCGGCCGAACAGGTGCGGGTCATCCACGCAGGGCGTGAAGACGTCCACCGTTTGGACCAGGCAGAGGTTGTCGGCGATGCGGTAGATGGCGGCATCGTCCGCGGCGGCCAGGCCGGAGATTACGGCAGGGTCGTTCACCGGTGGCAGCCGGGTCAGCACGGCTTCCAGGTCTGCGGGTGAGATCTTGGAGGCGCAGCCGGCATTGCGCACCAGGCTGGTGAGCTTCAGTTGGGAGAAGTCCACCGGGTCGGGTCGTTCCCCGGCACACGGGCAGATGTTCTGGTCGCGAAACACGTCGCAAGGGCAGGGGCGCCGCGGGTCGCAGATGCAATGGCCCAGCCGCATGGACCGCTCCATTACCCGCCGTCGCTTTTCTGTATCAATCTTCATTTCACGTGACTGTTCAGACGGAGCGCGGCTGTCCCCGGCCGCAGCAGCCGCGATTGGCCGACCGGGTCAGGAACCGCGCGCGCATTGTTATTGCCCACGCTGCGGCTGAGGACAGC
>CAIWJG010000479.1 GCA_903912925.1 uncultured Verrucomicrobia subdivision 3 bacterium | reverse complement strand
GGGGAGAGGGCTGGGGTGAGGGGGAACTGGGCCGCCGGACTGACGCTGTCGGCCAAAACGGCTTTGGCATGCGTGAGACCGAGCCTCAAATCCTAGCGGCATGGGACCGGAGGTCTGCCCCACACCTGAGCAGTTACCATTTGGAAGGCCATGCGCTGCCATCCTGGATAACCGAACCCGAGATGCGAACTGTGGGAAACGACGGTTCTTCGGATTTCGGTATTCGGGTTTCGGATCTTACCCTCCTCCGCCCTGACCCGCGATTCCCTGGACGATGCGGGCTGCGGCGGCGAAGCCGAATGTGCCCGTCACGAAGCTGGCGGTGCCAAAGCCGGTGTTGCAGTCAATCCGCAGATCCTGCTCCTCACGCGGCGCAGCGCAGACCTGACCATCACCCGCCGGATAAACGGCCGGTTCCCGCGAGAGCACACACTCAATGCCAAAAGGATTCTTGCCGCGCGGGAAGCCGTGGCGGGTGCGCAGCAGCTTCCGAACGTACTGTAACAGGCGGTCGTGACTGGAAAACGCCAGGTCGATCACCTCCACCGCCGTGGGGTCGCGCCGGCCGGCCGCGGCGCCGCTGGTGATCACCGGGATTCCTCGCTCGCGGCATAGCGCGATCAGCACGCATTTCCGGGAGGGGCTGTCGAAGGCATCCAGCACGTAATCGAATCGGGTCTGCAGGATCTCGTCCGCATTGGATTTGAGGAAGAAAGCCTGCAAGGGATGGACGACGCAATCGGGGTTAATGGCCCGCACGCGCCGTGCCATGACCTCCACCTTGGGCCGGCCCAGTTCGCCGTCCAGCGCGTGAAGCTGCCGGTTGACATTGCTGATGCAGACATCATCCAGATCCACCAGCGTCAGCGCCCCGAGGCCGGACCGGGCCAGGGCCTCGACCGCCCACGACCCCACCCCCCCCAGACCGACCACGCAGACATGCGCGCGCCGCATCCGATCCAGCCCGTCCTTCCCGTAGAGGCGGCCGATGCCGCCGAAGCGCTTTGCGTAGTGGTCCATGCGCCCTGTTTAGTAGGGAAAATTAGGCACGCTGCCAAGCCGCGACTGGCCGGTTCCTGGTTCGGAGTCACGGCATTTGACAAAGTCTTCTTAAGTCATTGTAGGAGACGACGTAAGGAGTCTCTGACTTCTTGGCCTGCTGCCCAAACCTGCGCTTTCTCGGAACGGGCTGATTAGAGCCGACTGACGTCGGCTGCTACAGCTTCAGATGGGAGCCCTTATCACCCACTTTGTCACTGGCCGTGGGTTCGGAGTCCCGGCTTTAGCCGGTCTGGCGCGCACCGCCCTGCCCGTTGGCTTGGCAATCCTGGCCCGCGCCGGCTAAAGCCGGGACTCCGAACCAACAACTCGCGAATGCGCCCGGACTGGCCCGCGCTGTGGAATCATCATTTGCGTAAACACAATAAATCATTATGATAGACAGAACCTATGAGTATCTCGTCCAACAAGCTAAGCACGCTGGCGCTGCATGCCGGCCAGGTGCCCGATCCAACTACCGGCGCGCGGGCTGTGCCGATTTACCAGACTACCTCGTTCAACTTCAAGGACACCGAACACGCGGCTAACCTGTTTGCTCTCAAGGAGTTCGGGAACATCTACACCCGCATGATGAACCCGACCACCGATGTGCTCGAACAGCGCGTTGCGGCGATCGAGGGCGGCACCGGAGCGCTGGCGGTGTCCTCGGGGCAAGCCGCAAGCACGCTGGCCCTGCTGAACATCACCCAGGTGGGGGACGAGATCGTATCAGCCAACAACCTCTACGGCGGCACCTATCAGCTCTTCCATTACACCCTGCCCAAGCTGGGCCGCGAGGTGAAGTTCGTGGATTCGCAGAACCCGGAGGCGTTCCGCAAGGCGATCACGCCGAAGACGCGGGCGATTTTTGCGGAGACCATCGGCAACCCGAAGCTGGACGTGCCGGACTTCGAGGTGCTGGCGGACATCGCTCACAAGGCCGGTGTGCCGCTGGTGGTGGACAACACCGTTGGCATCGGCCTGGTGCGGCCCATTGAATATGGGGTGGACATCATTGTGGCCTCGGCCACCAAGTACATCGGCGGCCACGGCACTTCCATTGGCGGGGTCATCGTCGATTCCGGCAAGTTCAAGTGGGACAACGGCAAGTTCCCGGAGTTCACCGAACCGGACCCCAGCTACCACGGCCTGAAGTTCTGGGACGTGTTCGGCAACTTCCCGGGCCTGGGCAATGTGGCGTTCATCATCAAGGCGCGCGTGCAACTGCTGCGCGACATCGGCGCCTGCCTCAGCCCGTTCAATGCCTTCCTGCTCCTGCAAGGCATCGAGACCCTGCCGCTGCGCCAGCGCCAGCATTGCGAGAATGCTTTGGAGACGGCGCGGTTCCTCAAGCAGCATCCTCTGGTGAGCTGGGTGACCTATCCGGGCCTGCCAGATCACCCGAGCCACAAGGTCGCGTTGAAATACCTCAAGAAGGGCTTCGGCGGACTGGTGGGCTTCGGCATCAAGGGCGGCCTGGAAGCGGGCCGTAAGTTCATCAACTCCGTGAAGCTGTTTTCGCATCTGGCCAACATCGGGGATGCCAAGAGCCTGGTGATCCATCCGGGCTCGACCACGCACCAGCAATTGAGCGCTTCGGAGCAGGCCGAGACCGGCGTCACGCCTGATTATGTGCGCCTCTCCATCGGCATCGAGGACGTGGAAGACATCAAGGCCGACATTGACCAGGCGCTGCAGGCCTCGCAGAAGTAACGGCTTGTGACTCAGACCCCGTTCGAGAGCAGCGACACGGTGCGCAGCGCCAAGCCGCTGCGCTATGTGCAGTTGGCCAAACTGGACCAACCCCTCGCCCTGGAGTTGGGCGGCCAACTCGCCGATGTTACCGTCGCCTACGAGACTTACGGCGAACTCAATGCCGCGCACGACAACGCGGTCCTCGTCTGCCACGCCATCAGCGGAGACTCGCACGTGGCCCAGCATAACCCGGAAGACGAATCCGGCTGGTGGGACATCGCGGTGGGCCCGGGCAAGGTGATTGACACCAATCGTTACTTTGTCATCTGCCCCAATTTGCTGGGCGGTTGCCGCGGCACCACCGGCCCCGGCAGTGTCAACCCTGCCACCGGCAAGCCCTACGGGCGCGATTTCCCGATCATCACCGTTGGCGACATGGTAGAGGTCCAACGCCGTCTGCTGGACAAGCTTGGCGTCAGCCAACTGTTGGCAGTCATCGGCGGCTCGCTCGGCGGACACCAGGCGCTGACCTGGGCCATCCGGTACCCGGACGACGTGCGCGGGGTGGTCGCCCTGGCCACTTCGGCCCGGCTGACCAGCCAGGCCCTCGCATTCGATGTCGTCGGCCGCAATGCCATCCTGCGCGACCCGCACTTCCACGTCGGCCAGTACTATGACCGGCCCGATCGGCCCGCCGTCGGCCTGGCCCTGGCGCGGATGATCGGCCACATCACCTACCTCTCTCGGGAGGCGATGAATGAGAAATTCGAGGCGGACCGGCTCAAACCGCGGGACGTCGCCATCGAGTTCGAGAAACGCTTCTCCGTCGGCTCCTACCTGGGCTACCAGGGGGCGAAGTTTGTCGAGCGGTTCGACGCGAACAGCTACCTGACGCTGTCGGTGGCGATGGACCTCTTTGACCTGGGCAGCACACCGGAGGCGCTGGCCACGGCGTTGCGCAGCGCACGTGCCCGGTGGCTGATCGCCAGCTTTACCAGCGATTGGCTTTTCCCGCCCGACCAATCGCGTGACATCGTCAATGCGCTGATCGCCAACAATGCGCCAGTCAGCTATTGCAACATTCAGAGCAGTTGCGGCCACGACGCCTTCCTGCTGCCCAATGACCTGGCCGTGTATGGCGAGATGACGCGTACGTTCCTTGATCATCTCGCACCCGCGGCCAAGGCACGGCCGGCCGTCAAAGACGAAGCGCATGGCCCGACCAGCATCTTTCACCAGCACCGGCTCGACTACGAGCACATCGCCGAGCTGATCCCGCCGGGCGCCAGCGTGCTCGACCTCGGTTGCGGCTCCGGCACGTTCCTGGCCGGCCTGCGGGAAACCAACCACCGCCGCCTGGTCGGCATCGAGCTGGATGAGCAGAAGATTCTCAATGGTGTCAGCCGCGGCCTGGATGTGATCCAGGCGGACCTGAACAAGGGCCTCGGCGTCTTCGCCAGCGGACAATTTGACTGCGTGGTCTTGTCGCAAACCCTGCAGGCGGTCCAGGACGTCGAGGGCGTCCTGACCGAGATGGTGCGCATTGGCCGGACCTGCATTGTCAGCATCCCAAACTTTGGCTACCACCGGCTGCGGAAGATGCTGGCCGAAACCGGGCGTGCTCCGAAGTCGGCGGGGGTTCTGCACTACGAATGGTATAACACCCCCAACATTCGTTTCTTCACCATTGCCGACTTTGAGGACTTCTGCCGCCAGCAGAATATCCAGGTGCATCGGCGCGTCGCCCTCGACACCGAAGCGGGAGTCGAGGTGTTCGAGCACCCGAACCTGAACGCCGACCTGGCGATCTTCGTCATCAGCCGGCCTTAGCCGTGCAGGGGCGGGCGAGCCTCCTCGCGGGCTTTGACTTCCGCTCGCCCCGCAGACGTTCTAGCTGGCGAGGACGCTCGCCCCGCCCTCCCGGGCGATTGATTGAAATTCTCCAGCATCCTTGACAATTAGGCGCGAAGAGCCTAAACGCTGTTCTAAGTAAGGAAGAGAATTGGAAAGGGTATCTGGAATGGTGCCAAGTCGTAGAAGCAGCGTCTTTGAGAAACAGCCGAGTCGTTCCGGCCGGGAGGCGGAACCGTGCCCGGTCTCCAATGCTTTCGGCCCTGTCCGGGCCAGAGCCTCGCATCCATGAAACCGACCCTTCCCCTACTGGTCCTGGCGCTGGCGTTGTGTGCGGTGTCCTGCAAGGTTGGCCCCAATTACTCCACCCCTGCGGCCAAGGTCGCCGGTCAATGGCAGGCGAACCCGGCTGTCACCAACCAGGCTTACAGCGCCGCAGAGGATTACTGGTGGCGGAATTTCCATGACCCGGTTCTTGATCAGCTTGTCGAGAGCGCCTTCCGGAACAACCTCTCGCTTCAGGTGGCAGGCGTGCGCATCCTGGAGGCGCGCGCCAAGCTCAACAAGTCCATCGGCAACCTCTTTCCGCAACAGCAGACCCTCTCCGGGCAAGTGAATTATGCCCGGTTGAACGACGGCCTGGTCACGGCGATCCCGGGCATTGACCGCAATTACGTCTCTGACCAGGTGCTGTTTGCGGCGACCTGGGAGATTGACTTCTGGGGCAAGTACCGCCGGGACATCGAATCGGACCGTGCCTCGTATCTCGGAACCATCGCCTCCTATGACGACGCGCTGGTCACCTTGATCGGTGACGTTGCCAGCAGCTACGTCAACATTCGCACGCTGGAGGAACGCCTGATTGTGGCGCGCCGAAACCTGGAACTCCAGCAGGAGAGCCTGCGCATCGCCACCGTGCAGTTCAACGCCGGCGAGACTAGCGAGCGCGACGTGCAGCAGGCCACCACCCAAACGGCGCAGACCGAGGCAGCCATCCCGCGCCTGGAAGAGTCTTTGGCGCAGTATAAGAACGGCCTGGCGGTCCTGCTGGGCATGACGCCAGACGAGATCGACCGGCAGCTTGCCGGCCCAAGCGGCATACCTACCACTCCTGCCACCGTCGCAGTTGGTATTCCCAGGGATCTACTGCGCCGTCGACCGGACGTGCGGGCCGCCGGGTTGGCAGCGGCGTCAAAGTCGGCGCTGATCGGCGTCGCCAAGGCCACCCTGTATCCGAGCTTCTCGCTGGCGGGGGAGTTTGGCCTTACGGGAAACAACGAGGCCAATAATTCGCTGGCGGACATGTTTAGCTGGCAGAGCCGCGCGCTCCGGGCCGGTGCCGGGTTCGTTTTCCCGATCTTCAATTACGGGCGGCTGATCAATCAGGTGCGCGTGCAGGACGCCCAGTTTCAACAGGCGGTGCTCCATTACCAAAACACGGTGTTGAGTGCGCAGCGGGAGGTGGAAGATGGCCTGGCGGCCTTTGCCAACGAGCAACGGGTAGTGGCGATGCTGCAGCGGGCAGCAACTTCCGCCCGCCGCTCCACCACACTGGCGCTAATCCAATACAAAGGCGGCCAGACCGATTACACCACCGTGGTTAGCGCCGAACAGAACCAATTGTCGGTCGAGGACTCGCTCGCCAGCAACCAGGGCAACGTGGCGCTCGGGATCGTCTCCGTGTATCGGGCGCTGGGCGGTGGCTGGCAGATTCGCGCGGGCCACGACGTGGTATCGGACGAGGTCAAAGCCGAAATGGCACGCCGCACGGATTGGGGTCGGCTGCTGGAGCCCGGGCGGCATTTGCCCGCGAGCGCGACGGCAAAGGATGTCACGCAGGCAGAGGAAGGAAAATGATCACATGACGACCTGGAAAAGCGCGCGAGAGCTTGTGACATGAGATACATCTAGAACCTGAATGGGAACATCCAACATCCAACATCCAAGGTCGTACATCCAACAGCCGTGCATTGGGCAGGCATTGGTTGTTGGGCATCAGATGTTGGATGTTGGATGTTCCCGCTCTAGTGGGGGATCGCTCTGTGCTGTCTGTCCCTCGGTCCACCATACAATCTTATGAGTCATAGATCATTCTGGCCGCTCGGCTGTCTGTTGGCCGTATCGGTATTTATAGCCGGGTGCGGCAAGCGGCAAGAGGGCGTGAAGCAGGCTCCGCCCACGGTGACGGTCAGCCAGCCATTGCAACAGGAGGTCACCGACTACCTCGAACTCACCGGCACTGTCACTCCCTCGCGCAGCGTGGACCTGGTGGCGCGTGTCACCGGCTATCTGCAATCCGTGGACTTTCAGGACGGGGCGATGGTCCAGGAGGGAAAGCTCCTTTTCGTGATCGAGCCTGATCCCTACAAGCAGCAGTTGCTGCTGGCCAAGGCGGCGCACGAGCGGGCGAAAGCCGAACATGAACGACAAGTTAGCCTGATCGCCTCGAACGCAACTTCAATTGCAAACGTCGAGAAGTGGCGCAGCGAGCGTGACCAGGCTGCGGCACAAGTGGAGTTGGCCAAATTGAACCTGGGTTACACCGAGGTAAAAGCGCCCTTCAGCGGTCGCATCGGTCGGCGCCTGGTGGACGAAGGCAACCTCGTGGGGCCCGGCGTGAACACCAAGCTGGCGACCATGGATCAGCTCGAACCCATCTACGCCTACTTCAATCTCAATGAGCGGGACACGTTGAAGGCCGTCACGATCATGCGCCAGCAAGGCCTGGACCCAAGGCGAAATATCGGCAAGACCCCGGTGTTCCTCGGCCTGCAAAACCAGGACGGCTACCCAGAGGAGGGCACCCTCGACTTCGCGGACACCGGCATCAGCACATCCTCGGGGACGATGCAGTTGCGAGCCCTCTTCAGCAACACGAACCATCTGCTCATCGCGGGGGCGTTCGCACGTGTGCGGATTCCTCTGGGTGGACCCAAGCCAATGCTAATCGTGCCTACTAGCGTCATTGGCAACGACCAGGAAGGCGATTATGTGCTGGTGGTCGGGGCGGGTGATGTGGTCGCCCGGCGGGGCGTGGTCAAGGGGCCGCTGACCACCAACGGCTGCGCCCTCCGGAGCGGACTTACCGCCCAGGACCGCGTGATCGTTAATGGGATGATGCGCGCCAAACCCGGAGACAAGGTCACACCGGTGACCGGAGCGGCAGACCAGTCTGCCCCGTCCGCTGCCGGCCGCTGACCGCCCCAAGGCCTGCCATGTTCGCCAAGTTCTTCATCGAGCGGCCGGTGCTGGCCAATGTCATTGCCATCGTCATCATGCTACTGGGGGGCGTGGCGGTCTGGACTCTGCCCGTCGCGCAGTATCCGCCTATCACACCGCCCACGGTTCAGGTCACCGCCAACTACCCCGGCGCCAGCGCCAAGACGCTCGTCGAGACGGTGGCCCTGCCAATCGAGCAGCAGGTCAATGGCGTCGAGAAGATGCTTTACATGCAGTCCACCTGCACATCCGATGGACGTTACACGCTCACCGTCACCTTTGATGTCGGCACGGACCTGGACTTTGCGCAGGTGCTGGTGCAGAACCGCGTGGCGGCGGCGATGTCGCAGTTGCCCGTGCCTGTCCAGCAACAGGGCGTGGTGACCAAGAAGAAGTCCACGGCCATCCTCCAGATCATCACGCTGACGTCCACGAACAAGGCGCACGACAGCCTGTTTCTGAGCAACTTCGCCACCCTGGCGCTGCGGGACAGGCTGGCCCGCCTGTCAGGGGTTGGCGATGTCATCGTGTTCGGCATCGGCCAATACAGCATGCGCGTCTGGCTGGACGCGGAGCTGATGCGCCAGCGTTCCCTGACGCCTACGGAGGTCATTAAGGCCATCCAGAAGCAGAATGCCAAAGTCACCGCCGGGCAGGTGGGCATGCCCCCGACACCGGCGGGGCAGGCTTTCCAGCTCACGGTCAACGTCGAAGGCGCGCTGTCCGACGCCGCTGAGTTCGAACAGATCATCGTTAAGTCCTCCACGGATATGGGCGGCCAGATCACACGCCTGCGCGACGTCGGCCGCGTCGAACTGGGTGCCCAGACCTACAGCCAATTCTTCAAGATGAATGGCGGGCAGGCCGGGGGCATCGCCATCTACCAGTTGCCCGAGGCCAATGCGCTGGATACGGCCAAGGTGGTGAGCACGGCCCTCAAGGGCTATGCCAGGAACTTCCCGGCCGGGATCCGTTACTCCATCCCTCTGGATACGACGCTGTTCGTGCGGGAATCGGTCAAGGAAGTGTATCGCACTCTCTACGAAGCGGGCGTGCTCGTGCTGCTGGTCATCATGGTGTTCCTTCAGGACTGGCGCGCGACGCTCGTCCCAGCTACGACGGTGCCCGTGACCATTGTAGGCGCCTTTGCGGGCATGGCCGTGCTGGGTTTTAGCATCAACCTGCTCACGCTCTTCGCGGTGGTGCTCGCCATCGGCATTGTGGTGGACGACGCCATCGTGGTCGTCGAAGGGGCGGCCAAGCACATCGAGCGCGGGAAGACTCCAAAGCAGGCCAGCATTGACGCTATGGGCGAACTGTTCGGTCCCATCATCGGCATCACCCTGGTGCTGATGTCGGTCTTCCTGCCCCCGGCTTTCATGCCCGGCATCACCGGTCAGATGTATCGCCAGTTCGCTTTGGTGATCGCCGTGACTGCCGTTATCAGCGCCGTCAACGCCGCCACCTTGAAGCCGACCCAGTGCGCTCTCTGGTTGCGTGCCCACGATCCCAATCGCAAAAAGAACTTTTTCTTTCGCTGGTTCAATTCGGTCTATGAACCCACCGAACGCGGTTACGTGCGCCTCATACGCCTGATGGTCCAGCGGAGCGGGCTAATGGTCGTGGTGGCGCTGGCCCTCGCTGGACTGGCGGGCTGGGGTTTGTCCAGGATCCCCACCGGGTTCATCCCGATCGAAGACCAGGGCTATGTGCTCATCGCGGTGCAACTGCCCGACGGCGCCTCGCTGGATCGAACCGAGCGGGTCATGGACGAGGTCACCCGCATCGCCCAAGCCACGCCGGGAGTCCAGGATGTCATCGCCCTTGGCGGCCTATCCGCGCTGGACAACAGCGCCTCGCTCGCCAATGCGGGCATTGTCTATCTCGTCCTCAAGGACTGGGGCGAGCGTGATAAGAAACAAGACCTGCGAAACATCTACCAGCACCTCACAAAGGAGCTTTCCCGGCTCCAGGAGGCGAGTGCTTTGGTTCTCATCCCACCGCCGATCCAGGGCCTTGGGGTTTCGGGCGGCTTCCAAATGCAGATCGAGCTGACCGATGGCAGCTACGACTTCAGCCGCTTGCAGCAGGAGGCCGATGCCCTGGTGGCCGCGGCTAAAGCCGATCCGACCATTCAGACCGCCTTCACGCCGTTCCGCGCCCAGGTGCCGCAGATTGCGGTGAAGGTGGACCGTTCCCAGGCTGAGACGCTGGGGGTGGCGGTGGGCGACGTCTTTGACACTTTGCAGAGTTACCTGGGCAGCACATACATCAACCTCTTCACCCGCTTCGGCCACAACTTCATGGTCTTCGCGCAAGCCGAAGCCAAACAGCGGCTCACGGCGGACGACATCAAGGACTACTGGGTACGCAACCAAAGCGGCCAAATGATCCCATTGGGCACACTGGCCGACATTAAAGACACCCACGGGCCTTCGCTCATCTCGCTCTATAACCTGTTCCCGACCGCTACGATCAACGGCACGGCGGCCGCCGGATTCAGTTCCGGCCAGGGCCTTGCCGCCATGGAAGCCGTCGCCGCCAAAACGCTGGGTGGCGGGATGGAGTACGAATGGACGGCCATGTCCTACCAGGAGAAGCTGGTGGGCAGCTCCACCTATTTCATCTTCGGGCTGGGGTTGCTGCTCGTGTATTTCGTGCTGGCCGGCCAGTACGAAAGCTGGATCACGCCGGGCGCGGTCATCCTGTCCGTGCCGCTCGCCTTGCTGGGGACCGTGGGCGCGCTGAAGGCGGTCGGGCTGTCCAACAACATCTATGTGCAGATCGGGCTGGTGCTGCTGATTGCGCTCTCGGCCAAGAACGGGATTCTCATCGTCGAGATGGCCCGCGAAGGCCGGGCTGTCGGCAAGAGCATCGTCGAGGCCGCCGTCGAATCTGCGCACGTCCGGTTCCGGCCTATTCTGATGACTTCCTTTGTCTTCATCCTCGGGGTGCTGCCGTTGGTGCTGGCGAGTGGTGCCGGCGCGAGCGCGCGCAAATCCCTCGGCATTGCGGTCGCCTCCGGGATGCTCGCCTCGACCTGCCTGGCTGTGCTCTTCGTGCCCTCTTTCTACGTGGTGCTGCAGCGGATCTCGGAACGCTTGCTTGCAAGAGGAGTGAAGCCCCAAACGCCGCCCATGCCACCCGCCAACACTCCAGCTTCCCCAACTAACTGAACCATAAAACACGAGAGCCAACTTATGACTGAATCTATGAAATCCTACCTCATACCGATACGACACGGCGGTCTTGCCGGCAGTCTGACCTTGCTCGCCCTGGGCCTGCTCACGGGCTGCCAATTACACAAGACGGCTACCGTCACCGGCGAACGCAACTATGCCTCCCCGGCGACCAATCGGCCAACGGCCATTTACGTGGCCGACTTCGAGCTGCCGGCCGGGGCCATACAAAGCCAGGATGGCCTGCTTTCCGGGCGCCGCGGGCGAGTCGGCCAAGCGGCTGATCGTCTATACGGCAAGTCCTCCGATCCGGACACACGCGCTCAGCAATTGGTGGCGTTGATGTCCAAGTCGCTGCTGAAGAACCTTTCGAAGGCCGGCTTCCAGGCCGTCCGGCAGCCGCCAGACGCCCCGATTCCGGCCCAAGGATGGTTGCTCCGCGGGTCGTTCAGCCTCGTGCAGGAAGGCAATCGGTTGCAGCGCTCGGTAATTGGGATGGGCGCAGGCCAGACCGATATCAAGGTGCTGACCTGTGTCAACGATCTCTCCCAGGGTCCGCCCAAGCCTTTGTGGGAAATCGCCACCGACGCCAACAGCGGGGACAAGGTAGGTGGTGGCGCAACTCTGGCCTTTGGCCCCTATGGCGCCGCCGTCGCATTCGTCCGCGCCGGCCAGGATGTCGAGAAGAACGTTAAGCAGACCGCCTCGCAAATCGCCACCCAGGTCGCCCAACACATCCAAAAAGCCACCCCAGCACCCCATCAGTGACTACCACGAAACCCCCATAAAACGGTCAACTTTGCCTGTTCAACAGCCGTTTTATGGTTTCGTTAACGATACCGATCGGCATATCTCCAGACCCAATTGCGCCATACGTCGTGCAACTTGCGCTCAAAGCTCAGGGGTTATGCCGAAATGCGGAAGGTTCTTCCTGGGTCCCAATCACACCGCTGTCCCGAAACCCACCGAAGAGGCCAACCGTTGCATTCTGAGGCACCTAGCGCCAAAAACGCTCCAGAAAGCACTATATGTGGGGTTCTTCGAAAGCGTCCGACCACTACAGGTAGTATGCTTTGGCTGGTCCCAGTTTCCTTTCCCAGAAGCGGGTCGGGCGGACCAATCTACCTGGATGCCGCAGTTGAACAGCGAAGACACGAAGACGCGAAGGCTGAAGACAAGGCGATGTCTGCCATTTCACCAAAACCGGAAACCCTCACCTGGCAGGTGAATCCAAGTCCTCCTCCGAGTTTGCCGTTTACTGTTCGGTCCCATTATCGGCATCACCGTAGCAGCCGACGTCAGTCGGCTCTAACATTCACATGGGCGGCTGACTCAGGTTCAGGTTTTCCCCCGCAGTCCGGTCGTCCGTGGTCTCGTAGTCCCTAAATCCCTTTTCCGCCTGCAGCTTTCCCAATTTCAGCTTTTCAGTATGGCCCGCTGCGACGGCCCGACAGCGCCGCCGTCATAGGTCTTGCCGGCCCGCCCGCCGCAGGGCGGGGCATACTTGACGAGGCTTTAACCGGCTCTGCGTGCGCTCCGCCGTCGCCTTGCGTTTCTGGCACCACGTAGCATCGAACGTGAGTTCGATCATTATTTCCTGCGTGCGCTCCGCCGTCGCCTCGCGTTTCTGGCGCGGCGCGTTGCGCTGTAGATCGCTTTGTGTTTGGCAATGCGTTCCTTGTTCGCGACGTAGTAGGCCGCTTGGTATTTGGCAAGTCGCTTCCGGTTCTTTGCGCGGTAGGCCGCGTTGAGCTTGGCGAATTTCTCCGGGTTCTTTGCGCGGTAGGCCGCTTGGTATTTGGCGATTCCGTCCCGATTTGCTGCCTTGTAGCACTTTGGTCCGCAGTAACGTTTCCCCGCGTTTGGAAATTCAAATGCTGTTCTGCAATATGCGCAAAGCCGGTTCACTTTGGCAGTGTGCGCCGGGCCGTTTCCGTTGTCCAGTCCTTAGCTCTTTTTGGCGCCTAAACGGTGGCGTAGAAGCTTTGGTTGCGACTTGCGCTCCGCAGGCTTGAGCGTTAGAACTGTCGCGATATGTATTCATTTGCTGGTGGACGTAACGGTTCGGTTGCCCGTCCGCCAACGTTCATGCCATCTATCAGTAACGCTTGACATCAAGGGGTGTCGCCGCCGTGAACCTATCCTCATCATATGACCTGAATGGATGGAAGGCCGTAGTAGTGGGCAGTATTCTCGGCTTGCTCGGGCTCGCGTGCCTCACTTACGGGCTCGGGAACCTGGATGAGCTTGGTCCCAGCGATCGCGTGCCGCTGGCTCTGGTAATAGGCGTTGCAGGCGGAATGTCCCTTCTTCTTAGCACCATGTTGTTGACCTACGGGTTGCGGAAAGGTCCTGCCCCGGGATGGGTTCATCAGGTTTCTGTTTGGATGCTGCTGGTCATCTTAGCCGGAGGCGGTATTTTCCTCACTGCCTCCGGCGTCCTAAACCTGTTTTCTGGGCCTGGTCCCACTCGCAGTTCGCCCGGTGAAGCAATCGGCCACTTCCTCTGCGGGCTTTGGGCGCTCTACCTTGCTATCATCGGACTGTGGACGCTTCGCAAGGAGGCGCAGAATCGCAAGCAAAGCGCAAACGAAGCTGAAGGCAGTGGCGGCTGTAGTAGTCAGAAGAAGCCATCCCAGGGGCCGGCAGCTCCGCCGGGAAACGCGACGCCAATCCTTAAGTTTGCCTACATCGGCCAGTTGAGCCCCCAGGTATGGCCTTCTCAGCGAGCGCGCAGCCGTGCCGCCGACCGTGTCGCCCGGGGGTTTCTGGAACGGTGTGGGGACTGGATTGTCCTCCCGCTTGAGGTCGAGTTGGATAATCGCGACGGCTCAATCGAAATTAAGTGCGACACCCGCGGCGCCGAACGGGAGGACTTGCAGCAGGTGGTGGCGATGCTCATCGGACAAGAAGAGGCGTCGCCCAAGCGGTGGTGGCACCTCTGGAAGTGAGCCTGGTGTAGTAAATGAGGTCAGCGTCAGCCAGTAACAGGCCCGGCGTGACCGCCACTTCTTGCCCGCAGGCAACAACCCCGAACGTGCCAACCCCGCTTGGGGCAAATCTAATGGGTGACCCTGCTCCGCCCTCGGCTCGTTGCTGGAAAGTGTCGAAACTGAGAACTGACACCGGCCCGTGCCACCGTCAACAGGGGCGATGGTTTGTTTGCGCCCCCTGGCACAGACATGGAATCCCCACCTCCGGTCGGGCGGGTCCTGGCCATCTCCCGCCTCCTTATGAGGCAATATGTTTTGGCTTTCTATGGACAGAGCTCCTCGACCACATTTGGCTATGCTAAGCAAGCCTGCCCGGTTCCGCGATATCGAGGCAGAGCGAATTCAGCAACTGACTATGAAGAAGACGAAGGCCGGTTTGAGAGTGTTATTGGCTTGTTGCGTTGGGGCTCTGGTATTGCGCGCTTACGGCGAGGAAGCGAACGCCAAGCTCTGGTACAACAAGCCCGCGATCAATTGGGAGAAAGAGGCGCTGCCGATTGGCAACGGCCGGCTCGGCGGGATGATCTTTGGCGGCATTGAGCGGGAGCAAATCCAGTTCAATGAATCCAGCCTTTGGATCGGCGATGAGAAGGATACCGGCGCGTACCAGGCATTTGGCGACGTGTTTATCGAATTCGGCGGACAAACCAACGCGGCCACGACGAACTACCGGCGCGAACTCGACATCAGCCGGGCAGTCCACATCGTCGCCTACAACCAGGGCGGCGTAAGTTTCCGGCGCGAGTATTTCGCCAGCCACCCAGCCAACGTAATGGTGTTTCGGTTCACGGCAGACAAGCCGGGCGCTTACTCCGGGTCGGTAATGCTCACGGACATGCATAAGGGCAAGATTGTTGCCGACGGCAACCGGCTGACCTCCTCGGGTTCTGTGGCCGGTTACAAGTACGAGGACAAGGGTCCGAACTATTCCATAGCCTTGAATTACGAGGCGCAGGCACTTGTCCTCAATGAGGGCGGCTCGGTGAAAGCGGCGGATGGGCGAGTCACATTCGATGGCGTCAACAACCTCACGATCCTGATCAGCGCAGGTACGGACTACGTGAACGATCGCACGCGTGGTTGGCGCGGAGAGCATCCTCATGCCCAAGTCACAGCGCAACTGAAGGCGGCCGCCGGGACTACGTGCCGGAAATTGCTCGCGTCTCACGTGGTGGATTATCAGAGACTCTATAAGCGTGTGACGCTGAAGCTTGGGGATTCCCGTAGCGAGCTTCCGACCGACCTGCGGCTCATGAAATACTCTGAGGATGCACGCGAGTTGGAACTGGAGGCGTTGGTCTTCCAATATGGCCGCTACCTGATGATCAGCTCTTCGCGCGGAGCTCTGCCCGCTAACTTGCAGGGATTGTGGAACAACTCCATCCGGCCGCCGTGGCGGAGCGATTACCACACGGACGTTAATGTGCAGATGAACTACTGGATGGCGGACCAAGCCAACCTCGGCGAATGCTTCACGCCCTACGCAGTCTGGCTGAACTCCATTCGCGGTGTCCGCAAAGCGGAGACGAAAGCGGCATTCAAAGCACGTGGCTGGACGATGCACGGCGAGAATGGCGTCTTCGGCGGCTCAACGTGGGAATGGGTCGAGTCCGGCAGTGCGTGGTGCATGCAGAACCTCTGGGATCACTACGCGTTTACCGGGAACAAGGAATATCTGCGCACCCTCGCCTACCCGATGATGAAAGAGGTCTGCGAATTCTGGCAGG
Source organism: uncultured Verrucomicrobia subdivision 3 bacterium (assembly GCA_903912925.1). Taxonomy (GTDB): domain Bacteria; phylum Verrucomicrobiota; class Verrucomicrobiia; order Limisphaerales; family UBA8199; genus PALSA-1440. The sequence goes on along the minus strand of CAIWJG010000479.1, from coordinate 3,533 downwards.
ACCGGCTGAAGGCGTTGCCCGACGGAACGCTGGTCGCGCCCAACGGCTTTTCGCCGGAGCATGGCCCGCGCGAGGACGGCGTTTCACACGACCAGCAGCTCATCTGGGATGTCTTCAATAACACCGTGGCCGCCGCCGACGTGCTGGGCGTGGATCGCGAGTTCCGCAACACCATCGCCGCGCAGCGCGACAAATTGCTCGCCCCTAAGATCGGCAAGTGGGGGCAGTTGCAGGAATGGATGGTGGATCGTGATGATCCCAAGGACGATCATCGCCATCTCTCCCATCTGGTCGCCGTGCATCCCGGCAGCCAGATCACGTCGCAGAGGACCCCGCAGTTGGCGGAAGCGGCCCGGGTCTCGCTCAACGCGCGAGGCGATGTGAGCACCGGTTGGAGCACGGCGTGGAAGATCAACCTGTGGGCGCGATTGCACGATGGCGACCGGGCCTACAAACTCATGGGCAATCTGCTGCGCCTCGTCGGTGATACGCGCATGAATTACAAGAACGGCGGCGGGTTGTATGCAAACCTCTTCGACGCTCACCCGCCCTTCCAGATTGATGGCAACTTCGGCTACACTGCTGGTGTCTGCGAAATGCTCCTCCAAAGTCATGCCGGCGAAATCCATCTGCTGCCGGCATTGCCCAAGGCGTGGACGACCGGTCGGGTAACCGGCCTGCGCGCACGGGGAAACCTTGAGGTGGATATTCAATGGCAGGACGGAAAACTGGTTCAAGCCACCCTGCATCCGAGACAAGATGGTTCGTTTCAGGTTCGTTATGGCGACAAGGTTGTGGAACTCAAGCTGAGGGCCGGCCGCGCTGTCGTTTTCAAGTGAACCCGTGAACACCCTCGCATTCAATTGGTAGCCGTCGCTTGCGCCAACTCCGCGTCACCAAACCATGAGACTCTTCCCACCCCTCGCCGCTCTATTGCTGTTCCAGCTCTCGGTGCTCCACGCTGCCGACGCACCCCAGAAATCTCTACCGCTGCCGGGTGTGGTCTTCCAGGTACAAGGCCACACCGCCTTCGTGATTCTCCCGCCTGCGCAATCCACCAACCGCCCAATTCCGTGGGTCTGGTACGCGCCGACGCTTCGGGGTCTGCCGGGCAATGAGGAGCAATGGATGTTTGAACGCTTCAACCGGGCCGGCGTCGCCATTGCGGGCATTGATGTCGGCGAATCCTACGGGAGTCCGGATGGACGAGCCCTCTACTCTGCGCTTTACGACGAACTCACCCAGCACCGCGGTTTCGCGCAAAAAGCCGTCATGCTCGGGCGCAGTCGCGGCGGATTGATGACGCTCGGTTGGGCCGCCGAGAATCCGGAGAAGGTCGCGGGGTTCGCGGGCATTTATCCCGTCTGCAACATTGCCAGCTATCCCGGCGTGGCGAAGGCCGCGGGTGCTTACCACATGACCGCCGAGCAACTCTCAATCCACCTTACGGAGCACAATCCCATTGACCGGCTCGCCGCGCTGGCCAAAGCAGGCGTGCCGCTGTTCGCCATTCATGGAGACATAGACGACGCTGTTCCGCTCAACGCGAACTCAGGAGAAATGCGGAAACGCTACGAAGCCCTCGGCGGCAAGATGCAACTCATCGTCCCGGCCGGCCAGGGGCACAACATGTGGTCCGGATTCTTCCAATGTCAGGAACTGGTGGACTTCGTGCTCACGCAAGCGAAGCGAACGAGCCTCACACTCGCCTCGCCAAAAGAGTATCAGGCCGTTCAGCGAAACCCGCAGAACAAGCCCAACATCCTCTTCATCCTCACCGATCAGCAGTTTGCCGACGCCATGAGCTGCCGGATGGGAAACCAATACCTCAACACGCCGACGATGGATCGCTTGGCACAATCGGGGATGCTATTCACACGGGCCTACAGTCCCAACCCGCTCTGCATGCCATTTCGGAATTCGGCGTTCACGGGGTGCTATCCTCACGAGACGGGCGTCACGCAGAATTCCGGCCCCGAGGGTGGTCTGGACCCGAAGGAATTCGTCTGCCTTGGCACCTACTTCCGCGACGCCGGCTACGACACTCCGTACTGCGGCAAGTGGCACTTGTGCTACGATGCCAAAGACACCCAGGCGCACGGCTTCGAGATCGCGACGGGCAAGCGCACCGGCGGTCACGACGCCGGAGTGACGGATGGCGCCGTGCAATTCCTCGCCCGGCGGCACGACAAGCCGTTCCTGCTGGTGGCGAGTTTCCTGAACCCGCACAACGTCTGCGAGTGGGCGCGCCGGTTGGCTGGACGAGAACAGCGTTTGAACTGCGGTGAGATCGGCGAGCCGCCGCCGTTGGCTCAATTGCCACCGGTCCCGGCCAATCTCGCGCCGCCGCAGAACGAACCGGATGGCATGACGCTAATACGCCGCGGCTATCAGGTTGACTCGGGTGCGTTTCCCGTGGGCAATTTCACGGTCGAGGACTGGCGCAAAGAGCGCTGGGGCTATTACCGGATGATCGAGAAAGTGGACGCCGAGATCGGCAAAGTGCTCGCGGCGCTACGCCAAGCCGGGCTGGAAGACAACACCCTGATCGTTTTCACCGCGGACCACGGCGAATGCGCCGGGGCGCACGGTTTCAACCAGAAGACGGTGTTCTACGAGGAATCGGCGCGGATCCCGCTGATCATCGCTGGCAAGGGCAAGACGGCCGGCGGCAGGACGGATAAGCTGGTCAACACCGGCATTGATCTCCTGCCCACGATGCTGGACTTCGCGGGCCTGGCGATACCCAGGAAACTTCCCGGCCGCAGCCTGCTGCCGCTGGCCCTCGGCAAGGAAGTCCCGGAGTGGCGCGATCATCTGGTGGTCCAAAACAACATGTCGCAGACCGGCGTGATCAACGGAATGCAGCCCACGATGGAAGGCCGGATGGTCCGCACCGACCGTTACAAGTATTGCATTTACACCCGTGGCCAGCGGCGCGAGTCCCTCGTGGACTTACAGGTGGATCCGGGTGAAACGAGCGATCTGGCCGCCGATCCGAAGTATCGCACGGTGCTGCTCGAACACCGGGAACTGCTCGCGCGTTTTGGCCAGGAGCACAACGATCCGCTGGTGGCCAATCTCCTCGCCGACAACGTAAAGCCGATCCCCTTCACGGCCACTTCCAAAAAGTAGAATGGTAATGGGCGCAGCAATTTCCGGTCCGGGTCAGCCCGGCAGCAATATCGAATGGCAGGCAACGGCATACGATATCAATGCCCCCGACAATCTCGGCATTGCCGACATTAACTACCAATGTCGCTAGGATTTGACCTCTCATCATCCCGGAGGGACATACGTCAAAGTAGCGTAAGCCTCCGGCTTGCGGCTGTCTCGCCAAGCTGCCAGCTTGGCGAGGCCCCTCAGCCCAACGTTGGGGGCGCGAGTTTACTGCCAAGACCGCGGGATACACGACACCGAGCAACCCCTCACCCCAGCCCTCTCCCCTTCGGAAGGGGAGAAGGAGAAACCACGGCAGCTCTGGGTGTAGTGTATGCTGCGGACTCCTCAGTAGATGGGCACAAGTCCCGAAG
>CAIWJG010000478.1 GCA_903912925.1 uncultured Verrucomicrobia subdivision 3 bacterium | reverse complement strand
GGAACTTGTGATGATTCCGAGCCAAAGAACTGATTCATTCTTTGCGATCTTTGTGTTCTTTGCGGTTAATCCCAAGGGCCGTTTTTAGGGTTATGGTCCTATTCTACATTCTGCCTTCTTCCTTCTTCATTCATCTGTCCGCCCCCATACTGCCCCCATACCGCCCCCATACCGCCTGGCTTGCTGCAAAGCGCCCCGCTCAAATCGGCGAATGCAGAATGAAGAATGAAGAATGAAGAAAGGCCGGGCGGGTCGTGCTTGCCACCTCATGCGACCTCAATGCGACATCAAAGCCACCTCAATGCGTGTTGCTAGCCAGGCGGTAGCCACCCCAAAGCCACCCCCATGCGTCCTCCATGCGTCCTCCATGCGACCCTCATGCGTCCCTCATGCGACCCGCATGCGTCCCCCATGCGACCCTCATGCGTCCCTCATGCGTCCCTCATGCGACCCCAAAGCCACCGAGGGGGGAAGGAAGAATGCAGAATGAAGAATGCAGAAAACCGGCCTGGCAGGAACGGCGGGCTGCCAACTCGGGACATTCTTCATTCTACATTCTTCCTTCTGCATTCCCCCCTTCCCTCCGCGCTTTACCTTGAGCAAAAAGGCGCATTCGCCTACTCTGACGGGGTGCAGAAGAGTATTTTCGCGCGCTGGCAGGCCAACTTTTGGGCCGGGCTGGTCATTGTACTGCCCGCGGTCATCTCCATCGCGGTCCTGAGATGGCTGTTCGGAACGGTCGCGAATATCACGGACACGCTGTTGATCTTCGTGCCCGAGAGGTTCATCCATCACGATCAGGGGAACGGGCCGATGTACTGGTACTGGAGCCTGGTGGCGCTCGCCCTGGCGGTATTCCTGATCGGCACGGTGGGCTTGCTGGCCCGGAATTATTTCGGCAAGAAAATCATCGAATGGGTGGATTCGGCCCTGCTGCGCATTCCTTTGCTCAACAAGATCTACAGCGCCACCAAGCAGGTCAATGACGCCTTCTCCGCCACCAACAAGACCGCCTTTCGCACGGTGGTGCTGGTCGAGTTCCCGCACGCCGGGGTGCATTCGATCGGTTTCATCACCAGCGAGCAGCAGGAAGAGGTGAGGCTCAAGACTGGCCGGAAGGTGGTCTGCGTGTTTGTGCCGGCGACGCCGAACCCGACGTCAGGCTTCCTGCTGATGGTGCCCGAGGAGAAGGTGATCAAGCTGGATATGTCGGTGCCCGACGCGATCAAGTACGTCATCAGCCTGGGCGCCATCCTGCCCGACTATGTCCCGGTCTCCAGCCCGGAGGCCAAAAGTTCGCTCGGCGAGGTGCCCTACCCTGCGGGAGTTTCCATCCGATGATCGAAACCGCCGCGGGCCTGGTATTGCGCACGCGACCGCTCACGGAGACCAGCCTCATCGTCCACTGGCTCACCCCCACCCTGGGCCGGCTGGCGACCGTGGCCAAGGGAGCGCGCCGCGCCAACTCGCCGTTCCGCGGCAAATTGGACCTGTTCTACCTGGCGGATTTCAGCTTCAGCCGCAGCCGCCGTTCCGAGCTTCATACGCTGCGTGAGGCGAGCCTGCGCCAGACGCACAGCAGATTGCGGGAGGACCTTGGCCTGCTCCAGCAAGCTTGTTACTGCACCGCCCTGGTGGAGCAATCCACCGAGATGGAAACGCCGCTGGCGGGCGTTTTCGAGCTAATGACGGGCCTCCTCGGGCAGCTTGTGGCAGGCCCTCTCCATGAACCGCGGGGCGCTCGTGCCGGCCCCCTCTCCCTGTCCCTCTCCCCCTCAGAGGGGGAGAGGGTGCCGAAGGCGGGAGAGGGGGCGGTTCAAGGTCCCGAGGTGCGGCAAAGGGCCGTGGAGGCTCCGCAGGCGACCACGATCTTCGCCTTTGAACTCAAGCTACTGACCGATCTGGGCCTCAAGCCGGACCTGGACCAGAGCAACTTGAATCCGGGGACGAAGCAACTGGTGAAGGCGCTTGCGGAGAAGGATTGGCCGGTAGTGGCACGTCTAAAGCCAACCGCAGCCCAAGCGGCTGAACTGGGCCGCTTCCTGCATGGGTTTCTGATCTACCACCTGGGGAGAATACCGAAAGGGAGAGAGGCGGCGCTGGGTATCGGAGAAACCTAACTCCGTTTGAATTTAACAACTCGACAAATTCGCGGAAGTCTTTGTTGGTCAGGAGCAACATGGGCCTGGATATAACTGCGTCGCAAGGACTCGACGGCACGCAACCGCTCAAGCGGAGAACGCGAGAGCCAATAGGCAACATCGTTCCCTTCTTCTCTGAGGCGCACCTTGCGAGCGAACTTAACCATACTTGATCATGCTCAAAGCGTTGCGAGTTCGCCAGCAGCATTCTGGGCAGGCTCGGCCCACTTGCCGTGCTCGCGGATGAGATCCACCAGGCGGTCCACGGCCTCCACCTCCGGAATGTTGAACTTAACGGCGGTCTTGCCGACGTAGAGGTTGATCTTGCCGGGCGCGCCGCCGACATAGCCAAAATCCGCGTCCGCCATTTCCCCCGGGCCATTCACAATGCAGCCCATGATCGCAATCTTAACCCCTTTGAGGTGCTCGGTGCGGGCTTTGATGCGGCCAGTGACGGTTTGCAGGTTGAATAGTGTGCGGCCGCAAGAGGGGCAGGCCACGTAATCGGTCTTGAACGAGCGGCAGCCGGCTGCCTGGAGAATGTTGTAAGCCAGCCGCAGAGATAGTCCGGCGCCGGATTCACCCCGGACCAGGATGGCATCGCCGATTCCGTCCGCGAGCAATGAACCAATGACAGCCGAGGCACGGAGCAATGCGATCTTCGGATCGAGCGGCAGAGGTTCGAAGCCCAGGCAATCCTTCAGCAGGATGGGATTGGTCCGGCCCAGCCGCTTCAGTTTGGCCGCCAGCAACCTGAACGCCGCAACGGCCGGCAAAGGCGTGCCATCTTTGACGGTCACGAGCTGGGTGTCGCAGTTCACCTCGAAGTCGCGGGTGGGGTCGATCTCGCAGACGTTCAGATCCTCGTAAACGGCCTCGGGTCGCACGTCAGCACGGGCCGTGAGCTTGGGAGCCACCTTGTCCCACGTGGCGCGCGTGACGACTACGCGCACGGTTTGTTCGCCGCCGCATCTGACACCGCCGGCAAGCTCAATCTCCGGCGTGGCACGGCGTGTGTAGGAGAAGGGGTCGAAAGGCCAGGAGACGGAGAAGTCCGAAGGCCGAAGTCCGAAGGCCGAAGAGGAATCGAGCTGGACGGTATCCGCGGCCACGGTCAACGACGCAACCTGCGAGAGCAGGTCACGGCAAACTTCGATCTCCCGCGGGGAATCCTCAGTGAGCGAGACCCGGATGGTATCCCCCAGTCCATCGCATAAAAGTGATCCAATGCCGATGGCGCTCTTGATGCGTCCGTCCTCGCCCTCGCCGGCTTCGGTGACGCCCAGGTGAATGGGGTAATTCCAGTCCGGCCCTTCCTGCTCCAGCCGTGCCACCAGCAACCGATAGCACTGGATCATGATTTTGGGGTTGCTGGACTTCATGGAGAACTTGAAGTTATGGAAGCCGTTCTTGCGCGCAATGTGGGCAAACTCCAGGGCGCTCTCAATCATGCCGAGCGGTGAATCGCCGAACCGGTTCATGATACGGTCGCTCAAGGAGCCGTGGTTGGTCCCGATCCGCACGGCGCGGCCCAGTTCCGCGCACAGCTTCACCAGGGGAGTAAACTTCTCCTCGATGCGGGCCAACTCAGCCGCATATTGCTCATCGGAGTAGTCCTTGATGGCGAACTTCTTCGTGTCGGCGTAGTTGCCCGGGTTGACGCGGACCATCTCGACCCACTTGGCGGCTTCCAGCGCAGCCTCCGGTTTGAAATGGATGTCCGCCACGATCGGCACCTGGCAGCCCCGCGCGCGCAAGTCGGCGACGATATTCTTCAGGTTCGCGGCGTCCTTCACGGTGGGCGCGGTGATGCGCACGATCTCGCAGCCCACCCTCACCAGATCCAGGCTCTGCCTGACGCACTCCGCCGTGTCCATCGTGTCACAGGTGATCATGGACTGCATGACGACCGGGTGGTCGCCGCCGATGATCACTCCGCCGCGGGCGGGATCACCTACGATCACCTCGCGGGAGCGGCGGCGGCGGTAGAAGAAAGGTGAGTCGCAGTAGCGGACCGTGCTCATCGGGCGCCGGCGGGCTGACTGTCTTGCTTCTCAATGGTGACGCCCTGGCTGTTGAACATGGAGCGGAAGAGCGAGAACCGTTTAAAATCGTTCCAGGAGACGATCAGCATGAAGCCGATGAGCAGGACGGCGAAGGCCGTGGTGGTGTATTCCACCAGGCGATACGGCAACGGCCGGCCGAACAACCGTTCGATCAACGCCATGACAATGTGGCCGCCATCCAGCACCGGCATGGGGAACAGGTTGATGATGGCGAGATTGATATTGAGCAGCACCAGGAAGCTCAACGCGAGCCGCCAATCCGAGTTCACGTAGGCCGCCAGCATGGCAAGAATGCCCGGCGGCCCGCTGAGGTCCTTCAAGCCGACGCCGGTTTGCTTGGAGTGTGCCAGCGCGGAGAAGGTGCTAACCGTGCGGTCCAGGACGGTGCCGATCTGGATCCAGGGGGGAATGTGCTCGATGCGATAAATCGGCCTGCCGGTGCCGATCTCAGCCCCAATCCGGCCGACTTTGGCGCTGCCGTCCAGACGGGGCGTGACCTTCAGGGTCGTCCGCTGGCCGTCTCGCTTGACGACGATGTCCTTGGTCTCCCCGGGGCATTTCTGCACGAGCTTGATGAACTGATCGGCACCGTGGAGCGGAACCTGGGCGAAGACCAGGATTTCATCCCCAGCCTTCAGTCCGGCGGCCTCCGCCGGGCTATCAGCACGCACGTTCTTGATGACCGGGTGGTCGCGCGGATCCAGGTTAAGGACCTTCAGGCCGAGTGCCTCGCTCACTACGGTCGTCAATTCGTAGGTGTTGGTGAACTTCCCGGCGCGCATGATGACGACGGCCAAGTTGGTGCTGCGCGCAAGAATCGTGGTTTCCTGGATGTCATGCCATGAGCTGATCGACTTTCCATCCACGGAAAGGATTTGGTCACCAGGCTGAATGCCGAGCTTGGCCTCCGGCGACCCCGGGTCCACGTAGCCGATGATGGGCGGGCTGACTTGAACGGGAATCCCGACTCCCCACAACAGGAACGCGATGACGATGCCGAAGATGACGTTCATCATCGGCCCGGCGAAGGCAACCAGGATCTTCGACCAGGGCGATACCGGGGGCAGTTTCTCGACCGGCTCAGTCGCCTTGCCTTCGATCGCGTCGGAGGTGACCATCTGCGGGAGCTTCACGAAGCCCCCGGCCGGAATCCAGCGCCAGGACCATTCCACACCATCGCGCATCCAGCTCACGATCTTGGGCCCGAAGCCGATGGAAAAGCCCTCGATCTTCAGGCCGCGCCGCAGTGCCATCCAGTAATGCCCATATTCGTGGACAAAGACGGCCGCGCCGAACAGCAAGAGCATTGCTGCGACGACATAGATAACGTTCAGAACAAACATATGTAGGTGGTTAAACTTAGCCGGACTGGGCGCTTATGCCAGTTATTTGTTGGCGACCGCACCAGCAACAGCCCCGGCAAGACGCTTTCGCGGCAGCATCAGCCCCGGGCCGCCTCGGTGCGCGCCCAGGCATCGGCTTCGAGAATCTGTTGCAGGCTGGCGTGCGGCACCAGGTGGTGTCGGTCCATGGTGCGCCGGACTGTGGCCGATACTTCCGGGAAGCTGATTCGACGATTCACAAAGGCATCGACAGCGATTTCGTTAGCCGCGTTCAATACCGCCGGCAAAGTTCCACCCACCTCGCCAGCCGTGCGGGCCAGTTCCAAGGCGGGAAACCGTTCAGGGTCGGGCTCCTCAAAGGTCAGGCTGCCCAGTTTTGCCAGGTTGGTCTGGACACGATCACTGGCCGCCCGTTCGGGATAGGTCAGGGCATATTGAATGGGCAAGCACATGTCCGGGGTGGAGAGCTGAGCCAGCATCGAGCCGTCCACAAACTCGACCATCGAATGCACCACGCTTTGGGGATGCACCACCACCGACACCCGGCCCATTTCGATGTCGAACAGCCACCGCGCCTCGATCATTTCCAGCCCCTTGTTAAAGAGGGTAGCCGAATCAATAGTGATCTTACGGCCCATGACCCAGGACGGGTGCTTCAAGGCGCGCTCGACGGTGATGCCCGGAAACTCCTCTTTGGGCGTCGTGCGAAACGGACCGCCGGAAGCCGTCAGCCAGAGGCGGCGAACTGAATTGGATGGCTTTCCATCCAGGCATTGGAAGATCGCCGAGTGCTCGCTGTCCACCGCCAACACCTTCACGCCGTGCTCGCGTGCTTCCCGCATCACGATTTCGCCGGCCATGACCAAAATCTCCTTGGAAGCCACGGCAATGTCCTTGCCCGCCCGAATGGCAGCCAGCGCGGGGGCCAAGCCCGCCGTGCCCACAATGGCGATCAGCACAATGTCGGCGGCGGGCAGTGTAGCGAGCTTGAGCAGCCCTTCGGACCCCGAGAACACCTCCGTGCTCGCGCCGAGCATATCGCGCAAATCGCGCGCCTTGGCCGGATCGGTAATGGAAATGGCCTCGGGCCGATGCTTGCGCGTCTGGTCCAGGAGCAACTCCACGTTGTTCCCGGCCGCCAGGCCCAGGAGGCGAATTCGATCCGGCAGATCCTCGGCGACCTTGATGGTGCTGGTGCCGATGGAACCAGTGCTGCCCAGTAAGACGACGTTACGCATTTACGAGTTACGATTTGGGATTGACGAGCTTGTTGCCTGTTCCTTGGATGCGCTAGTCGTTTTGGCGGAGGCCACGACGATAGCGAGGAGTTCGTCTCCCTCCTTCATCACGATAGGCTTTTGTCCGTGCCTTCATTTCTTCGCGTGTCATGGTGTCGTCTCCGGTATTCCTGCAAGTGCGTGCTTCTCTAAATGCGTAAATCGTAAATCGTATATCGTATATCTGCTACGGTCTCGTCAGCACATGTCGCAGATACAAATACATGATGGGCGCATTAAACAGCAGACTATCCAGCAAGTCGAGTATGCCTCCGATGCCGGGGAAGAACTTCCCGGAGTCCTTCACCCCAGCCTCGCGTTTGAGAAGGGATTCAATCAGATCCCCAACCACGGCCGTGACGCTCAGGATGATGCCGAGTATAATCGCGTGCTTCCAGTTCATGCCGGCCATCTTCGAGCCCAGGAAATGGACGAAGATCAGGCTGGCGAGCGTCGAAAAGATGACGGCGCCAGCAAAACCCTCCCAAGTCTTCCCGGGGCTGATACGGGGGATCATCTTATGCCGACCGATCAGCGAGCCGGTCGCGTAGGCGCCTGAGTCGCTGAACTTCGTGATGAGTATGAAGTACAGCAGATAATAATGGCCATCGACGCCGGGGAAGAAATTGATCTTCTGGATAAAGTTCAGCAGCCACGGCACGTACATCAGGCCGAATAGCGTCGTCGCAATCGCCACGATTCCCTCCGTATTGCTGCGCGCAAAGAACTGCCGCAGGCAAAGCCCCAGCACAAAGAGAATCAGGAAACTCGTCTCGAAGTCATTGACCCTGGCCGGGGAGCCTGAAGTCCCTAACTTTCCGGTTAGATTCAGAAAGGTACCCACCATGAGGAGCACGCCGCCCAGAATCCCACAGCGCTCGAAACAGACCAGGTTGCGTTTCGCCGCCAGCCCGTAGAACTCCGCCAGCCCCGTGATGGCCAGGAACACCATGATAGCCAGGAACACGTAATCCGACACCAGCCGGTTGCTGGAAAACATCGCGGTCAGCACGATCGTCCAGAGCACCAGGAAGCTCACCATCCGGCGCAAGAAGATTGTGCGCTTGGAAAGGGCGACTGCTGGCGGCGATATTGGCCCGGTAGTGTCAGGCATGTGGCAAAGAGGGTAAAGAGCCCTTCAGCCGTGTCGAGCGGATTCCTCGCCCACACATTCTAGCCCGGCGCTCCGGCCTGTCGGCATCTTACACCCCCCCAAACCGCCGGTGGCGGCGATTGTATTCTTCAAGCGCCTCATAGAGCTGCGGCTTACGGAAGTCCGGCCACAGGGTCGGCGTCACCACGAGCTCCGTGTAGGAAATCTGCCACAAGAGGAAATTGCTGACCCGCATTTCGCCGCTGGTCCGGATCAGCAAGTCCGGGTCCGGCACATTGCGCGTGTAGAGGTGCTGGGCGAACACTTGTTCCGTGATATCGGCCGGGTCGAGCTCACCGCCCTTAACCTTGGTGGCGATGCTGCGGACTGCGTCCACGATTTCCGTGCGCCCGCCATAACTCAACGCCATGATCAGCGTCAGCCCGTTGTTCTTCGAGAGCGTCGCGATCGATTTCCTGAGGTGCTCCTGCACCATCTCCGGCAAGCGGTAGATCTGGCCGATGATCTCCAGTCGCACGTTGTTCTTGTTCAGCTCAGGCGTCTCGCTCTTGAGGTAATGCACCAGATACTTCATCAGCGCATCCACCTCCTCCTTGGGCCGGTTCCAATTCTCGACGGAGAATGCGTAGAGAGTGAGGTACTTAATGCCCAGCTCGCCCGCAGTCCGGATAATGACGCGCGCCGATTCCGCACCAGCGCGATGGCCTTCGACCCGTGGCAGGTACCGTTGCTTGGCCCAGCGGCCATTCCCGTCCATGATCATCGCCACGTGCCGAGGAATGGAGGCCTTGGCTTCGGGGCTGAGATGGACCGCTTGCGCGCTCATTCAAACCGCAATGGTCTGCTCCCGTCCCGGCCCGACCGAGACGATGGCCAGTTTCGCGTCGCTCAACTCGGCCAGGGCTTTCAGATAGGTGCGGGTTCGGACCGGGAGATCTTTCCACTTGCGGGCATTATGGGTCGGCGTCCGCCACCCCGGGAACTCGGCGTAGATCGGCTGGCAGCGAGAGAGGGCCTCAATGTCGTTAGGCACATAGTCGTAGTGCTGGGCGCCGTCCCGATAGCCGATGCAGACTTTGATGGTCTCGACCGAATCGAGGCCGTCCACGTTTGTCACGGCCAGCTCGTCGATGCCGTTGACCATGCCGGCATGGCGGGTGGCAACGGAGTCAAACCAGCCGCAACGTCGCGGCCGGCCGGTGGTCGCGCCGAACTCACGGCCCATGGCGTGGAGCATGTCGGCGATTTCCGCGTTCTCGGTTGGCAGCGGCCCCTCGCCCACGCGCGTCGTGTAGGCCTTCATCACGCCGACAACCCGGTCCATGCGATGCGGGGGGATGCCAGAGCCGGTGCAGGCGCCGCCGGCCGTAGTGTTGGAAGAGGTCACGAACGGATAAGTGCCGTGATCAATGTCCAGGAAGGTGCCCTGGGCGCCCTCGAACAGGATATCATCGCCGCGGCGCAGCGCTTCGTGGAGCAGAACAACGGTATTAACGACAAAGCGTTTCAGGTAATCACCCGCGGCGCGATAGTCCGCATGGACCTTTTTGAACGACAAGGGCTGAGCGCCGAAGGCTTTGAGGATTTCGTTGTTCTCCTTGATCCTGGTTTCAAGCTGGCTCTTGAAACGGGCAGGGTCAACCAGGTCAATTACCCGCAAGCCCGTACGCGCCGCCTTGTCGCCGTAGGCCGGGCCGATGCCGCGCTTGGTGGTGCCGATCTTGTTCTTTCCCTTGGAGGTCTCGCGCTGGGCATCCAGTTCGCGATGATACGGAAGGACCATGTGGGCCGTCTCGCTGAGGTAGAGGTTCTTGTCAATGCGGACGCCGAGCTTGCGCAGCCCCTCGATTTCCTCAACGAGGCTCACCGGATCAACCACGACGCCGTTGCCAATAACGCAGACCTTGTTCTTGCGCAGGATACCGGAGGGCACCAAGTGCAGAATGTACTTCTGGCCTTTGATGTGGACCGTGTGTCCGGCGTTGTTGCCGCCCTGGGTGCGTACTACTATGTCCGCTTCCTCGGTCAGCACGTCAATGATCTTGCCTTTGCCCTCGTCGCCCCATTGGGCGCCGACTAGAATGGTATTTGCCATAAGTTCAATAAAAAGCCCCGAATCTGAATCCGGGGACAAAAGCGCTCAGCTCTTGCGCAAGGAAACTAAGAAGCCCCTTCCCCCCTGTCAATGACGGACAATGATTTAGTGAGTTCCTCAGCCGCATGGCCCGCGCAGGGTCTGCCGAGCCGCCCCAGCCTCGCACTTCGTAATTCGCAAACAGCGAATCCGAAAGCTGGACACCCGGGGCGCATTTTGAAAGCCTTCGGGCGGTGAAACAATCGATTGTAACCTTGGACATGGAGGGAGTGCTGACTCCCGAGATTTGGATTGCGGTGGCCGAGCAGACGGGCATCAAAGAACTGCGCCGCACCACCCGCGACGAACCGGACTACGATAAGCTCATGCGCGGCCGGCTCAAGATCCTCGACCAGCATGGCCTTAAGCTGGCCGACATCCAGCAGGTCATCGGGACGCTGCGCCCACTGGACGGCGCCAAGGAGTTCCTCGATGAACTGCGCTCACTGGTACAGGTCATCATCCTCTCGGACACATTCGAGCAGTTTGCGACGCCCTTCCTGCGCCAACTGGGCTGGCCTACCCTGTTCTGCCACCGGCTGGTGGTTGAGAATGACCGCATCGTGGATTACAAACTCCGCGTGCCCGACCAGAAACAAAAGGCGGCGGCCGCCCTCAAGCTCCTGAACTATTACGTCATCGCGGGCGGCGACTCCTTCAACGACACCGCCATGCTGATCGAGGCCCACGTCGGCATCCTGTTCCGGGCGCCGGAGAATGTGAGGCGGCAATTCCCACAGTTCAAGGCGGTCGAGGCCTACGCCGACTTCATGAAGTTGATCAAGGCGGCGATGGGCTGAGGGGTTGCCGGCGTAGCCGCCGACGTCAGTCGGCGCATTCTTTCCGGGGGAGGAGATAGCGCCGACTACCATCGGCTGCTACCGGAGTCTCGACCATGTGGGCCGTGGGGTTACTCAGCCTTCAGGTCCCTCGACATGAGGTCGCGGACGGCCTGCGCAACATTCTTGCCCTCGTAGAGCATCGCATAAACCTCATCAATGACCGGCGTGACGACGCCGTGCTTGCGGGCCAAATGATACGCTGAGCGCGCGGTGGGGTAGCCTTCAGCCACGGCCAACATGCTGGCGGCGATGTCAGCCGGCTTCTCGCCTCGTCCGACACGCTCGCCAAAGCCGCGGTTGCGGCTGTGCTTGGAGAAACAAGTCACCATCAGGTCGCCCAAACCGCTCAGGCCGGTGAAGGTCTCGCCTTGCGCCCCGCACGCCACCCCGAGCCGTCGCATCTCCACAATGGCCCGCGTCACCAGCGCAGCCTTTGAGTTGTCGCCAAAGCCCAGCCCGTCACCGGTGCCGGCCGCGATCGCGATGACGTTCTTCAAAGCGCCCCCAAGCTCGACCCCTAGCAAATCCGTGCTGGTATAGACGCGGAACGCTGGCCGGCTAAAAAGCTGCTGCACTTGTCCGGCGGTGGAGGAATCCCGGCTCGCCGCGACGATGGCCGTGGGGATGTCACGCGCCACCTCGATGGCGAACGTCGGGCCGGACAGAGCCGCACACCTGGCTCGAGGCGCGTTTTCGGCCAGGATGCCGCACATCGTTAGGCCGGTTTGGTATTCGATGCCCTTGGTCACGCTGGCGATCAAGCCGCTGAAGTCACCAAGGCAGCGGGTAACCTGCCGGAAGGGTTGCGAGGGGACAGCCACCACGATGCACTCCGCACCTTCAATGGCCCGGGGCAGGTCCCCCTGCAAAACCACCTCCCGTGGCACCTCGATGCCCGGCAGAAAGCGCTCGTTGCGCCCCACCTGGCGGATTTCGTCCAACCATTCCGCGATATGCCCCCAGAGCGTGACCGCGTTGCCCCCCTGATGTAGCAATCGCGCCAGGGTCGTCCCCCACGCGCCAGCGCCCAATATGGTGATCTTCATGATGTTGGTTTCGGTGCCTCGGCGGATGATCCCTTCTTCGCGCCAATCCGGTTCTCCGTGCCGTTGATCAGTCGCTGGATGTTGGCCTTGTGCTTGTAAATCGCCAACGCCGCCAGCGCCGCAGTGACTAAGATTATGGTCCGGGTTTCACCGAACGCCCAGGCAGCGAACGGGAGACTAAGCGCAGCCACAATTGAGGCGAGCGACACGTAGCGGCTCAGTGCAAAGATGATGATCCAAATGGCGAGAACGACCAACAGCGGCTTCGGCACGAGTGCCACCAGCACGCCTGCGGAAGTGGCAATGCCCTTGCCCCCCTTGAAATGGAGCCAGCAAGTGTAGTTGTGGCCCAGGATAGCGGCGATGCCCGCGCAAAGACGAAACCACTCCAGTGCTGATGACCCGGCCTCAGGGTAAAACCATCCGGATACGAACTTGGCCACGACAAAGACCGCCAGCCACCCCTTGGCGGCATCGACCACCAAAACAAATACCCCTGCCGCTTTGCCCAGGATGCGGAATACGTTGGTCGCCCCGATGTTGCCGCTCCCCACGGTGCGGATGTCAACCCCGCGCGCCTTGGCGACTAAAAAGCCCGTTGGGATCGACCCCAGCAAGTAGGCGATCAACACCGTCAGGATGTAACCAGCAATTGGCACAGCGACAATCTATGAATCCGCAGTGCAAAGTTCAAGCGCTGCTGCTTTCGCGGGTCCCGAAATTTGACCTCGGGCGGAGACTGTGTTACATACGTGACATGAGTGACACACTGACGGTAAGGGTTCCCGGCCGTGAAAAGGAATCCTGGCAAAAGGTGGCCAACGCGATGGGCGAAGACCTCAGCGAGTTTGCCCGCAAGGCCGTGCGGCAACGGGTACAGGCAGTGCAGGCCAGGCACGGATCGCCCTGGGATGATCTGCTGGGAAGCGTGAACACTGATGCCCCTCCCGCCACCAACCAGAATGTCCGCAAGGCCATGCGCTCCAAAGGGCCATGATCTACATTCTGGATACCGGGCCGCTCGTGGCAGCGTTCCGCCGCCCCGAAGACGGAGACCCCTTCACGCCCTGGGCGGCCAAGCTTCTGCGCTCACTCCCTTATCCATTGTTCACCTGCGACGCGGTGCTGACAGAAGCGGCGCACTTCCTGCGGTCGCCCGCAAGGCTCCTCGAAGCGGTGAGACGAGGGTTGTTGGTTTCGCGGTTTGACACCCAGTCCGCGGCGCCGCGCCTGGCCGAGCTAGTCAGAAAGTACGCCGACCGGCCAATGGACTTTGCAGATGCCTGCCTCGTCTATCTGAGCGAACAGACGAAGGACAGTAAAGTAGTCACCATCGACCGGGCGGATTTTACCGTCTATCGCCGGCACGGCCGAGAGGCGATTCCACTCCTGCTGCCGGATTAGGCACCCCAGTTGCCAGTTGTCAGTCACTACCCATCAGTGGCACAATGCCGCCAATGGAAACGGTTCACGCAACACGCAACACGCAACAGGTCAAAGTGTCCGTGCTCGGCACTGGTTCGCTGGGCAAGGAGCACGCGCGGATTTACGCCGAGCTGGCCGCAGCGGGGCAAGTCGAGTTTGCCGGGGTGTATGACACCGTGGCGGAGACCGCACAGAAATTCGCCCAGAAGCACGGCGTTCGAGCGTTCGCCTCCCTGGCCGAGGCGGCGGCGGCGAGTGACGCGGTGAGCATCGTTACGCCCACTACCACACACTTCGAGCTCGCCAAGATGCTCCTGCAGCAGGGCCGCCACGTGCTGGTGGAAAAGCCGATGACCGAGAACGCCGCGCAGGCCACCGAACTGTGCCAGATCGCGCAACAAAAGGCCTGCGTCCTGCAGGTGGGGCACGTCGAGCGGTTCAACCCCGTCTTTAAGTACCTCGAAAGCGTGGCCACCGACCCGCGCTTTATCGAGACCCACCGCCTGTCCCCCTACCCCGCCCGCAGCACGGACATCGGCGTGGTGCTCGACCTGATGATTCACGACCTGGACGTGGTGCTGGCGTTCGTGAAATCGCCCGTGAAGAGCGTTGACGCCGTGGGCATCCCCGTGCTCAGCACGTCAGAGGACATCGCGAACGCCCGCCTGCGCTTCGCCAATGGCTGTGTGGCGAACATGACCGTCAGCCGCGTCAGCCCCGAGCGGATGCGCAAGATTCGGGTCTTCAGCGGCGGCGC
The DNA here is from genome assembly GCA_903912925.1 of uncultured Verrucomicrobia subdivision 3 bacterium. GTDB lineage: Bacteria > Verrucomicrobiota > Verrucomicrobiia > Limisphaerales > UBA8199 > PALSA-1440. The sequence continues at coordinate 21,761 of CAIWJG010000478.1, read as the reverse complement.
CATGACCAGCTACATCTCACTCGATTACCGCGCGCAGGAAGGGTTCATCTACCGCATCGCCCGGGACGACGAAGAAGAAAGCTCGCTGCTCAAGAAGCTGCTCCGCGCCAAAGACTCCACCATCGTCAGCGCATTCGGCGGCAAGCGCATCGTGCGCGAGCCGGTGCCCATTACGAAGGAGGAGCCGCTCAAGCTGGAGCTGCAGCATTTCGTCCAATGCGTCCGCGCCCACCTCACCCCGGACGTCAGCGGCGAATCGGCGAAACGGGCGCTGGACCTGGCCTTCGAGATCACCCGCCAGATTCGCGCCCAGTGAAACCCAAGAGCTTCATGCTGATCGCGGGCGAGGCCAGCGGCGACGTGCTGGCTGCGGAACTCGTCCGCGCCTTGCGCCAGGAGTTTGCGGAAGCGGAGGCAATTCCGACGCCGGATTACCAGCCGCTGCACGCCCGCCTGGAGCCGCGCTTCTTCGGCGCGGGCGGTCCGCGCATGGCCGCTGAAGGAATGGACCTCGCCTTCGACATGACCGAGCACTCGGTCATTGGCCTGACGGAGGTGCTGAAGCACTACCTCAAGTTCCGCCGGCTGTTCAACCAGCTCTTTGAACTCGCCCTGCAACGCCAGCCCGACGCGATCATCTGCGTGGACTTCTCCGGCTTCAACCGCCGCTTTGCGCACGCCGTCAGGCAATATGCTCGCGCGCACGCCGGCTGGTTCCACGATTGGGACCCCAAACTCATCCAATATGTCTCGCCCCAGGTTTGGGCCTCGCGCGAGCGGCGCGTCTTCCAGATGGCGCGCGACTACGACCTCGTCCTGAGCATCTTTCCGTTCGAGCAGGCTTGGTATGCGAAACGCGTGCCGCAGTTGCCCATCGAGTTCGTCGGCCATCCCATCGTGGACCGATACGCCGAACGGCCCCGGGCAAAGACGGAGGAGCGAAGGACACAGAACACCTCGAACTTGCTGCTGCTGCCGGGTAGCCGCGCCAGCGAACTCGCCCGCCACTTGCCGGTGATGCTGGCGGCCTTCGAATTGATCCGTGCCAAAACGCCCGACCTCCGGGCGCGCATGGTTCTGCCAAACGCAAATCTCCTCAAGCAGGCGAAGGCCCTGGGCCTCCCCGCCGGTCTGGAAGCCCAAATCGGCGGCCTGCCCGAAGCGTTGGCCGTAACGGACGTGGCGATCGCCTCGACCGGCACGGTAACGACCGAGTGCGCTTACTTCGGCGTCCCGACCGTGGCCCTCTACAAGATCTCCTGGAGCACCTGGCAAATCGCCAAGCGCATCGTAAAAGTGAAATACGCGGCCATGCCCAACCTTCTGGCCAATGAGGAAGTCTTCCCCGAGTTCATCCAAAGCGCCGCCACGTCTGACAACATTACCCGCGCGACGGTTGACCTCCTGCGCGATGCTCCCCGCCGCGCCAAGGTCAAAGCCAGGCTCGCCGAAATCATCGCCTCATTGGGCGACCCAGGCGCACCCCGCCGTGCAGCGAAAGTCATCATCAGCAGGCTAAAGGCTGGCTAACCGCCCGTCCAAATAGTAGGAGCCGACGTGAGGAGGCTCTGAAATCTCCTTGCAGGAAACGGCCCACCAATCGAGCAACAATCGAGCAACAATCGAGCAACAATCGAGCAACAATCGAGCAACAATCGAGCAACAATCGAGCAACAATCGAGGAACAATCGAGACTTTCCCGCGGGTTCATGGCTTGTTTGGCGCTGGCAGGTCCGCCAGCGCACCACATTTCCGGTAACATTTGCTCGGATTCGCTTCTGAGTAGGGTGTATGAATGATGCCGGAACGAATCGGACTATGCCACAGAAGTGTCCTCAGTGCGGTGCCACGCTGCCGAAAGGCGGGCTGGCGGGCCTTTGCCCCGCCTGCCTGATGCAGCAAGGCGTGGCCGCGGATACCGCCACCCGCTCGGAGGCCAAACCGTTCGTGCCACCGCCGGTGGAGGAGGTAGCCCGGCTCTTCCCGCAGCTCGAAATCCTCGGCTTCCTCGGCAAAGGCGGCATGGGTGCCGTGTACAAGGCGCGCCAGCCTGCCCTCGACCGCCTGGTCGCGTTGAAGATCCTGCCCGCCCAGACCGCGCCCGACCCGGGCTTCGCCGAGCGGTTCACCCGGGAAGCCCGCGCCCTGGCCCGCCTCAGCCACCCGAACATCGTCGCCGTCCACGAGTTCGGACAAGTGCCTGTTAGTGGCGCAGGCGTCCCGCCTGCGAATCCACCGGGCGTCCCGCCCGTGGCAGTGCCGCAGGCAGGCGAGACGCCTGCCCCGCCACCTCCCTCCGCCCTCCCCTATTTCATCATGGAGTTTGTGGACGGCGTGAACCTTCGCCAGCTCCAGAGGGCCGGCCGGCTCTCGCCGCGTGAGGCATTGCAGATCGTGCCGCAAATATGCGACGCCCTTCAATACGCCCACGACGAAGGCGTCGTCCACCGCGACATCAAACCCGAGAACGTGCTGATAGACCGCAAGGGCCGGGTGAAGATCGCCGACTTCGGTCTGGCCAAGATCATGAAAGGTGGGGACGCGTCGCCAAGGCGTCCAGCCGACGACCCGCAAACGGCGGAGGCGCGAGCCGCAGGCCCATCCGTCCCTGCCCATCTGACAGAAGCTGGCCAGGTCATGGGTACCCCCCACTACATGGCCCCCGAGCAGATCGAGCACCCGCAGGACGTGGACCACCGCGCCGACATCTACTCCCTCGGCGTGGTCTTCTACGAGATGCTGACGGGCGAACTCCCGCTGGGCAAATTCCAGCCTCCCTCGCGCAAGGTCCAAGTGGACGTGCGCCTGGATGAAGTAGTGCTGCACGCTCTTGAGAAAGAGCCTGAGCGCCGCTACCAGCAGGCCAGCCAACTGAGTACGGATGTGCAGGGGATCACCGCCGCCCCAACCGGAGCGATCGAACCGACGAGTTCAGGCCTTCGCGCATGGAAGATCGCCGCCGCAGTCATCCTCGCCTTGGTAGCAGTGAACTTCGCTATTGTGGTCGTTACCTTGCGCCCGGCGTTGTCCAAGCCTGGACTAAATTCCAACCAAAAGACCGAGGCCCCTGCCGCCTGGCCGCTAATGACCGGGGTTAGCTTAGAGACCACCAATAGCCGCATGGTCAAGTTGCTGGTGAAGGCGATGACGATCCACCTGGATAATGTGCCGTTAGCAGGAGTGTTCGACTCTCTCCAAGCGAACATCGGACTAAGCATCGTGGCCGACAAGACGCTGCCGGTCCTCAAGCAGAGGGTCAGCATGCAGATGGATGGAGTGACGCTGGCCGAGGTTTTCAGCTATCTGAGCCAAAACTACGGTCTCCGGTTCCAGATCGGCGAGGATATGGTCCAGGTGATGGATCTAAAGGCCGCAAAGCGAGCACCGGAAGAAACCCGCTTCTACCGATTACATGACTCCGTCAACGATCGAGCCACGGCGCTAGCCTCCTTGGAGCGGGCGACCACCAACCTGTTCAAGGGCTCAAAATACATGATCGACCATGAGCGCAACCTCGTCGTCGCAACGGGTACGCCGGAGCAACTCGGGGTGATGGAAGCGATCCTGCGGGAGGTGGGGGCCATATCACAGAATGAGGGCGAAAGAACGGGCGCCATTACCAATGTGGAAGACTTCGGCCAACCGGCATGGCGGTCGGCCACCCAGTCCGAGACGCCCACTCCGCTTGACCGGTCCGTCACACACGCGCTACTGACCGAACCTCCCGTATTTCGTTTCCTTGCCTGGCAGGATGAATGGCAAACCAATCAGCCCGGCGCAGCACGACAGCCCGACGGTTCACGGGTTACGGACCCGGTTGAGCTGGGCTGGTTGCGCCAGGTTTCGCCTGGCCGGTCGGGCATCAGCGGGAACAAGCCCAAGTCCGAGCCGCGCTTCCTGCACCTGTGGTTCTCATCCCCCCCAGTGGGGAGAACTGAACTCAATGAGGTTTCCTTGCTGGATGGAGCCGGCAAGCCCATCCAATCGGGTGACCGCGGTTCGTGGTTCTCCCAGCCACATGATCCGAGCGACCGGAATGGCAATCTCGGCTGGTTCACCACGACCTTAAGTCAATGGGATTGGACAAATCTCCCATCACACATAACCGTGCGGCTAACCTACACCATCGGCCCCCTCGAACGCGTTCAGGAACTTGCTATCACCCCCAATCGAGCCGTCTCGATGTTCCTCGGAGGCGGCGGCTCGGTCAACAACTACGGCCAGAATATGGATGGGACCGCCTTCCTTACCATAACGGCAGATGTCTTGGGGAACCGTGGCCGCCGATTTGACGCGGTAGCCGTTACCAAGGAAGGACGCGAAATCCCGAGCAAGGTCAGGGGAAGCAGTGCATGGCTTGGCACGCACGGCACGCGCCGGTTTGAATTCACACTCCCACTGGCCGATGTGGCCAGGTTTCTGATCGGCATGCGTCCCCTCCGCACCAATGAATGGCGCAACGTGGTGCTGCCGGGGAATTGAATCACGGTTGAACCACGTCACATAAAGCCATAGCCAAAGAGTCCGATGCGCTTCCATTGACCTCCGCACACTCCAGCACAACCGCCAGCGCCCGGGGAGACATCTTCGCCACCACGCATTGGACAGTCGTGCTCGCCGCCGGGCGTCGCCGCAGCGCGCCGGAGGCGGACCGGGCGCTGGAGGAACTGTGCCGCACCTACTGGTATCCCCTCTATGCCTTCGTGCGACGGCAGGGACACTCGAAGGAGGATGCCGAGGATCTCACGCAGGGCTTCTTTGCCCGCTTTCTGGAGCGCAACTACCTGGAGGGCCTCAGCAGCGAGAAAGGCCGATTTCGCGCTTTCCTGCTGGCGGCACTGAAGCATTTCCTGGCCAACGAACATGACCGCGCCGGGCGCCAAAAGCGGGGCGGCGGTGTGGTGCCCCTTTCGCTCGACTGGCAGGACGCCGACGCGCGCTACCAGATTGACCCCGCCGACCAGCTCAGTCCGGACAAGCTTTACGACCGTGCCTGGGCTACGACCTTGCTCGAACAGGTCATCGCCCGTCTGCGCGAGGAGTGCGCCGCCGAAGGCAAGGGCCAGGTCTTCGAACAGTTGAAGCCGTTCCTGATGATGTGCAAGAGCGACATCCCTTACGCGCAAGCCGCCGCCAGCCTGGGCTTGAACGAAGGAGCCGCGCGAGTGGCAGTCCACCGCCTGCGCAAGCGCTACCGGGAATTGCTGCGCCTGGAAATCGCCCAGACGCTCTCGGAGCCGGCTGACCTGGAAGAAGAGCTGCGCGCGCTATTCCAGGCCTTCGCTGAGTGAGATTGGGGCATCCCGACACCGCCACCAAGGCGGATAACCGAGCCAACCGGCGCCGGATTTATCCGGCAGCCCCAGCGCCACTCGCCCGCCTGCCGGATAAATCCGGCGTTCCGGTAGTGGTATCAGGGTGCGCCCATTGAGAAGTGGCAACCAAACTTCTGCTTGTAATCGGAACAGCGACATGAGACAACTCAGAGAGCAAAATCCGCTGAAAACACAGGCGATCCGATGAGAAATCCGAATGGCCAATTGGGAGCCGTCAGGCTCCCGTCTAACGCACGCCACGCAGCCCGTGGTGGTCCGGCTCGTGTTGGTGCGCGGGCGTTTACCCTGATCGAACTACTGGTCGTCATCGCCATCATCGCCATCCTGGCGGCGCTGCTGCTGCCGGCCCTGGCCAAGGCCAAGTCCAAAGGTCAGCAGGCAGCCTGCATGAACAACCTGCACCAGATCGGCCTCGCCTACGTGATGTATATAAGTGATTACAAGGCGTATCCCGGCAGCGGAGGCTATTTCGGGGGGGCTTATACCTACGTTTGGATGACGCGAACCCTGGCCCTGATGGGGAACAATCGAAACTCTTTTTATTGCCCAGCCGCGCCCCCGAACAGCTCCTGGGATACCAACCGCAACCCGACTCTGGGAGGCACTGCCGAAAACGGCTCTGCCGACCCTTATGCAGTCACCTCCAAGTCGCGCTTTTCCCTGGGCGACAACGACTGGGGGCTGGACCTCGGACACAAACCGACGCTCGGCACGGGCGGCGATGTGGCCGGCGGTATTTTTGCTGGAACCGTGAGTGAATCGATGGTGCTCCGGCCCTCCGAATTCATCGTGATCGGAGACTGCCGAGCACAGCCCAACGCAGCCTTAATCAGCTTCGATGCCAATCTGGACCCCTGTGACAGTTCCCCTGGCCATAGCCAGTGGCCCTCCAACCGCCATGCCGGCCGAACTGACTTCCTGTTCGCGGATAGCCATGTCGAGACCGGCAAACGGCCTGACTCGTGCAATCCCGCGAACACCTTCTGGAGGCGCCGGTGGAACAACGACAACAAGGCCCATGACGGTGTGGACGGCGATGCTGTGCCGTCCTGGACAATGGACCCGGTCGCCGCGGCAACTGTCGATCAAGGCCTCTAAAGCAAACCTCGCAGTTCTCCGGCTGCCTCGTGCGGACTTCCTGAGCACGCGCTCTGGCTGCGCCTCGGCAAGTCGCTTAACAAAAACTGGTTTTCCAGGGTATCCGGCGTTATCCTATTAGTCAGCACCTATGTCATTGGACCTCATGGCCGGCCGGGCGGCGCAGCTATTCACCCGGTGCTTCGGCCACCAGCCTCGGTGGATTGTCGCAGCCCCGGGCCGCGTGAACCTGATCGGCGAGCATACCGATTACAACGATGGCTTCGTGTTGCCTATGGCAATCCGGCGCTACATCCTCATCGCCGCGGACACCAATACCAGGCGCCAGGTCACGCTACACAGCGAGACGACGGGCGAAACGGCGAACTTCAGCATCCGCCCCAAAGTCGAACGCGGCGAGCCGGGCTGGTCGAATTACGTCCGGGGTGTGATCGCGGGATTCCAAAAGCTTGGGAAAGGAGCCACCGGCTTCGACGCGGTCATCGAATCCACATTGCCGTTAGGCGGCGGGCTCGCCAGCAGCGCCGCGCTGGAGGTGGCCACCGCCACCTTGCTCGAAGCGATGACCGGCCCGGCACTCGAACCTCTGGAGAAAGCATTGCTCTGCCAGCGGGCCGAACACGACTTTGCCGGCGTGCCCTGCGGCATCATGGACCAGTTCGCATCCATCCTCGCTCAGGAAGATCACGCGCTGCTGCTGGACTGCCGCTCGCGGACGGCGACTAGTGTGGCGATGACCGATCCCGCAGTCACCGTGCTGATCATCAACACGAATATCCGCCACAAACTGGCGGAGAGCGAATACGCTAAACGACGGTCACAATGTGAAGCCGCTGCGCGCGTGCTGAAGGTGGCGGCGCTGCGCGATGCCACGCCCGAGGCGCTCAACAATGCACGAAGGCAAATGGAGCCGGCCGTGTTCCGGCGCGCCCGTCATGTCATCAGCGAGAATGCGCGGACTGTGCAAGCCGCGCAGGCGATCCAGGCATCTGACTGGGCCAAGGTGGGCGAACTGATGTATGCCAGCCATGCCTCGCTGCATGAGGACTACGAGGTGAGCTGCCCCGAACTGGATACGGTGGTTGAAATCGCCCAATCAATAGGCGAGGCCGGCGGGGTCATCGGCTGCCGGATGACCGGCGGGGGCTTCGGCGGTTGTGCGGTCAGTCTGGTGAGAACCGACGCCGTCCAGCGCACCACCCGCGCGCTGGATGGAGCCTATGAGAAGAAGACCGGTCACCAGGTCAACATATTCTCCTCCCGCCCCGCTGCGGGAGCCGGCGTGTTGAAGCTGACTTAACCTTGCCTTAGCACGGTGGCTGGCGAGAGGGTGATCTGGCACTCTGGAAACGTCTCTTGCAGGAACTTGACCAGCGACAATTCGATCGAACCCACGAGCTGCTTCTTAGCTTCCTCCTCCGGCATCGCCGCATCCGCTTTGAGTTGGTAGCCTGCCAGACGCAGGACGCTGTTGGGCAGGAAGCCTTCGATCTCCACATGAGCGGAGCCGCGCGATTTGCCGGGGGAAACATTCCACAGCCGCACGTGGGGCTTGAGCATGAGATGCCGGGCATGGGGTTTCAAGACGTGATCCTGGCACAGCGCCTCGAAGTCTTCCTCGGACAAGGCCAGGTCTTCGACCGGCGCGAGCGACGGCTCGACGACGCCGTAGATCGAGGCGTTTACGGGTGACACAGAGGGCCGCATCATCGGGAAGAAGATAACATCGTCAATAATCTCCTGCTCCGTGAAGATCATCGCCATGCGCTCGATGCCCGGGCCGATGCCGGTCGTCGGCGGCATCCCATATTCGAGCGCCTCGATGAAATCGAAGTCCAGCGTGTGGAACTTGCCGCTATCCCGATCCTCCGCGCGGTAGGACTTCTGCCAGGTCTCCAGCAGGCGGGCCGGGTCGTTTTGCTCCGACCAGTTGTCACCACATTCCATGCCGGCGATGAAAATCTCGAAGCGCTCGACGTAGCGGGGGTCATCGGCCAGAGGCTTGGCCAAGGGCGAGATCTCAATCGGGTGCCCATACACGAGCGTCGGCTGTATGAGGTCCGGTTCCACCCCCTCGAATGCCTTCACCAGGGCCTCGCCCACGCTGGGCTGCGGCTCATTGATTCCCAGCGCGGCCAGCCGGGCATTGGCCTCGTCCACCGTCTTGATCTCCCGGAAGTCCACCCCGGTCTTCTCCTTGACGGCGTCGGCCATGCTCACCCGGCGCCAGGGCAGGCTGAAATCAATGGTATGGCCGCGCACCGTGAACTGAGTGCGCCCAAAAGCCGTGGTGGCAATGTGGCGGAACATCTCCTCGATGAGGTTCATGTTGTATTCGTAGTTCTCGTAGGCGGTCATGGTCTCGACCATGGAGAACTCGGGGTGGTGGCTGCGATCAATGCCCTCGTTGCGGAAATAGCGGCCGATAGTATAGACCTTGTCAAACCCGGCCACGATGAGGCGCTTGAGGTAGAGCTCGTGCGAGATGGCGAGATACATGTCGCACCCGAGCGCGTTCACGTGCGTCTTGAACGGTTTCGCCGTGCCCCCGCCATACTGCGGCGTGATGATCGGCGTCGTGAACTCCATGAACCCGCGCCCGTTCAGAAAGGACCGGATGGCCGCCACCATGCGGGTGATGGAGGCAAACCGCTCGAACGGTTGCCGGTCGAGGATCAGATCCAGGTAACGCTTGCGCAGCACCAGCTCCCGGTCCTTCAACCCGGACCACTGGTCAGGCAGGGGCCGAATGGCTTTGGTAAGCAGCCGCAGCGACTCCACCAGGACAGAAATCTCGCCGCGCTCGGTCCTGACCACCTTGCCGGTCGCTTCAACCAAGTCGCCCAAATCGAGCAGGTTCATTTCAGCGTAGCCGAGAATCCCTTCTGCCGCGGCGGTGGGCTGCACGAGCTGTCGCCGCAGGAACAATTGGATGCGGCCAGTTTGGTCCTGGACATGCCCGAAAGCCAAGGCGCCCTGCTTGCGCCAGGACATCAGGCGACCCGCCACGGTCACCTGCTTGCCGTCGTGGCCGGGAAAGTCATCGAGGATGGCCTTGGTGAAGTGCGTGCGATGGCTGCGCGAAGGATAAGGGTTAAGCCCCAGGGTGCGCAGGGCGGCCGCCTTGCCAAGGCGGACATTCCTGATCTCCGTTAAGGTATTGGTTGACACGCCGAATTTGTAATCTCCTTTGCTCCCGCGAGCAAGCTTGGCGTGCGGTAGAGGGACACCTCGGGCGCATTCGCGAGTTGTTGGTACGGAGTCCCGGCTTTAGCCGGCGAGGGCCAGGATCGGCAAGCCAACGGGCAGGGCGGTGGCGCGACAGACCGGCTAAAGCCGGGACTCCGTACCAGGAACTCGCGAATGCGCACGGACGCCTCAAGCCTCCCACAAACGCGGTCACCTCGGCACGGTTTGGGGGCGTTTCTCAGTCCTGCGATGGCATGATCTATGCAGTCAAACAGTTGGTGCTGGGCCTATCCCCGCATCTTTGCAGGCCAGCGCCTGAAGCAGACGCGGCCCTGCGTTTCATAGTGGTTTGGTTGGGTTGGGGGCGACTCGGGAGGCCGTAGCCCGAGTCGCCTTTTCTGTGCACAGAGACTTCCAGGCCCTGACCCAGCGACCAACCAAGCCCTCCCAGCCTATTTCTTGAGGCTTGCGGCGAAGTCCTCGACGAACCGTAGGCACTGGGCAACTTCCTGCACCAATTGCGGAGACTGGTGCTCATACTCGACGGTCATCACTCCGCGCCATTTCCAATCCGCCAACTGCTTGAGGATCGCCGAGTAGTTCGCCTGGCCGGTGCCGAGCGGCACATCCCGGCTGTCGCGCTTACCCGATTCGGCTGCGTCCTTCAAATGCACGGTGATGATTCGCTTCTGGTACTTCCTGAGGCTCTCCAGTGTGTCGAGCCCCGACCTGACCCAGTGCCCGCTGTCCGGACAGCCTCCGATTCGTGCGCTGCGGCCCTCGCACGCCTTCACGAACGCATCCGGATTCCAGTACTTGGAGCCTGAGCCTTCGGGATGGTTGTGCACCGCCAGGTTGATCTTGTACTCCTGGCACAATCCATCCAGCGCCTCGAACGTCTCCGGCGGCGGTTCAGCCACGAGCGTCTCGACGCCCATCTCTTTGGCGAAGTCAAAGATCTTGCGGTAGGCGCCCTTATCCCCTTCGAGCGGGGCGTAGTAGTTCGGCATGGTGATCCCCAGGTCGCTCATGCGCAGTTTCATCTCACGGCGCTTGTCCTGAGGCAAGGCTTCACTGGTCTTTAGATCCGGCTGTTCCTTGCTCAGCGGCAGGAAGAACGCTGGTTCCACCCGGCACACGCCGATGCCGGCCAAAACGTCCAGTGCCTCGTAAAAGCTCCGGTCGCGGAAGGTGTAAAGCTGGCAACAAAGGCGCCAGCCCCGCTTCTCGGCATTGGGGGTGCTGAGCCTGGCCTGCTTGCGGGCGGGTTGATCAGCCGCCCGGGATAGCGAACCCATCCCGAGCGCCATACCCGCGCCCGAAGCAACTGCCCGGCCCAAAAACTCGCGGCGACTACATATATTCGATGTCATATTATTTCCTGGTTCCGATCGGTTAGTGCTGGCCTATCAGCGTGCGATAGCCACTTTGACGGTTTGAGCAGAATCCTTCCCGCGTTTGGGGCAAGTCAAGCCGAACTGGTCCTGCTCCACCCAGCCCAGCACGCGACCGTTGCGAATGAGCAGGTAGTTGCCGCGCACGCGAACTTTGCGGGCCGGCTCACCGGCGGCCAGTCGTGTCACCGCCTGCGCTTCGAGCGTGGGCGTCAGCCGCAGCGGCGTGTCCTTTTGCATCACAAAGCCGATCCGTGAACGCGTCTCGACGCCAATATGCGCCGGGACGCTGAGCAGGAAGACCATGAGTCCCACGGCCGCGATGGCCTGGTGCCAGGTGGCTTTGCGTCGCCGCAAGATGCCCGGCAACAGCACGACGCCGACGGACAGCCAAAGGCTCACGCCCGCAATCCACGCCCACCAACTCACCGGCAGCCAGGTTGAGATGACCTCATACCACGCCAGGTCCGGCGCTTCGAGTTGAGCATTCTTGCGCGCATAGCGCAGACTCTGGCGGGCGGACTGGTTGAACGGGTCGAGCCAGAGGGCCTGCTCCCACGCGAGGATGGCCGCGCCCGTGCGGTGCCGTTGCCACTCAGCATTGCCCAGGTTCTGCAGCGCACCGGAGGCCGGCTGCAGCGCTATGGATTGGCCAAACGCCTCGGCGGCCAGCGCGTAATCACTCGCACGGTAGGCAGTTACCCCAGTCTGAAACAGGGCCTCGGCAGATGAAGCGGAGACGGAGCCTGGCCAGATGCACGCGACCGTTAGCAACAGCACTACTAGAGGAAATCCGAAGGCCGAAATCCGAAGGCCGAAGGAAGGCCGAAATCCGAAGTTCGAAGGCCGAAGCACAAAGCGCCAAGGCCCAACAGCGCGCGGGGGAGGGTTCATAGCTTCTGTTCCAATTGCTGAAGCACGCGCTCCAATTCGGGTTGCAGCGAGAGCAACTCCTTGGCGCTTGGGGGCGTGGTGTCGAAACGCACGGCATCGGTCACAGCAAAGAAGCGCCGCACAACCTCACCGGCCCGGCCCGCGCGTTCGCTCTCCGGGAGCAGTGGCAGCACATCGCCGCCAACCAGCGCGCGCGGCTCTGCCGGATAATGCGGGGCACAGGCGACGCGCATGGCGTCCACCCCGGCTGCCGCATAGCGGCTGGCATCTGCCGCTCGCCCGGCCCGTCGCAGGATGCGCCATTGGCGATGCAGAGCGCGCCGGGCACGCCGGCGCAGGAGGATCTCCGGATGCGCCTCCAGGTAGCGGCGGCGGCGGTCCCAGCGCCACAATCCGAAAAAGACCACCGCCGGGGCAAGTTGAACCAGCGGAAACCAGGCTTGCTGTTGCGGGGGCACCAGGCTGGAGGCTGTCCGGCCGCGTGAACCTGCCAGGCCGCTCAGCACGAGTTCCTTTTCCGATTCCATCACCGCCGGGTTGGTTTGCATGAGGGTGGCCAGATCACCTGGCACCGCGCCGGGTTTGACGGTCACAGGCACGGATGGGATCGTGATATCAACATAGCGGACTGTCTTGGGATCGAAATAGCTGAAAGGGATTGGCGGCGTAGCCCGCGCAGATTCGGTAAGCGGGATGAGGGTGTAATTGAAGGTCACAACGCCCTCGACGGTCCCGACCTGAGCCGGCACACCGGGGCGCTGCGGCACGACGATCTGCTGGGGGGCGAGCGGTTGTGGGGCGGCAAAGTCATTTGCGACGAACACCTGCCAGTCCGGCGCCTGCGGCGGCGGCGGGTTGACCAGGCGAGCCAGCGGGCCATCGCCGCGGTTCATAACATTGACGGTCAGGCGGACCGGGTCGCCGACGTGCAGCACGTTCGTCGTCAGTTTAGGGGGACCAACGGCCAGGCTGCCTATAGCCCCAGTGAACCCGGGCAACTCCCCCTCCCGCGGGAGCGGTCGCACGTTCACCTCGAACGGGTCCGATTCAACCAGCGTGAATTGGGGCTGGACCGGCGGAACCGGAGGCACATTGGGCACGACCGGAACAGGGTTGCGGCGCATGATCGTGAACCCTTGCGCAAAGACGGTGAGCTTGCCCGCCAGCATGGGGGTAAAAGTCATTTCGTAAATGAACGAGGGCGCGTTGACCCCATCGCGCAGCACCATTTCAATGTGCTGACGAATCGTGCCCTGGTCCGTCAGCAACCCCTGGCCGCTCAACTGAAGCTGCATCAAACCTTGCCCCAGCCCCGCCGGTAGCACGACGCGCGCCTGAACCGCCTGCCCGACAAAAAGGTTGGTGACGGGCAAACCAAGCGTAAGCAGCGCCGCGGGCGTTACGCTCGCAGGCGGCTCGGGCATTACTTCGAGTTGCGCGGATGGCACTTTCACCGGCTTGCCATCGACCTTGACCTCAAACTCCGGCACAGTGAACAAGCCCAGACTGGAAGCGCGGACGCGATAATTAAACGCCGTCCGGGGCTCCATGTTGGTGCCAGTGTAATGCATCATCTGCTCGTGAGCACCCGGCCGGATTTCTAGTTGGGAGGGGCCCGTCAAGTTGGTCGGCCACTTAACTGACTCTTCGAGCGCGTTGAGCGCGACGCGCAGGAAGGCTTGTTCGCCGGGACGGACCACGGGCGGGTCAAACGCGGCGGTACACTTCGTCACCGCAGGAATTGCTATTCTTGGTTGCGACGCCATCAGGGTTATCAAAGGGTCCTGTGGCGGAGGCGCGGCGACCTGGGCATGCAGCGAGAGTGCTGATGCGAGCAGAACCGCCGCGAAACAGAACAGAGTCCCCTCCCAGGGGCAAATGCTGAAAAGCTGAAAAGCTGAAAAGCTGAAATTCGGATGGGACGGTCTGGGTTTCATGCTTCAGCTTTTCAGCGTTTCCTTTTAGGTGAATCACCATGTGGGCCGGGAACGCTCTTTCGGTTGACTCGGAGTTTCGCCCATCGGCAAACGGCGTTCACTGTCGAGCCTGTAGGAGTCCAGGAGCCACGCCGCTTGTTCCGGGGACAGGGTGGTTTCCTGGCCGTCCTTTGAAGGGCCTTCCTGCTGGCCGGGCTGAGGCTTTTGCTCCTGCTCTTCCTCCTCCTCCTCTCCGGCTTCGCCCGGGGGCATGTTGGGATTGGGGATGCGGCCCTTAAGCTTCTTCAACGCATCGCTCAGTTCATTCTTCTTATTACACGATCCGCTGGAGCACTGCTGCAACTCCTGGATGCTGTCCACGAGCTTGGCGATGCAGCGATCCACGACCTCCGCATTGTGTCGGGCGTCGGAATCGGCGCTGTTCAGCTCCAGCGTGCTCTTCAAATCACCCGACGACCGCTCCCATCGGGCCAACGTCGAGCCATGCGCTTTCAGCGCGCGCTGCACCGCCTCCGTCGCCCCCTTCAACTCCTTGCGCGCGCCTCGCCCGCGCATATAGGCGGCGACCATTTTCAGCATGTCGTCGCTCGCCAGCGCTCCCTCCGCCTGGTGAAGGGCCTCGTCCCCTTGCTCGGTCGCTTTCTGTCCGCGGGCGAGGGTTGGCTTGGCCGCCGGCCCTTTCTTCAACTCCTCCGCGCCTTGTTTAAACCGCACGAGGCCGAGGTTGTAAAGCGCGGGAGGTTGGAGCCGTTGATCCTGACTCGTGAGGGCGGTTTCCAGCGAAGCCTCCGCCTCGCGCAGCTTGCCCGCGCTAAGCTGCCGGGTGCCGGCATTGAAGTGCTCGCGTGGGCTGGAGGGCGGCGCGGCGTCGGGGCTGGCAAGGGCGCTCGTCGCCAGGAGGCAGACCCAAAGGCCCACCGGGAACACCCGACATCCAATATTTAACACCCAACATCGAACATCCAACATCCAACATCCAATGGCCTCAGCTCGGGCCGTCGCTGGATGTTGGATGTTGGATGTTGGATGTTGGATGTTCGGTTGGATGTTCAGTTGGATGTTCACACGCTGCATCATAAGCTGTTCAAGACGTAATGTCACGCCGCCCGCGCCGGGTGCCAATCAAAGATTCCGCCACCAGCAAGACCAGTATCCCCGCTACGGGCCAATGGAAACGGTCCACCCCAAACTTGCGCGCCGGGGCTGCGCCGGAGCCCGCGTCCAGGTTTTCGAGCGCACGGCGGACTTTCGCCAGGCCCTCCCCCAGCAGGCCAAGGGGAAAGTAGGCGCCGTGCGTGGCCTGGGCGATGCCGCGCAGGGTCTTTTCGTCGAGCCGGCTGCGCACGGCCTCGCCGCGGCTGTCGCGCACCACTTCCAATTTGCCTTGCTCGTTCGGGAACTGAATCTCCGTGCCCGCCGCCGTGCCGATCCCCAACGTGAATACGACGACACCTTGCTTGGCCAGCGTTTCCGCAGTGCGGATGCCCCCCAGTTCGAGGTCTTCGCCGTCCGTAAGCAGCACCAGCACCTTTTGACGCTCGCCTTTCTCCATGGCGCGGTAGGCTTCATCGAGCGCCCGGCCGATGTCGGTGCCGGGGACGGGTATGGTCCTCTCGTCGATGACACTCAGCGCGTCCCGGAAGGCGCCATAGTCAAAGGTAAGCGGACACTGGAGAAAAGCCTGGCCAGCGAAGGCGACCAGCCCGATCCGGCCCCGGCTGGAGCGCTGCACGTAGTCGAGAATCGCCAGCTTGGCGCGCTGCAAGCGGTTGGGCGTGACGTCTCCCGCCAACATGCTGCGTGAACAATCCAGAATAAAGAGTGTGTCCTGGCCGAAGGAGCGGCTCACCTCTGCCTGCTCGCCCCATTGCGGCCGGGCCAGCGCGAGCCCCACTCCAGCCACGGCCAGCACGAGGCATACGTCCTTGATCGCGCGGCGGACGGGGCTGTAGGAGCGGGTCAGGTCCTCGAGGAACTGCGTCGCCGCCAGTTGGCCGAGCTGTCGGCGTCGCGCCCAGGCCGAATAGCGTTGCAGGGCCACCAGCAGCAGCGGACCCAGCACCGCCAGCCAGAGCCAGTGCGGTTCGGCGAAATGTGGGTTGACGAAGTTCATGCGCGGCCTGGGAGTAGGAAAACCGAAATCCGAAGGCCGAATTCCGAAGGAAATCCGAAGGCCGAATTCCGAAATCCGAAAGGGCGGCCACTGACTGCCCTTAGCTCACTGCCGTGTTCGGATTTCGGTATTCGGCCTTCCTTCGGATTTCGGGTTTCGGGTTTCGGATTTCCCCTCATGGCACCCTCCTTAGCCGGGTGTTGGCGAGGACTACTTCCAGCGCAAACAATCCCAAAGCGGCCAGCAAGGGCCACTGGTACAACGGCCGGTAGGTCGTGAAGCGCCGCAGCTTGATCTCGGTCTTCTCCAAACGATCAATCTCGTCGTAGATGCGCTGCAATTCGCGGCGGTTGGTGGCGCGGTAGGACTTGCCCCGGGAGAGGGCGGACATCTTGCTGAGCACATCGTAGTTGGCGGGCTGCAGGACCATGGCCGGTTTGACATTGCCATTGGCGTCCAGCTCCAGCTTGCCGGTCAGCGGGTTGAACAGCGGCAGGGTACACGGCTGCTCGATGCCGATGCCGATGGTGTAAATCTTCACGCCCAGGGCAGCGGCAAGCTGCGCGCCGGGCAGAGGATCAATCTCGCCCTTGTTGTTATCGCCATCCGTCAGCAGGATGATGATGCGGCTCTTGCTGTCCTTGAGCGCCTTCAGCCGCTTGGCGCCGGCGGCGGTGGCATCGCCGATGGCGGTGCCCAGATCCCGGATGAGTCCCACATGCAGACGATGGAGGTTCTCGATGAGCCAATCGTGATTGAGCGTGAGTGGGCTCGCCAGGTAGGGCACAGCCGAAAAGACGACCAGCCCGAGCCGGTCGCTGCGACGCTTGCGGATGAAATCCTCCAGCACCTGCGAGGCGATGTCATAGCGCGAGACGCGCTCCTGCGGCCCGCTCATGTCCAGCGCCATCATGGACCACGACAAGTCCAGCACGAGCATGATATCGATGCCGCTGGCTTGTGTCTCGGTATGGTCATTGGCGAAGCGCGGCCCGGCCAGCGTAACGATGCACAACGCCACCGTAAGAATTCGCAGAAACAGCAGGAGTCGGCCTGCCGCGGATCGCGCGGCGGCGCCGGCGGCCCGAGCGATGTCGGCGCTGGGAAAGCGCAGCGCAGCGAGCTTGCCGATGCGCCCGCGGAGGAAAGCGTAGATCGGCAGCAACGCCAGCAGCGCCAGCAGCCAAGGGTATTGGAACTCGAGGTTGCCCGTCATGACGGAAGGGGAGGAAATCCGAAACCCGAAGGCCGAAACCCGAAGGAAATCCGAAGGCCGAAATCCGAAGGCCGAAACGGGGGCGAATGGCAGAAGCCAGCCGCACCTGACCCGGTTCGGGTTTCGGATTTCGGCCTTCCTTCGGGCCTCGGGTTTCGGATTTCGGATTTCATCTTCTAGCGAGCCGCCTTACTTGGGCCTGGTCAATGAGCTTGAGCGCCTGGTCCACGACGCTGAGCGGCGGAGCTGGCGCGGGGGGAGAGAATTTCCGCTGGTCGCACTTCTGCAGGAACTCGCTGAGGGCGGCGGACAAGTCGGCACCGACTTGCTCGTGGCCGGCAATGGCGCGGCAAAACTCGGCCGTCGTGAGTTCTTCCGGCGGCAGATTGAAAGCCGCAGTCACGTATTGGTGCAGAATGTGGGAAACCTGGCTCAACAACGCGCCGTCTTCCGCTCGCTGGCCCAACGGCTCCAGCGCCTTGCGAGCCAGGACCTCCGGCGGAATGACGACCGGCGGCTTAGGCCGGGTGAGATACCAGATGGCAACGCCAACTAAAGCCAGGAAGAGCACCACGCAGACGACCACCGCTACGCCGTGCTGTTCCCAGTAGGTCGGCGCCAGCTCGGCATGAGGCGGACGAAGGGCTGGGATTTCGGAGTTGGTAGCGGGGTTGGTGTCGGCGGCGAAGAGCGACTGGGCAAAGAGCAGAGAGAGGGCGGCGGCCAAAATCCGAAGGCCGAAACCCGAAACCCGAAGGAAGGCCGAAATCCGAAATCCGAATAGGTTACTCGCGCGGCCTGCGAGAGTCCCAACCGCTGCGGCTGAGGACAGCCGCGCTCCGCAGTCGGATTTCGGCCTTCGGATTTCCTTCGGCCTTCGGGTTTCGGGTTTCGGGTTTCGGCCTCTCACCCTCTTCTCCTCCCCCTTCGGGTCTCAAAGAAGGCCTGCAACGTGTGCGCGAAGGATTCGGCCGTGTTAAAGCGCAGCGTATCCACCCCGGCGCGGCGCAGGGCTCGATCGAGTTCGGCGAGGCGCTCAGCGTTGGTTTCGGCAAACTTCTCGCGCACCGCCGTGCGGCTGGAATCGATCTCAAGCAACTCCCCCGTCTCGGCGTCCTCGATGGTCAGCAACCCGGCCGCCGGCAGCGTGCTCTCGCGCGGGTCATGCAGATGCACGCACACCAGGTCGTGGCGCGCGTTGGTCAGGCCGATCTCCTGCACCGTGTCGCGGCCGGGCATGGGTTGGCTGGAGGTGGTCCCGAAGCTGTGCAGAAAGTCGGTGAGCAGGAAGACAATCGAACGCCGGTGGAGCACGCGATTCAGGAATCCCAGCGCCGCCGGGATGTTCGTGCCGCGCTGCTTCGGCTCAAACGACAGCATCTCGCGGATGATCCGGAGAATATGCCGCCGCCCTTTGCGCGGCGGCAGGTAAAGCTCCACCTGGTCGGTGAATAGTAACAGCGCCACCTTGTCGCTGCTGCGCGTGGCGGAAATGGCCAGCGTGCCCGCAATCTCCGCGGCAAACTGGCGTTTGGTGCGGCGCAGCGACCCGAAGGCCGACGAGGCCGAAATGTCCACCACCAGCACCACCGCCAGTTCGCGCTCCTCACGGTAGCACCGCACGAACGGCCGCCCCATGCGATAGGTGACATTCCAATCGATGTCCCGGACTTCGTCTCCGGGCATATACTCCCGCAGCTCCTCGAAATCCATGCCCCGGCCCTTGAAGTGGCTGAGATAGGCGCCGACCATCATGTCGTTGACCAGGCGGTTGGTGCGCACTTCTACCCGCCGCACGCTTTCTAGTAGCTCGGTGATGGTCATGACGGCGGCGGGCAGAAATCCGAAAACCGAAAACCGAAAACCGAAGGAAACCCGAATGCCGAAATCCGAAAACCGAAAGGGCGGCGCCTGGCTGAACCCAGCTCACTGCCGTGTTCAGCCTTCGGATTTCGGCCTTCCTTCGGCCTTCGGATTTCGGCCTTCGGATTTGGCATCACGGCACTGGGACGGCGTTGAATATCTTCTTAATAATGGCATCCGTCGTCACCGCCTGCGCCTCGGCTTCGTAGGTGAGGATAATCCGGTGCCGCAGCACATCGGGGCCGATGCTCTTCACGTCCTCCGGGGTAACGTAGGTCCGGCCTTGCAGCAGCGCCCAGGCCTTGGCCGCCAGCGTCAGATAGATGGTCGCCCGCGGCGACGCGCCGAACTGGATGAAGTGCTTCAGATCGAGCTTGTATTGCTCCGGCTTGCGCGTGGCAAAGACCAGGTGCACCACGTAATCACGCACCTTATCATCCACGTGAATCTGGTCCACCAGCTTGCGGGTCTCCCGGATTTCCTCCAGGGGAATGACGGGGCTGACTTGCGTCTCGGGAGAGGTGAACGCCATGCGGTCGAGAATCTTGCGTTCCTCCTCGAAGGACGGATAGTCCAAGAGCACCTTGAACATGAAACGATCCACCTGCGCCTCCGGCAAGGGATAGGTGCCCTCCTGGTCAATCGGGTTCTCCGTGGCCAGCACCAGGAACGGCGACGGCAGCGGCATCGTCTCCCCGCCCAGCGTCACCTGCCGCTCCTGCATGGTTTCGAGCAGCGCCGATTGCACCTTGGCCGGCGCGCGGTTGATTTCGTCGGCCAGCACAAAGTTCGCGAATACCGGCCCTTTGGTGGCGCGATACGTGCCGTCCTGGGGGCTGTAGATCAACGTGCCCACGATGTCGGCAGGCAGGAGGTCCGGCGTGAACTGGATCCGGTGAAAGGAGGCGTGGATGGCGGAGGCCAGCGTGCGGACGCACATCGTCTTGGCCAGACCGGGCACACCTTCCAGCAGGACGTGACCGTTGGCCAGCAACCCGACCAACAACCGGTCCACCAGTTGCTCCTGGCCGACGATAACCCGGCCGATCTCCGTGCGCAGCCGGCCGACCCAGCCCGCCGCGGCCTGCACCTGCTCATTCAAAGGTGTGCTCATAATCCGGTCAATCTAGGCACGGATACGCGGAGACTCAAGCTATCTGCGCAGAAACGTAACTCAGTTCGATGTTTCGGGGGGCGCCTCCAGCCATTGGCGGAGGTCGGCTTGGGCTTGCTCGGCAGCGGCTGGCAGCAGGTCCAGCAGCGGGGCCAGGCCGGCTGCAGCGCCGGCCCTCGTCTGGTCCTCGATCTCCTGAAGCTGCGAGCCGAACCGGACCAGCCCAAAGGACAGGCTGATGCCCCGGAGCGAATGCGCCACGCGGGATGCGTCGCTCTGGCGCCCCGCCCTGACCAGGACGCTGATCTCGGGGATCTGCTGGAAAAGATCGGCCAGAAAAGCTTCAATGACGGACCGCACGCCACGGTCGCCGATGTCGGCGCGGAGCTGGGCGAGGCGCTGGGGGTCGAAACGGACGGGAGGAGCGGATGGAGCGGATGGAGCGGGGTGCTGCTTCAAAACCGCGCCGAGCTGTTTCCCGGTGTAGGGCTTGCTGAGGTAGCCGTCCATGCCCGCCGCCAGGCAGCGCTCGCGGCCACCCTTCACCGCATTGGCCGTAAGCGCGATGATGTAGGTCCGCTGGCTGCCGTCCGCGGACCGGGCCGCTTCGCGCCGCCGGATTTCCCGGGTGGCCTCGAAGCCATCCATTTCGGGCATCTGACAGTCCATCATGATGATGACGTCGTAGGCGGAACGTTCCCAGGCCTCGACCGCGGCGCGGCCGTTGGCGGCGAAATCGGCGCGATAACCCAGGCCCTCCAGCAGGTACATCGCCAAACGCTGGTTGGGCTCGTAGTCCTCGGCCACCAGGATGCGCAGCGGCCGGCCGGGGGCGGCCGCTTCAACTTGGGTAGCCGCCGACGGCAGTCGGCGCTCATTCTCAGTCTCGGGCGATTGCGCCACTTCGAGGGCGATCTCAAACCAGAACAGCGAGCTCTGGCCGGGGACGCTCTCCAGGCCCATGCCCCCCCCCCATCAGCTCCACGATGCGCTTGGAGATGGCCAACCCCAGGCCGGTGCCGGCGCGGCGCCGGGTCGCGCTGCTGTCCACCTGGGTAAAGGGCTGGAAGAGGCGGGCACCATCCTCGGCGCTGATACCAATGCCCGTGTCCTGCACCTCGAACCGCAGGCGAACCGGTTGCGGGTTGGGTGTGGCGCTCGAAGCTTCGGAGCCGCAGAGCCGCACGCTGATCTTGACCCCGCCATGGTCGGTGAACTTGAGGCCGTTGCCGGCGAGGTTCATGAGCACCTGGCGCAGACGCCCGGCGTCGCCCTTGAGCCAGTGCGGAATGTCCGCGGCCAGGTCGGCTGTCAGGGCCAGCCCGCGCTCCTGGGCGCGGGGCTGGAGCAACTGCACCACGCCGCCCGTCAGTTTGCGGAGGCTAAGGGGTTGCGCCTCGATCTGGAGTTGGCCGCCGGCTTCGATCTTCGACAGGTCGAGGATGTCGTTGATGATGTCGAGCAGCGCCTCGCCGCTGGTGGCGACGGTGCGGGCGAACTCGGTCTGGCGGGCATCGAGCGGCGTGTTGAGCAGCAGCTCGGTCATGCCCAGCACAGCGTTCATGGGCGTGCGAATTTCATGGCTCATCATCGCCAGAAACTCGCTC
>CAIWJG010000477.1 GCA_903912925.1 uncultured Verrucomicrobia subdivision 3 bacterium | reverse complement strand
GCCTCGGCGACGAAGGCTACACGTTGGAGGTCACCCCGAAAGGTGTACGCATCACCGCCGCGAAGAGCGCCGGGCTTTTCTACGGGATGCAGACGTTTCGCCAACTGCTGCCGCTTGGTCCGGTTCAGGGCCAGACGGAGTATCAGTTGGCCTGCGTGAGCGTCGAGGACACACCGCGCTTCGGCTGGCGCGGATACCTGTTGGACAGCTCCCGCCACTTCATCACCAAGAGCACCATCCTGGACCTGCTTGATGCTCTGGCAATGGTGAAGATCAACGTCTTCCAATGGCACCTGGTGGACGACCAGGCCTGGCGCCTCGCCATCTCGAAATATCCGCGCCTGGTCGAGCCGTTGGGCCTCAAGGGCGGCGGCTCGACACAGGCGATGGGCTATTACTCCGCGAGCGACGTGCGCGAGATCGTGGAGCGGGCCAAGCGCCTCCATATCACGATTGTGCCGGAGATAGAAATGCCGAGCCACGCGACGCAGGCGGCGTCGGTGTTGCCAGAGGCCAGTTGCCTCGGGGCCGACGGCAAGCCGTTGCCGCCGGGAGCGACCCGGGAGATTTGCCTGGGCTCCGACAAGGCGATCGCGGCGTTGCAGGAGGTTCTGGTCGAGACCATGGCACTGTTCCCCAACAGCCCCTATATCCACCTTGGGGGCGATGAAGCGGAGGACACGCGCTGGAAGGTCTGCTCCCGCTGCCAGGCCCGGATGGCGCAACTGGGCATCACCGACCCGCGCCTCATGCAGAAGTGGTTTATGCACAAAATGAACCGGTTCGTGCGTGATCACGGCCACACGAGCGTGGCCTGGGCCGACCGGCTGTCGCTCGGGATTCCGGAAGCGCAGATTGTACACGGCTGGCACGCCGGTGAGCTGGAAGAGGCGGTTGCCAAGGGCTTCCGGGCCATTCAATCTCAGCACGACTACACGTACTTCGACTATGGGCAAGGGCCGGGAGACTCGTCTTTCGGCGGCGGTTCACTCACCCTGGCCCGGGTCTATGCGCTCGACCCGGTCCGGGGCCTGACCCCGGAACAGGGCAAACTTGTTCTCGGCCCCCAGGCCCAGCTATGGACGGAGATGGTCACAGACGATCGCGTGTTCGTGAAGACCTTCCCCCGCATCCTGGCGCTGGCCGAAGTGGGTTGGACGCCCCAGGACAAGCGTGACAGCGCGGAGTTCGCCCGCCGCTTGCAGGCGTTCCTTCCGCGGCTCGACGCGCTGGGTATCCCCTATTTCAAACCCGCCGTACGGCTGGGCACCTGGGCCCCGGAGGCGATGTCGGCGACGTGGAAGGATTTGGAGTGGAATATCACGGCCGAGGTCAAGCAGCCGGGGCCGCTCGACGTGGCGCTGGTGTACCAGCACGGCCAGCATGCCCTCCAGATCCAGTCGGTGACGCTGATCGAGGACGGGCGGGAGATTGGCCGTGACGAGCACCTCGGGCTTACCGGCGCGGTCCACGAAAAGAACACCTACCGTCTGCGGGTCGCCGCCATGAAGGCGGGCGCAACCTATACTCTGCGCGCGCGCATCCGAACCAATGGCGGCACCGATTCGTACGGGGACGTCCTGGTCGTCACAGCGACGCCGACGTTCGGCGCGAGCTCCGCGCCGCCGAATCGTTGACTTAGAGAAGTT
>CAIWJG010000476.1 GCA_903912925.1 uncultured Verrucomicrobia subdivision 3 bacterium | reverse complement strand
CCTTTCCGCCACCTCCCTTTTCCGCGTTTTGGGCTCCGCACACGAGAAACCGGCCGGTTGCTTGGCCAAGAGTGGTTGAAAATAGACAAGATTTGGCTCTTGACGGCACGCGTGGCATTTAATACGGTTGCGCCATGCTCGTTGAGCCCGGAAACCAATTCTCCCTCACCCGCGCAGCGCTGAGTACCTGCGGGCGCGCAAAAACCAAATTCTTATCAGTCTTGCGGACTACCAACGACTGATTGCGGTGCTTCAATGACCGTCATGGGACAAAAGTAATCCTTCGTGGTGTCGCCGCGCAAGGTCATTTCATCAATCGCTGGTGGGCTGGAGGTTTCAGCTTGAACCTAAAGACAGCAGTTGGAACCACGGATTTCGCGGATAACAGGAATCAAGAGCGTTCGCCAGTTTGTGGGCGAGCCTCCATCCAGAGCAGGAATGCGGCAGGCCGCATGACGGAAATACCGAAGGGCTTCTGGAGGGCCAATAGATCGCTGTCGTAACTCACGATTGCTTTGACGCTGGCGGCCAGTGCAGCGGCGATGAACCTTTCATCTTTAAGGTCGCGGGAGCGTTGCTTGCCCAGCGGAGCCCCTTCCACCCAAAGGGCCTTGGCCCGGACCCAGGCAAGTGCGCCAAGCGCATTTGCCTGAGGCGCTTCCTCGGCGAGCACGACGGGAACACGCAATTCATATTCCGCATTGATGTCGGCCGAGATCACCAGCCGACAGCGCCGCCGGGCAACCAGCGCCAGACAACGATGAGCCGGGCCGCGCCAGCCGATGGCGCTGATGAGAACGCCCGTATCAAAAACGACCACAATCACCGCTTGCGTCCAGCCTGCACAGCAGCTTCCATCCGCTGGATGTCATCCTCAGTCTCCGCCCGTTCGTGGCCGCCGGCAAAGGCGCTATCGAACTGATCGAGTTCAGCGGCCAGGTCGGCAGCTTCCATCCGGCGCAATGCCTCGCGAATGACCTCGCTTGCGTCCTGGTACCGTCCACCATTGACCGTTCGCGCTACGTAACCACTCAATGCCCCGGGCAATGTGATGCGCATCGTCTTTGTTGCCATAAAAGCCAAGATAATCTGATGCGACCCGGTGTCAATCGCATCGTGGGCTGGAGCTTTCAGCTCAGGGGCGATCTAAAGTCGAATGGGCCAGCCGCCCGCACGCCCTTCGGATTTCCTTCGGATTTCGGGCTTCGGGCTTCGGATTTGAGAGCTGCTCGCTGGGAACGGGAGAACCTTAGAACACCCCTGTTTCATCTTGAAGACTTCATCATCCCCACCCCCATCTCACCTCCGTTCCGGAAATGGAAAAGGTGCTCCGATTAGAAGAACCGCAGTTAGAAGATTCCTTGCAAGATCCGGATCGTTAATACTTAATTGGTGATTATTCGTGAAATACTCATCAAACTTATGAAACGACTGAAGATCATTCCCATCATCAGCCTCGCGGCTCTCGTACTCCTTCCGCTTTCCGGCAGTGGAGCCAAGCTGGGCACACGCCAGCGAACGGTGACGCCAACGCTCATAACCAACGTGCCGGGGATTGTCGTGTCGGACCTCGCCAGTTACGAAACCAATGGCTACAGCTCGTGGCACTGGGGTGCCGGCTCGGACGAGCGCCAAAAATGGAGCACCAACATGCCCGCCAGCTACAAGGGAGCAACCAATGCGGCCAGGCTTTTGTCGTTTTTCTGCTTCAGCGACATCCATCTCACCGACAAGGAAACTCCTTCCTGGCCCTACTGGTCCGCCTACCAAACGCTGCCCGGTCTCACCAACAAAGTCGCGCTCCCACCCGGCGATAACAATTCCTCAGCCTATTCGCCGGTAATGCTCTCTACGACCTTCGTGCTCGACGCCGCCGTCCGGACCGCCAACGCCTTGCACCGTCTGATGCCGTTCGATTTCGGCATGTCCCTGGGCGATGATTGCAACAGCGGCCAGTACAACGAACTGAGATGGTTCATTGATATCATGGATGGCCAGTATATCACCCCCAGCTCCGGCACCAATGCCGGCGCCACCACCATTGACTATCAGAAACCGTTCCAGGCCGCCGGGCTCAATCCCGAAATCCCCTGGTATCAGACGCTCGGCAACCACGACCATTTCTGGGCCGGTTCGCTCGTTGTGACCGAATACCTGCGGGAGTCTTACACCAACAACCAGGTCCTCCTGTTTGGAGATTTGGATACCGAAGGCATCAACAGCCGCACCCACTTCATGGGCACCGTTAACGGCAGCACGCCTTACGGCACCATCATAGGTGTGGGGCCTGTCACCAATTTTATCGTCGGCGACGTCACCAACACGCCGATGGTTGCGCCCGATACGAACCGCTATTACATCGAGACCACCAACTTCATGAAGGAATTCTTCACCACCAAATCAAAGCCGGTGGGCCACGGTTTCAGCCAGTGGAACGTCACCAACAATCTTGCCTGTTACAGCTTCGAGCCCAAGTCGAATCTGCCGCTCAAAGTCATTGTGCTCGACGATACCATGACCGACCAGAATCTTGATTGGCGCAACGGGCAGGGAGGTCTCACTACCAATCAGTTTAATTGGCTGGTCGGTGAACTTGACAGGGGACAGGCCGAAGAAAAGCTCATGATCATCGCGGCGCACATACCGATTGAACTCATTGACCTGCCAGGAAGCACCAATTCTGCCATAACCAACGCAACTCTGGTGGCCACCCTCCACCACTATCCCAACCTCATCCTGTGGGTCGCCGGGCATATGCACAGAAACAATGTGAAAGCACAACTATCAAAGTATAATGACCCGGAATACGACTTCTGGGAAGTGGAATGCCCCTCCTTAAGAGATTTACCTCAGGAGTTCCGCACTTTCGAGATATTCCGCAACACCGACGACACCATTTCCATCGTGACGACCGATATTGACCCCGAAGTCACGCCCGGATCGTGTGCCGATAAATCACGCGGTTATTCCATCGGCGCAGCCCGCATATTCGCTGTGCCCAGCGCCGCTCCAACGCCCAACAGTCTCAATGTTACCAACTGGGACTTCACTGATACGAATTGCTTTACGACCAATATTGAGATGATTAAGTTCCTGACCCCGGTGATGCGAGAGAAGCTAGCCAATTGTGGAGAGCCTCTGGGTCATAAGGTGGCCATTGATCGTGACGGGACCGGAGTGGTGATCAACTTCCTCGGTGAATTGCAGTCCGCCGACGCCCCGCTCGGCCCATGGAACAACACGACAACCAACAGCCCCTACGCGGTGCCTGCCGCGAACGCTGCGAAGTTCTACCGCGCCGTCGAGTAAGTGCGGGCCTGGTTCGGACATTACATACCCCAGCAGCCGCCGACGGTCGGCGGAGGCCAAAGTTGCACTAACACAAATGAAAGTAATCGCTATGAATGCAATCACGCCACATACTGAACCCAAACACAAATAGAAGTAATCGCCATGAATCCGATCACTCCAAATGCCGAACCCAAACCATCAACCCAGCGCCGAATCACCCGCGCAGCGCTGAGTACCTGCGGGCGCGCAAAAACCAAATTCTTATCAGT
>CAIWJG010000475.1 GCA_903912925.1 uncultured Verrucomicrobia subdivision 3 bacterium | reverse complement strand
CGGGGGCGTGGTTCACCCAACTGAAGTTGGGTGTTAATGAGAGGAAGACTCGGACTACGGGTTTCGGATTCGGGAACCGGGCTTAACGCCGAGACGCGGAGGAACGCGGAGAAACGCAGAGACAGACTACTCTCTGCGAACCTCTGCGAATCTCTGCAGTGCCTCTGCGTTAAAGGGTGAGCTGGCGGAATCGGCCTTCGGATCTCGGATTTCCTTCGGGTTTCGGATTTGGGCTGACCTGGCCATAATGAGAATTGCTGGCCAGTTGGACCCCGCGCCGCAGGGCCAACCCGAGCTAGCTGCGCGGCGCAATGACCAGCGTTTTTTCCGCCATAGCAGCCGCGGGCAAGGCCTCCACGGCCGTCACATTCGCCCGCCACCATTGCTCGGCGTCCTGCGGCGTCCAACCACCCGCCGAGACGCACCCCGCCAGCGCGCGCTCCAGCGCCTCGGCAGTGGGTGGGCGCTGCTCGGGCTGCTTCGCGAGGCAGTGCATGATGAGGTCGGCGAGGTCGGGGGACAATGGCTTGCCAAGTCGTTCGGAAGGGTGCGGTGCCGACTCCTTCACCTGGCCGACGAGCAGTTCTTCGACATTGTCATGGTCGAACAGCGTCTTCCCTGTGAGAAGCCAGTAGCCCACCGCCCCGAGTGAATAGAGGTCACCGCGGCTGTCAACGTTCTCCGGATTTTCGACCGCCTCCGGCGACATGAAGTGCGGCGTGCCGACCACTGCATCGGCCTTCATGCCGACCGCCGTCCCCCGATTCACCGCCTTCACCAGTCCAAAGTCGAGGACTTTCACCAGGTCGCAGACCCCGCCCCGCCGGGTGAGGATGATATTGGCCGGCTTGACGTCGCGGTGGATCAAACCGATCCGATGCGCCTCGGAAAGCGAGCCGCAGATCTGGCGCAGGATGTGGATGACGCGCCCCTCGGGTTGCGCGCCGAATTGCCGCACCAGTTGGTCAAGGTCAATGCCGGCCAGATATTCCATAGCGAAGTAGAACAATCCCTCCGGCGTGCGCCCGTAGTCATAGATCGCCACAGTATTCGGATGGGTGAGTTGGCTGGTCATCTGGACCTCGTTCTCGAAGCGGGCGGTATTTGTCTCGTTGGTCATGTCCGGGCTCAGCAGCTTGATCGCCACCGGACGGCGCAGCAGGGAATGGCGGGCACGATAAACCATACCGTTGGCACCACGACCGATCTCCTGCACGAGCACGTATTGGCCCAGCCGCCGGGCGGCGAGAGCGTTCTTGCGCGCGGAAGCCTGCAGCCGTTCGACCAAGAGCGTGAAGCCAAAGAGAGCGCCCCCGCTCGCGACCAGCAAACTGAACAGAACCAGGAAAGCGCGCCGCAGGACATAGAGAGTCGTGAAAGCTTCATCCACCGATTCCTCGGTGGCGACGCCCATGCCGTAATCGTGCAGCCAGGCCCAGGCGCCCACGACTTCCATGCCGCGATAATTCCGATAGCCGCGCACCTCGAAGTCATTATTGCCCATTGTAGCGGAAGCAGCCATGCGGGTCAGGTTAAGCTGGTTGCGCGGCTTGGCGGGTTGCTCGCCGGGCCGCAGATCCTCTTCCGGATCGAGCAGCTTCAGGTTGAGGATCGCGGTGTTCCCCCGACCCGGGGGGATCAAGCCCAGCGTCTTGAGTTCCGGATCAAAGCGTGTGGCCGTGAGCATCAGGCCGCTGCGGTCGAAGGCGTAGGATTCGCCGGTCTTGCCCATGCGGGCGACCGAAAAGATGCTGGAGAACTCCTTCTCCGGCTTCATGCGGAGACAGAGGACGCCGATAATAGCGTTGTTGGTGGATTTGACTGGCGCGGCGACGAACATGGTTGGGCCTTCCGTCCGCTGGCTCTGATTGGCCTGGCGAGCAAACGGCCGGGACGCGGCCAGGTGCCCGTCCAGCGCCTTGTTCAGAAACAGGTCGTATGGACGCGGAGCCCGTATCCCGATGAGCGACGGGTCGGTCGAGGCCAGAATCCGTTTGTCCGGAGACACCACCACGTATTCCAGATAATCCTGCGCTTGCAGCAGGGGCTGCAAGTGGAGCCGCAAAGTGCGCGCCGGGGTTGAATCGGCCAGGGCCAGCTCCGCGGTGTTCGTATCTTTCGCCAACGCATCGAGCTCCGCAATCGCGGCCTGGACCCGCAAATCCAAGGCCAATGACTTGGCGTCGTACTGCCGCTCGGTAAACCACAGGCGCAGCGCGTTAATGTTCGCATGCAGGACGGTTTGCAAGCGGGCGGCGATTTCGTCGCGGGTAGTCTGTTCCACCCGGCTGCGAACCCACAGTCCGACCAGGGCGAAGATGAGGGCGCCCACCAGCGGCGCGGCCCACAAGTTCTTCCAGAGCACCCGCGGCACCTTCATCACCCACTGGGCGAAGGCTGTCGCGCGGGAACCTGTTCCGTCGGAGATCACCACTCCAGACTGGTTTCCGTCGCGGCAGTTGTCAACGGAGACCAGTGGGCAGGGCGGCCTTTGTGACGAGGCTGTTAGGGTAAGAACCGGGTAGCCCCCTTTAGCATTTAGCCTTCAGCCTTCAGCCTTTCCTGTGAGTTCGGCCTTCGGCCTCCGGACTTCTTTCGGGCTTCGGCCTTCGGGTTTCGGATTTGGGCCGGTGCTTTCTGCCTTTACACCTCGCCGCCGTTGGTTTTCGATCTGCGAAGTAAGACCGATATGAAATATTTCATCCAACTCTTCCTGAGTTCCCTTTGCGCCGCGCCCCTGCTGGCGGCGGAGAGCAAGATCATCGCCCCCGGAGCCACGCTGCAGAAGCTGGCCGGTGACTTCCTTTTCACTGAGGGGCCAGCCAGCGATCGCGAGGGGAACGTGTTTTTCACCGACCAGCCCAACGACCGCATCGTCAAGTGGAGCATTGATGGCAAGCTCTCCACCTTCATGCAGCCGTGCGGGCGCGCCAACGGGCTATCTTTCGACCCCCAGGGCAACCTCTGGGCCTGCGCCGATGAAAAGAACGAGCTGTGGCGCATTGACCCCACCGGCAAGACCACTGTGGTTGTGAAGGACTATCAGGGCAAGCTGCTCAATGGTCCCAACGATGTCTGGATCAGGCCCGGCGGTGGGCTGTATTTTACGGACCCGCACTACAAGCGTCCGTATTGGAAACGCGGCCCTAAGGAGATGGAAGAATGCGTCTATTATCTTGCGCCGGATCACAAGACGCTGACGCGCATAATAGACGACCTGAAGCAGCCCAACGGCATCATCGGCACGCCGGATGGCATGTTGCTCTACGTGGCCGATATTGGTGCCAGCAAGACCTACCGCTACCGCATTCTGGCGGATGGCTCGCTCAAGGAGAAGAAGCTGTTCTGTGAGATGGGTTCCGACGGGATGACTATTGACAGCGAAAACAACATCTACCTCACCGGTAAAGGGGTGTCAGTCTTTGATCCCGAGGGGAAGCGGATCGAGCACATTGACGTACCAGAGCCCTGGGCCGCGAACGTATGCTTTGGCGGCAAGGACCGGCAGACGCTGTTCATCACCGCCAGCAAATGCCTCTACTCGCTACGCATGGCCGTCCATGGCGTGGATAGCCAGTAGGGACCGCTAGACCTTCTCGGCCTTTTCGTAAACGACCATTTCGCCGGAGCCGCGCAGGTCGCTCGGATGGTAGCGCGGGATGGGCATCTCCAATTGCTTGAACTGCACCGGGGCGGTCTTTTTGTCCACCAGGCCCACTGCGACCGCTACGCCGTAGATGATCGCTTCGGGCCGCGGGGGACAGCCGGGAATATAGAAGTTCACGGGGACGATCTTCTCGACTGGCCCAAGGACCGAGTAGGAATCAAACCAGATGCCGCCCCCGCAGGCACACGAGCCAATGGCGAAGACGAGCTTGGGCGCCGGCATAGCCTCATAGGCGCGCCGAAGAGCTTTGGCCGTGGCTCGCATCGCCGGGCCCTGGCAGAGCATGACATCGGCATGGCGCGGCGAGCCGACCAACTTGATGCCGAAGCGCTCGACATCGTAGTAGGGGGTGAGGACATTGAGGACCTCAATGTCGCAGCCGTTGCACCCGCCGCTGTTGGCATGATACACCCACAGCGACCGGCCGAACATCTTCTGGCAGAGGGTTTTTAACATTGGGGTTGCCCGCTAATTGGATTGCCCGCTAAACACGCTAAACATCGCTAAATCTCAATCTTCATGTCATCCACGGCCGCCTCGCTTGTCAGATACGCCTGCGAGCGGAGCACCCATCGCTCGTTCTGCACATCGTCAAAGCGATAGCCCTTCTGCTTCAACTGCTCCAGGTGCGACGGCTCCTTGAAGCAGCGCCCACAGCGTTGGCAGGTGCTCATGAACAGGTCGAGCCGCTGCCGGATGTCTCCGATGCAATTGGTCGCGGTCTCGAACTCATGGCTCATGGTAATCGCCTTCTCGGGGCATACATCGGCGCAGCGCCCGCAGTACGTGCAACGGCGGCCAAGGTATTGCAGGATGCGAATCTCCTGGCAGAGATCCACCACCAGGATTTCGCGCGACGGACAATTGCTGGCACAACCGGCGCAGCCGATGCACTTGGCCGCGTCGAAAATCGGCCGCCCACGGAACTTCTCCGGCACGGGCCGCGCTGTAGCGGGGTAAGGCAAGGTCACACGCCCCGCTCGCAGGCAGATGACGGCTTCTTTCAGTTTGCTCAGCACAGACATAACGTTGAAATCCGAAGGCCGAAATCCGAAATCCGAAAGAAGGCCGAAATCCGAGGTCCGAAGGCCGAAGGCAAGCATCCGGCCGCAGCACTTCGGATTTCGAGCTTCGGATTTCCTTCGGGTTTCGGGTTTCGGGTTTCGGATTTCTTAGTATCCATAGCTTGCAAGTATCAATGCGCCCAGCGCCACCACCAGCAGCGACGCAAAGAATCGAATGGCCTGGTCAATCCGGTAGCGGGCGTGTGTAGCCGCGACGAGCGTGACCAGCAGGACCAACCCGGACACCTTGGCCCAGAAGATCAGCCAGCTCAGCGGGAATGGCAGAGCCGAACCCCACGGCACAAACAGCCCCACAAACAGCGCGCTATAAATGACCAGCTTCGCCATCTGGGCATACTTGAACAGCGCCAGTTTCGGCCCCGAATATTCCATGAGTGGCCCCTCCATCAACTCGGTCTCCGCCTCTGAAATATCAAACGGCACCCGCTGCACGAACGCCTGGAAGGAAAGCAGCATCACCCCCAGCAGGATTGCTCCCGACCACGGGAAGCCGCTGGAGGCATAGACCGACCCATTCAGCACCGTGTCCAGCCGAAACGATCCGGTATGAACTGCGCCCGTCACGATTGCCACGGCCAGCAGCGGTTCCAGTGCGATCATGGTCATCATTTCGCGGCTGGTGCCTACCAGCGAGTAGGTGGAACCGGCGGCCAAACCCGCCAGCAACGTGCAAATGCCGGAAAGCGTCAGCAGGTAGATGACCAGGATAGCGTCCCCTGCCCCGTCTAATGGCGCCGGGAAGCCCATCGGCATGAGGCAGGCGAGCGTAAGCACCGTGGTCAGCGACAGGTAGGCCGCAAACCTCTGCATGACCGGGGTCTGGCCTGACTCAATGTCTTCCTTGCCCAGCAGCTTCAACAAATCGAAGTAGGGCTGCCACAGTGGCGGTCCCTGGCGCGATTGGATGAGCGCGGTGATCTTGCGCAGCACGCCCTGGAAGAAGGGGGCTACGAGCAGCACGATGGCGACGTTGCACAGGGCGCTTAGGATGATCCAAGCAAGTTTCATAGCCCGGGGTGTGGAATCTGAAATCCGAAAACCGACGGCCGAAATCCGAAGGAAATCCGAAGGCCGAAATCCGAAGGCGTTGGCAAACAGCAGGCCCTTCGGCCTTCGGATTTCGGGCTTCCTTCGGGTTTCGGATTTCGGTTTTCGGATTTCACCTCACGCCTTTCCCCTTCTCGTCATGCTCTCCAACTCCTGCTGCGACCATACCTTCGTCACGCCCGACTTTAGGTCAATCGTCTCCATCCGATCCGTGCAGGAGAAGCAGGGGTCAATGCTGCCGAGCGAGATCGTCATGTCGGCCAGTTGCTGGTCTTTGATCATCATCGGCACCGCCTGCAAGTTCTGGTAGGTCGGGGCGCGCACCCGCCAGCGATGCGGACGATTATTCTCGCCCGTGATGACGAAATGATGGCTCTCGCCCCGCGGGGCCTCGACCGACGACACCCCTATTCGCCCTACGGGCAGTTCATCTTTGATCGGCACTTGCAGCGGCCCGTCTTCCATCTTCTCCAGGCACTGGCGGATGATGCGGATGGCCTCGAACACTTCCTTCATGCGCACCACCACGCGCGACCAGACATCACAGCCGAACTCAGTAATCACGTCGAAATCCACGCGGTCGTAGGCGGCATAAGGATGATCGCGCCGGCAATCAATGTCCGCGCCCGCCGCCCGCGCCACCGGGCCGATGAGGCCGATGTTCTTGACCAGCGTCATGTCCGCAACGCCTACGCCGCGCGTGCGCTTCTGGATGTTCTTGTCCTTGCTCACCGCGGCGACAACCGCCCGCCACTCAGCCTCCAGTTTATCCAGCACCTGGCGCAGTTCGGCTCGCACTTCAGGTGTAATATCCCAGCGCACGCCTCCGATGACGCACAGGGCATAAGTCTTGCGGTTGCCGCTGATCTTCTCGGCGATCCACATGATCGGCTCGCGGATGCGCCAGCTCTGCATGAAAAGCGTGTCGAAGCCCACGATGTGGCAGGCCAGCCCCACCCACAAGAGGTGGCTATGCAAGCGCTCGATCTCCAGCATGATCGTGCGGATGTATTCGGCGCGCGGGGGGGCACGCAGCGCCACAGCAGTCTCGACGGCTTGGGCGTAAGTCACGTTATGCACGCAGCCGCAAATGCCGCAGATGCGCTCCGCCATCATCGGGATGTCGTTATAAGTGAGGACAGACTCGGCGAGCTTCTCGATGCCGCGATGCACCATGAACCCGCGATATTCGCAGCCGCGCACCATCTCGCCTTCCACGTAGAGCCGGAAATGCGCCGGCTCATCCAGAGTGGGGTGAAATGGCCCGAAGGGCACCACCATACAGCCTTCCGGCGGTTCGTCGAACGTGAACTCGCGCTCCTCGTCGTAGCCGGCGGGCACATGATTCCAGGGCACGTCTTTGCGCAGCGGATGCATCCCGTCAGGCCAGCCGTCGGGCAGCACCAAACGCTTCAGGTAACGGTGCCCCACGGGCTCGATGCCCACCAGGTCGCGCATTTCCCGCTCGGCCCAACTGGCGCCCGGCACGACGTCGGAGATGCTATCCACCTTGGGATTGTCGGCCGGCAGGTAGGCGAGCACGCTGCAGAGCAGGTGGTCCCGGTCGAATGCGAAATCGTGCGCGACGAGGAACTTGCCGGAGCAAGGCCGGTCGTCCAGGCCGATGCTGGTGACGTAGCGGGCATCCAAGTCGCGGAAGATGTGC
Source organism: uncultured Verrucomicrobia subdivision 3 bacterium (assembly GCA_903912925.1). Lineage (GTDB taxonomy): Bacteria > Verrucomicrobiota > Verrucomicrobiia > Limisphaerales > UBA8199 > PALSA-1440. The sequence continues at coordinate 13,260 of CAIWJG010000475.1, read as the reverse complement.
TGGCAGATAGCCTTGAGAGCGGACGGCTCCACAAAGACAAACAAGCGACTATCGCCCGGCAAGTCCGCCCGCTGGATGGCCGGGCCGAACTTCTCCTTCAACTGGTTTAGTCGTTCGCGGGCGATCATGGTGGATGGGTTGGCGATTGGAGAACCAGAGCACCTGCGCAGGGAGGACGAACACTCCCTTTCCCCTCACCCCTGCCCTCTCCCTTGGGGAGAGGGAGCCAAGTTATCCCGGTTAGCACGAAGTGGACCGGCCCTGATTTGTGGCGAGGCTGGATACGGTTCCCCCTCTCCCTGAGGGAGAGGGCTGGGGTGAGGGGGAACAGGGCGCAGGAACTCATTTAGTGTCCTTTCGCTGCCCCTCCACGTGCTTGGGCATGCCGCCCAGCCAGCGGAAGTAACGTTTGATCTCCCCGTAGAAGTTGTGGGCCGAGTAGCGGTGGCAGTCGGCTTCGCTGACATAGCCGCAGAGCCAGGGCGCGGCAGCCCGCCGCGACGCGCTGCCGAGTTTGGAGAGCCCGCGCACCACGAGGAACAACAAGCCCAGCACCAGAGCGAACACGAGCGGCGCAAACAGAGCCGTGGATTGGAACGTCTCCACACCCGCCCAAAGGCCGGTCTGCATCGGGGCGGCCTTGGCCAGAGCAGTTCCGTATCCCTGGCTGCTGGCGTCCAAGGCCAGTTGCATGAGGCGGAACCCAATCGCCGGCACCACTCCCAGCAGCACGCACGCCAGGGCCAGCGCGACCTGCGGCAACTGCATGGACCATCCGATTTCGAGCCGGCCGTGCTCGGCGGCCCGAGCCGTCACCAGCGTGCTGCTCCGCGAAAGGAAGCTCACTCCAAAAAACTTGATGAACGACGCCAACGTAAGCGCGCTGGTCAGGATGGCAATGACGGCGAACACCGCGAGATACTTCGCCGAGGCCGTCCCCTGCACCGCCGCCACGTAAATGGTCCACTTGCTCACGAAGCCATTGAACAGCGGCACACCCGAGATCGAGAAGGAGGCCACCATGGCCGTTACAGCCGTCAGCGGCATGAACTTCATCAGCCCGCCCATCTTGTTCAGGTCCTGGGTGCCCGTCGCGTGCAGCATGGATCCGGCGTTGAGGAACAGCAGGGCCTTGAACAGCCCGTGGTTGAGGACGTGGAGCAGGGCGCCGAACAGACCGATCGCTGCAAGTGCCTTGGCGTTGGGCCCCATGGCCGGCAGGAGACTCATGCATACCCCGGTGCCCAGGAGGATGTAGCCGATCTGGCCGATGCTGTGGAAGGCGAGCAGGCGCTTTGTTTGTTCCTGTTTGAGCGCCTGCATCGTGCCAGTAAACAGCGTGATCGTGCCCAGCAGCGCGACAAGCAAGCCCCACTTCGCCAGCGGGTAATCAGCTTGCCCGGCAGGCGGCACCAGCCACAGGAAGTAGCGCATCAGGCCATACACCCCTGTTTTAATCATCACACCGGAGAGCATAGCGCTCACGGGCGACGGCGCGGCAGGGTGTGCGTCCGGCAGCCAGAACTGGCCGAACGGCCACATGCCCATCTTGATACCGAACCCAATCAGGAACAAAGCGAAGGCCAGCGCCGTGGCGGTCGGCCTCGTGCTCAGCATCGCCGGCAGATTCGCGCTCACCGTGTCGAAATCATACTTCAGGCCCGCGCTGCCGCTGGCCGCCGCGCCGGTCACGGCCAGCAACTCGGCGCCGATCATGGTCGCCGCGCAGGCAATCTGCATCATGATGAGATACTTATTGGCTGCGCGGATATTGGAGGGGTTCTTGTGCTCGAACCGAATCAGCGCATAGCCTGGCAGCGTCATCATCTGCCAGAAGATGAAGAAGAACCACATCATGTCCGTGGTGCTGACCAGCCCATACATCGCGGCCAGGAAGAGCAGGAAATAGGGATAATAGCGCGCCACGCTATAGCCCTCGTAGTTCCGCATATAGGCGATGGAATACAGCGCAGCCGGCACCGATATCAGAGCCGCCAGAAGGAGGAATACAGCCGTCAAACCGTCCACATAGACGCGCAGCACCAACCCGATCTGCGGGATGATCGGGAACTCCTGCTGGTGTCCCGGACCTGAGATGAGCACGTGGGCGACTGTCGAGATAATCACCACTGCCGTCGCCGTAGTGAAAATGAAGGCCAGCCAGCCCGCGACGGTCTTATTGCGCGAGGCCAGCAACGTCACTACTGCGCCGACGATGCAGATGACGATGGCAGCGATGACTGATTGCTCTGGTGTCATGCCCTCACCTCCGTGGTCCTGGTAGCAGCCGAGGTAACGAGGCTCAAGCATTCGGGTTGTTTGAGCCAGCATTCCTGAGATGTTAGAGCCTCGTCACCTCGGCTGCTACTCTTCAAACAAGCTCCTAGCAGGTCGAGCATGAGTTCAAAGGTCGTTCGGACTGCCGGGGTTAGCTCTTCGCCCGACCGGAGCGACTCCGGCTGCACGCCGAGCAGCCACGTTTTCGTCCGACCATTCGCCTCTACTTGCTTCGCCAACAGCCCCAGGGAGAGTTTGTGGGTGGAAATCTGCGGGAAGCGGGCAGCCATTTCATCCGAGTTCAGCAGCACGACTGAACCGGGCGACCCTCCGAATTCCACGGCGTCCAGGAAGACAACATGGTCAGAATGCTCGTCAACCACACGGCCAATCAGCCATTCCGGAGTCGTGCCGGCAATGATGACTCGACATCGAATCCCGACGACCGAAGCACTGCTAATAAGTGCTTCCGCCAACCTGACGCCGAACCCATCATCCCCATACGCGATGTTGCCGAGGCCCATCAGGCACACGCGGCCCTGGAGGAGTTGCTGGAGTTGTTCGCGCAGGTCGGGCATCAGATATCCTCCCCGAGTTTCTTGATCTGCTCGTAGGTGAACACCGGCCCATCCACGCAGACGTATGCCACGCCGATACAGCAGTGGCCACACTTGCCGACGCCGCATTTCATATACCGTTCCAGAGTGGAGACGATGTCCCCTTCCCGGAAGCCCATCGCCAGCAGGTCTTTGATCACGAAGCGGAACATGACCGGCGGGCCGCAGACAAACGCGGTGGTGTTCTCCACCGGCACCTGCACTCCGGGCTGCTTGAACAGGCTGCCCACCACGCCCACGTTGCCGCTCCAACTGTCCGCCGAGCGGTCCACCGTCAGATAGCACTCAATGCCGGACGACTGCTGCCACTCGCGCAGATTGGGCAGATACATCAGCTCCCGCGGCGTCTTGGAGCCGTAGTAGATCTGGATGCGCTGGTATTTGTCGCGGTGCTTGAGCGCATAAACAATACAGGAACGGAGTGGTATCAGCCCAATGCCGCCCGCGACGAACACCAGGTTCTTGCCGTAGTAGTCCTCCATCCTGAACCCGTTGCCGTAGGGGCCGCGCACCGCAAACTTCTCCCCGGGCTTAAGCTGGTGCAGCGCCGCCGTGCAACTGCCCACCTGCCGGATGGTGAAGAACGTTTCCTCCTCGGTCGGGCTCGGAGGAAGGGACGCCGGGAACTCGCCAATGCCGAAGAGTGAGACCTGGGCAAACTGACCCGGGCGAAAGTGCTTGAACTTGGCCTGCTCGGTCGCGTCCTCGAAGTGCCAATAAAAGGTCCGCACTTCCGGGATGTCGTCGGTCACCCGATCCAGCACAACCAGCTTGGGCAGATAGATGTTCTCCGTCGCCACGGCGGCAGCGGATGCGGAATTATGCGCGACGCAGCTCATACCGAAATCCGAAGCCCGAAACCTGAAATTACTGAGGAGGATGTTTGAGCGGACTGACGTCCGCTGCTACTCCCCAAACCTGCCGATGCTACTCCCTCTCCCCTTCCGAAGGGGAGAGGGCTGGGGTGAGGGGTTCCTCTGTGTCGTCTGCTCATACCGGTTGCAGCTTGTCATTTTCAGCGGTCGCCCGCCGGATCATCTCCACCACGCTCGGCATGCCGATGTCTCCGTGGCACACCGCCGCGCAGCGACCGCACCCGACGCAGGCCATCGAGAGCTCCCGCTGGATGAAATAGTGCGCCAGCTTCCGGAAGAAACGCCGGTTGCGGCGGTCATGCACGGCGCGGCGCGGATTATGACCACCCGCCATGCGCGTGAAACCGCTCAGCGCGCAGGCGTCCCAAATGCGCACCCGCTCGATCTCACCCGGGCCGATCTGCCGGTCGCTCACGGTGAAACACGTACACGCCGGGCAGACGTAAGTGCAACCGCCGCACTCCAGGCAGCGGCTGCCGATTTCCTCCCACGTCTTGTCCAGGATGGTCCCCTGGGAGACATAGCGTACCGTCGCCGGGAACCAGCTCGTCGTGGTCTTGAAGCGCTTGCGGACCTCGCCCAGGATAGCGCGGCGCTTCTCGACATGCGCCTCGGTGGCCTGCTTGAACATGGGGTTGGCAAAGAACGCCTCCCCCGCAGGGCTGCCCGCCACCACCATGAACTCATCCCCCAGATCCATCACTTGCAGGTCAAAGTTCTCGCGCGCCGCCGGGCCGGTGTCGGCGCAGGGGCAGAAACACTCCTCGCCAATATCGCGCTCCGGATCGGTGCAGACGACGTTTACCAGGAAGAGATTCTTCCGGCGCTTCTCGTAGTAGAGGTCACGGAAATCGCGTCCCAGATAGAAGCGGTCGAGATGCCAGATGCCCGCCACGTCGCATGAGCGGATGCCAAAGATAGCCCGCTTCCGGTCCCGGTAGGTCGGCTCGATTTGAATGTCACCGTTGCTCTTCCGCACCTTCATCAACCGCTCAATGTGCGGCAGCACGAATCGCTTGGGCGGATAATACGGATTCGGCAAATGCACCTGCACGCGGCCACGGTTCTCGTCGGTGACCAGGTCGAACCATGTGTCGCGCCCGCGCCCGGCAAACGGGGCGAAGACTTCGTGTCCCTGCTCGCGGAGCAGGTCCACAATCTTCAGCACATCCCCGTGCTCCAGTATTCTAGCCTTCATCCTGCCTCCTTTACCACGCGGACCGGGATGAGCTGCACGCCGTTCTCCGTCGTGCCGCGAATCTGCTGCTGCACCTGCCGCACGAAGTACGGCACGAACACCGCCCCGCGGCGCACTTCGGGCGTGACGCGCGCAGCCGTCACCGCCGAACCGCCCGCCGCGTGCAGGCGAATCTTCTCACCATCCCGGATGCCGAGCTGTTTGGCGTCATCCGGATTCATCTCCACAAAGCCTTCCGGGTAGTCGAGCAGCAACATGCGATACTCGCGTTTCAGAGTTTCGCTGTGCTGGATGAGCACGTTCTGATTCCAGTAGTAGAGCGAGTGGCCGAATACCAGCGTCAGCGGATAATCGGCTGGGGCTGTCACCTGAATGTCCCGGGTGATGGGCATGAACTTGAAGCCTCCTGCCGGCAGCCCTTCGGCGAAGAGCGACCGCGTGCCGAGCGGGCGGTCTTTGGTGCAGGGCCATTGTCGGCCGTATTCAGCGGCCAGGTTGGCGTAGTTGGCCCCGCTGTAGAATGGTACCACCGTGCCGATCTCGTCCATGACATCGGCTGCCGAGTCATACTTCCAATCCGCGCCCAGGGCCCGTGCCACCTGGGTCAACTGCTGCCATGCGGGACTCGTCCCGGGCAGCGGCTCGATAACCTGCTCGGCCAGTTGAATCCGCCGCTCGGTGTTCGTGAAGGTGACTCGCTCTTCGCCGAACGCCGTGGTCGGCAGGACCACATGGGCATACCGGGCGCTCTCGGTCAGGAAGAGATGCTGCGCCACCACCAGCTCGCACTGCTGCAAGACGTTGGCCGCGTCCCCGAAGAACGCGGTGCTGACCGGGTCGTAGCGGCAGAGCCAGAGCGCCCGCACCTGGCCCTTGCCCCGATCCGCCAGCAGCGAACGCGAGGCCAAGCCCGGCTTGGCAGGCAATTGGACGCCCCAGACCGCCTCCACCTCCGCGCGCGCGCCGTCGTCGGCGATCTTCCGATATCCGGGCAGCCGGTCCGGCAACACCCCCATATCGCAGACACCTTGCAGGTTGTTATGTTCCGTCAGCGCGAAGATGCCAGCCCCTTCCTTGCCAAGCTGGCCGGTCAGCAGCGCCAGGTTCACGATGGCCTCCACCGGCGCGGCGTCCCGCGCTTCGATGCCCGTCGAATATAGTATCGCCGCCGACCGGGCGCGGGCATACGCCAGCGCCGCTGCCTCGATCTGTTCCGCCGCCACACCGCAGGATTCGGCTGCCGCCAGCAGGTCGTAATCGCGCACCCGCGCTAGAAACTCCTCGTAGCCCCGGCAATGTGCTTTGATGAACGGCAGGTTCATCAGCCCTCGATCTACGATCACCTTGGCCATCGCCCCGTAGAGAACCGGCTCCGTCCCAGGCTTGAGCTGCAAGAAGAAGTCCGCGCTCTCCGCCACCCGATGCCGCCGACTGTCAATCACCACGAGCTTCGCCCCCGCCAGCTTTGCCCGCAGCACGGCCCCCCCGATCGTCGGCAATTGGCGCGCCAGGTCCACGCCGTCCACCACGATCACCTCGCTGCGAGCCAGTTCGCTAATGGAGCTGGTGGTTGCCGGCACGCCCAGCATGTCGAGCAGCACGTTGATCGAGTTGTTGCAATAAACCCCGGTGCCGTGGTCAACGTTGTTCGTGCCAATGACCGCCCGGGCCAGCTTTTGCAGCAAGTACGCCTCCTCGTTCGAGCAGCGCGGCGAGTTCAGGAATGCCAGCGCGTCGGGGCCATGCCGGGCGCGGATTTCCTTCATCCGGCCGGCGATGAAGCCGATCGCCTCATCCCACGACACCTCCCGGAACTGGCCATCCGCCTTCAGCAACGGGCTTTTCAGACGGTCCAGCGAGCTGGCCACTTCATGCACATGCCACCCCCGCACGCAGATTCGCCCCTCGTTCGTGGGGTGCGACATGCTGGGATAAGCTCCCACTATCTGGTTGCCCACGGCTTCCAGGTACATCCCGCAACCGACCCCGCAGAACGTGCAAGTGGTCAATTTGTGGGCCATACGCGCGCGTTAATCCGCGTTGACCGCTCCAACCCCTGTTGCTATGCCAAACATTGCCATCATGTGCTCTTATGAAAATAATTACACCGGCATCTGTCACTAATGAATACTGCATTTCATACCGGACTTCCAGGGAATGCAAGAGCTATTTTTGCTCCTATTTTTGCTCCCTTCCAGGGAAGACCCTACTCAATGGATGCGCGTTCAATTCGCCATCAACGCGCCATTAACGCGTTGACACGGCCCCATACTTAACTATGCTCCTTGCCGTGAGCAGGCTCGCTACTCAATGTGTCGCACGCCGCCTGAAGGCCGGTTCGCCGCCAGCCTGCCTCTGATGCCGGCAAACACACCCCAATACCCTCATACGCCTATGTTCAAGATTCTCGGTGCCGACCAAAAGGAATACGGCCCTGTCAGCGAAGGCCAAATCCGTCAGTGGATTGCGCAAGGCCGCGCCAATGGGCAGACTAAAATGCAAGCTGCGGGTTCGCCCGACTGGAAACCGCTGGCCGAATTCTCGGAATTTGCTGAGGCCCTGCAGCCAGCCGCGTCGCCCACAGACCAGGCAGCGCCCGCCGCGATATCCCCACCGCCGTCGCCGGCCAAGACAAGCGGCCTGGCTATAACGTCCCTGGTCCTCGGCTGCCTGGGGCTGTTGACCTGCGGCATTACCTCGTTGGTGGGGCTGATCCTGGGTATCATCGCCCTGGTCCGCATCAGCAAGCGCAACGGCCAGCTCGGGGGACAAGGCATCGCCCTGGCTGGCACGATTGTTTCCGCCGCCTTTCTGCTCTTGCTTCCCATCCCCGCCGCTATGCTCCTGCCCGCCCTGGCGAAAGCCAAACAGAAGGCCGCCAGCATCAATTGCATGAACAACGTCAAGCAGCTCAACCTTGGCCTGATCATGTATGCCGACGACAACAAGAACCTCTTCCCGGCGGGCACGAACTGGTGCGACGCCCTCATGCCCTACGTCAAGAGTGCGCAGCCTTTCCTCTGCCCGCAGGGCAAGCCAGGCCAACGCTGCCATTATGCCATCAACGCCCGCCTGGCCGGGCGCGAGACGAAAGATGTCCAGGCACCCGCCCAGACCGTGCTGATCTTCGAGGTCGACGGCGGCTGGAATCTGGCCGGCGGGCGCGAGTTGTTGCCTCCCAAGCCCCGGCACGCCAACGCCTATATGGTTGGCTTTGCCGACGGCCACGCGGAGATGGTGCCTGCTACTCGACTGGAAAGGCTGCACTGGGACCCGTAGCTTGGCCCCAGATCAAGATCAAGGTATTGTCCTGCAACCAGTCGCAATTATGAAGATCCTTTTCCTCGGCGGCACGGGCAACATCTCGGCCGACTGCGTCGCTCTATTACACCAGCGCGGCCATGAAATCATGGTACTGACCCGGGGCAAGACTGCTGTCCCGCCCGGCTACCGGGCTGTCCAGGCGGACCGCAAAGACGCGGCGGCCATGCGCACCGCGCTCAAGAGCCTGCAGCCTGAAGTCGTCGTTAATTTCCTGGGCTACGACCTTTCCGACGTGCAGGTGGATTATGACTTGTTCAACGGGCTCGTGCGCCAATACGTCTTCATCAGCTCGACCGTCGTCTATGCGAAGCCGCCGCAGCGATTGCCGCTGACGGAGGACGGGCCGTTCGGCAACCCGTTTTGGGATTACGCGGAAAAGAAGCTGGCGTGCGAGCGCTGGCTTCAACAGCGCCGAGAGGAAGCCGGCTTCCCGGTAACGGTGGTCCGCCCATCACACACCTACTCCAAACGCTGGATTCCGAACCCGGTCTCCAGCGGGAGCTACACCTTCGCGGCGCGGTTGGAGCAGGGCAAACCGGTGTTCATACACGACCAGGGCGAAAGCCCCTGGACGCTGACGACCACCGCCGACTTCGCCGTGGGCCTGGCCGGTCTGCTCGGGAGGCCTGAGGCGATCGGCGAGACCTTCCACATCACCAGCGACGAGGTGCTTACCTGGAACCAGGTCTATGCCGAGATCGCCGCCGCACTGGGGGTGGCGTCGCCGCAGATTGTGAAGGTGCCGACGGATGTCATCTGCCAGGTCGCACCGCAGTTGACCGGCACGCTCAAAGGCGACAAGGCCCATCCAGGTGTGTTTGACAACGCGAAGATCAAGCGCTTCGTGCCGGAGTTCCGCGACCACACCTCATTCCGCGTTGGGGTTCGTGAATCCGTGCGCTGGCTGCGCGAGCATCCGGACCAACAGAACCTCAAACCGGAGCTGGATGAGTTGATCGAGAAGGTCATAGCGGCATGGCAGAAGGGGTAAGCAGTCGGGCTGACCTGAAAAGCACCCAAATCCAAACTCCACCCGGACCGAGTAAGTATTGGAGTAAGTATTGGTTTGCTTTCAGGGACAGTCTTGTGGTTGGATTCACACCGAGACGTGCAGTAACTATTGAAATATCGTGCTTATGGATGAGAAAAAGTTGTTTCCTGCTCCGCTGAGGACTACCCGGCGTGAATTCCTCAAAGCGGCCGGACTGGCCTCGACCGCCCTGGCCCTACCCACTTTTATCCCGGCGAGCGCCCTGGGCCGGGACGGCGCCGTCCCGCCAAGCGAGCGCATCCGCGTGGGCGGGATCGGCCTGGGCAATATGGGCGGCGGGGACTTTGGCACTTTCCTGGGCCGCCCAGAGGTGCAGTACTTGGCGGTGTGCGATGTCCGCAAGAATGTCCGCGATGGGAAAAAGGCCCAGGCGGATGAGCGTTACAAGAGCAAGGACTGCATCGCCTACAATGATTTCCGCGAACTGCTGGCCCGCGAGGATATCGACGCGGTGCACGTCGCCACGCCGGACCATTGGCACACGCTCATCGTGACGGAGGCCTGCCGGCGCGGCAAGGACGTGTTCTGCCAGAAGCCGGAGACGCTGACCCTGCGCGAAGGCCCGCTGATGGTGGAATACGCGCGGCGCTACAGCCGGGTTGTGTCTGGGGGAAGCCAGCGCGTGCGTGAGGATTACCGCGGCACGGTGGATATGTGCTGGGGCGGCAAGCTCGGCAAGGTGCTTTCGATCAATGTCGTCACCAACAATCTCTCCCATGCCTGCAATCTTCCGCCGGAGCCGGTGCCGGCAGGTTTTGACTGGGACATGTGGCTCGGCCCGGCACCGTGGGCGCCTTACAACGCCAAACGCTGCGACGGCAACTACAGCACGGAGGACTTCTCCTGGCGTTCCTACTGGGACTACTCGAGCGGCGAGATTACCGACTGGGGCGCGCACCACTTCGGCGGCGCGACGTTCGCGGTGGATGTCCGCGAATTGCAGCCGCAGGAGGTCATTTACCATGCCCCGGAGGGAGACAAGCGCGCTCACCTTGAATTCGTTTACCCCAACGGCATGAAGATCACCCACTGCAAGCCGGGCAAGGCCAATATGGAGGTGGACAACAACGAGCGCGAAACCCGCGCCCCCAAGCCGATCCCCGGCTATAAAGGCAAAGGCGGCATCATCGGCGATTTCCTCGCTTGTGTTCGGAGCCGCGAAAAGCCGTTTCGCGATATCCAGTTCGCCGTCAACACCATGAGCGTCTGCCATCTCGGCACGATCGCTTATCGTCTGCAGCGCTCGCTCAAGTGGGATGCGGCCAAACAAACTTTCCCGGGCGATGCGGAAGCCAATCGGTTCACCGACCGGGCTCGGCGCCAGCCCTGGCAATTGTGAACCCGTGCCGCCCCGACCACGAATCCACCGAACCAGAAAGGACCGACACTTATGTTAGAACAGGCTTTTGAGGCTCTGAAGACTTACGATTATGGCGTGGACCGCCATGTCCTCGACCCCATAGATGAAGCAGCCGTCACTACGCGCAATGACCCCGCCGCCCGCAAGGACCTCGAGTCCCGGCTGCTGGTGGTGCTGCAGAGCAAAGCGCCGCGCGACGCCCGGGACTATGTCTGCCGGCAATTGCGCACGATCGGCACGGCAGCGTCTGTGTCGGCCCTTGAGGCGCTGCTGCCCGACCCGGATATGTCACATATGGCCCGCTATGCCTTGGAACGTATTCCAGACTCTCAGGCCGGCAAGGCCCTGGAACACCAACTCCCCAAGCTTAACGGCCAACTCAAGATCGGCGTCATCTCTTCCCTCGGCACCCGCGGTCAGGGGGTCAGTTTGCTGCGACCGCTGCTGCACGACTCCGACGAGGCCATCGCTCGCGCCGCCGCCATCGCGCTCGGCTGCATCGCCACGGCGGACGCAAACAAGGCCTTGGGTTCAGCCAAGCCCCGACCCGGGCTGGCCGTCGTGTTTGCCGATGCCTCGATGTCGTGCGCCGAGAAGTTACTGGCTGCCGGTCATGCGAAGGAAGCCAAAGCCACTTACCAACGGCTGCTGAAGAACAATCCTCCCGAGTTGATCCGCTTGGCCGCCGAACGCGGTCTCAAAGCCTGCCAGACAGACTGAAGTCGCGTAACACGCTCAAGGCTATTGGGTTACGCCGGAATACGGCAGATTCTACCTGGGCCCCAAGCGCACCGTTGGCCCGAAGCCCGTCAGCGAGGCCAACGGTTGAAGTCTGGGGCACGTAGCGCCAAAAGCGATCCAGAAAGCGCTATATGTGGGGCTCATCGAAAGCGGTCGACCACTACAGGTAGTGTACTTTGGCTGGTCCCAATTTCCCTTCCCAGAAGCGCGACTCGCAGGGCTGGCCGGACCAATTTACAGTCTGCGGAGGGACTGCTGCGCTTCATGATGCGAGGGTTGGAAATCGGCCCCTACGCCAAAACCACCTGACCGGAGCGGAACTGCCAGGAGACGTGTGCCCAACCGCGCCCGCCAGGCGCGCCAGCCCTTCGCACCGCGCAGACCCATCGGGAAACCCGCGCTCACCCCTCCACCACCCCCCTTCCGGCCAGCTCCCAAACCCTCACCCGCCCTGCCGCCGCCATCTGCCTGCCACCTGTCACGAGTCGCGCAACACCCCAACTTGGAAGCAAAATGACCAAAGCGAGAACTGCTGCTTAGCTTGCCGTGCCTGGTCGGCTTGACCGTAAAATGAATAGCTGTACCATGTCCGGCATTGCACCAATAGAATGAGTCTTATCAAGAAGCCAGCATCGACCGCTCTAAGGCGTTTGCTCGTCTTGGGTGTTGCCATGTTCCTCGGCACGGGGTTGACGAGAGGCCAGCAGAACTCAGTCCGTCGCGCGCCGAAACCGGTCGCGCTAATGGGCGTGGAGGTGTTACGGGACTTGGAGTACGTCCCGGGTGGACATGAGCGCAATCGGCTGGATCTTTACCTTCCTGAAAAGGCGGCTCGTCCCCGGCCGGTGATCCTGTATGTGCATGGCGGGGGGTGGCAGGGGGGCGACAAGTCCAACGGGCCAGCGTTCCGCTTTGCCGCCAAGGGCTACGCCGTGGCTTCCATGAACTACCGGTTCAGCCAGCACGCCACCTTTCCCGCCCAGATTTACGACTGCAAGGCCGCCGTCCGCTGGCTGCGCGCCAACGCCCGGAAGTATGGTCTGGATGCGGATCATATCGGTGCCTGGGGCGGCTCGGCTGGCGGCCACCTTGTGGCGTTGCTGGGCACCACGGCGGGGGTCAAGGAGCTGGAGGGCCCGGGCGGAAACGAGGAGCAATCCAGCCGCGTGCAAGCTGTGGTGGACTGGTTTGGCCCGACCGACTTTCTAACGGTGGGCGCGAAGGAGACACGCACACAGTTGCTCGGAGGCGACCCCCAAACAAACAAGGAAAAGGCCTTGAAGGCCAGCCCCATGACTTATGTGTCAAAGGACGCAGCCCCGTTCCTCATCATGCACGGCGATGAGGACCAGACCGTTCCGATTGCCCAAAGTGAGACCTTTGCCGCGGCGCTAAAGAAGGCGGGAGCCGATGCAACCTTCGTAGTAATCAAAGGCGGCAAGCACGGCGGGGCGCTGTTCACCAATGCCGAGAGCATGAAGCTGATTGAGGACTTCTTCGCCAGGCACCTCGCCCGGGCAACCCCAGCTCAGCCCTGAATTCGGGTAGCCCCGCTTGCCCTGATGCCACGCGCGCCCAACGCCGCAGGTTGAATCGCCGCTCGCGGAGCGATCGAGCAAGAGCAAGCAAGTGGGGTGCTCACTATTGACCCAAGCGCAACACCTCCTGAGCTTGCGGATGGGTTTGGGGTTGCGCGTTCAGCAGGTTGGAGACGCAGGGCCAACCGATCGTCTGTCAAGGCAAGCGCACCTTGGCAGCTCAGGCTCTCGCGGTGCCGATGGGCGCATCGTGACACCACCACTCCGGGTAGAGCCGGT
>CAIWJG010000474.1 GCA_903912925.1 uncultured Verrucomicrobia subdivision 3 bacterium | reverse complement strand
GGGCAAAAGCTGAAATACTGAAAAGCTGAAAAGCTGAAATAGGAAGGGATGGAGGGCATGGGTTGGGTTTCAGCTTTTCAGCGTTTCCCTTGCAGGGGTGAGGCGGGGTTACTCGGCAATCCGCTCCCAAAGCTGGGCCTGGGTGGCCTGGCACGCCCGATAGACTTGCTTCAGTAAGCTCCGTTGCGCCGCTCGGTCGTCCAGCTCGTAGCAACCCATCCGTTGACCCGGTATCGTAATGAACCAGACTCCATCGGTCAGGGAGCAATGGCAGTGCCGTGAGACGAATCCGGGACGGTTGCTAAAGTCGTTAGGGTGCGGGGGGGGGGGTAAATTGTAAGGTATGGGGTCGCTCTTGCGCGCGCGCGTAAGACGCAATAACAAATGACATGTTCATTTCGCAAGAATATCGAAATCCCTTGGAAATTAGAGGCTATGTCAGGAGGTCTGAACTCCCCATAAGGGCTATTATCGGCCACGCCTCCGGGATGATGAGGGTCAATTCCTAGCGGCATTGGACAAGAATGTCCGCGCTCCAGTCACCCATGCCAACAACGTTGGAAAACTGTGAGATGCCCACAGAAGTCGTTCTCCACGATTTTGACTTGCCAGTGATGCGCGCGATCCGCTAAAAGGGGCGTCGCGAATTAATTTGTCCGGGCGACGTGCGACCTTTGTATCCACTGGGGATCCCCACCCCAAACACCTGCCAAGGCGTAAGTTGCCCGGACTTCTTCTTTTCGCCTCAGCTCTTCCAGTCGAAGGCCCGCTTTTTCACGGCATAGAGGTAGCCGACCAGCAGGATGCCGAGGAACGAAAGCATCGCACCGAGGATTGCTCCACCGCTTTCCTTGAGCATTTCCCGGTAGATGACCGCCCAGGGATAAAGAAAGACTACTTCGATATCGAACAGGATGAAGAGCATCGCCACCAGGTAGAACTTCAGGGAAAGGCGGGTGCTGCCTTCGCCCACGGGGATCATCCCGCATTCGTAAGGGATGTCCTTGACCGGTGGGCGCTTGCCTTTCTGGCCCAGAACGACCGACATCACTAACATGCCAAACGAGAAAACCACCGCCAGCGCCCCGAGCATCAGGACCGGCAGATACTGCATCAATTGCGCTTCTTCCATGAGGCGAATCTAAGAACCGCGCGCGCTTTGGCAAGCGGAAAGGCGAACCGAAAAGCTAACGGGCCGCTCGCAGGCAAGCTCCAGGGCGGGTCCCGGAGGGCGTATCGTAGCATCGAACGTGAGTTCGATCTAACCTTCAGGTGCCTGAGGGTTTCTTATTGGACCAGGGTATGCAGCGCCACGGCGATCCGCTGCACGATGCCGGGCAAAGCCGATTGTAGAACCGGAGTCATCGCCGTGCCCAGCGTGAAGGGGTCTTCGACCTCGATCGCAAAGATCCTCACTTGCTCCGGCATAGCCAGGCCCAATTGCCGGCCCAGCGCCAGCGTCTCGCTCACGCCCACAAAATGTGGCGTGCGCCCGGTCAGTTGGTTCAGGGCGGGGGCATCGAGTTCATGGACGAAGCCCGGGGGCGCCTTGCCGGTCTGGATGGAGTCCACGATGACCACCGTGCGGTAGCCGGTGATGAAATCGAGCAGGGCCAGGCCCATCTCGGTGGTTTCGCGGATGTCAAAGGATGGGTGAGCGCCCAGCTTCGACTGGAGTTCGCGCACGACAAAAAGGCCGACCGCATCGTCGCTAAGGATGTCATTGCCGAGACCAAGGAGGAGGAGTTGGCGCGCGGGGCCAGGCAGCTCAGAGGGATTATTGCTTTCGTTCACGGCGGTTGGCATCAATGGCATGTGGCGTATCCGGATTCCGGCACCCGGGTCTGGGACCGAGGTTATGCGCCGGGAGAGTCAGGTTCAAAGCCAAAAAATGAGCGGCCCCTTTCGGGGCCGCTCCGCGTAGTGCCTCATGACTCGCCTCCAATCCGAGCCAGAGTCGTTCGGGCTACAATTACACATGTCCCCCCGGAGCGCAATGGGGTGTTCACCCCATATGGGGGTAAGGGTCCCGCCGGCCTTTGGACAGCCAGCCGGTCCGTTTCCCAGCGCGAGGTGACCGCCTGCCCCGCGTGACCGAACAATTCGTTTGTCAGACAGGTGGCGTGATATACCTTGAGTGGTCGAGCCCATGCACGAGTTGTCGATTATGCAGAGCGCGCTGAGCCTTGCGCTGGACCAGGCACGCCAGGCTGGAGCTAGCCGCGTGCATACGATTCGCTTGCGTATCGGGGCGCTGAGCGGGGTGGTGCCGGACGCCCTCGAGTTTGCGTTCGAGGTGCTGGCGCCGGGGACGCTGGCCGAAGGCGCGAAACTAGCCATCGAGCATGTGCCCGCTCGGTTCTGGTGCGCTGCGTGCACCCGGGAATTTCAGTCGGATGACATGTTTGCCGAATGCCCCGACTGCCACCGCCTGAGCGGAGAACTCCGCGCCGGACGGGAAATGGAACTGGCTTCTTTGGAGATTGACTGATGTGTGACGAATGCGGATGCGGGTTGCCCGGAGAGAAACCGGTGGGGGTAAGCGCCCACCACCACGACCATGACCATGAGCACAAACATGGCCCGGGAGACCACCATGGCCACGACCATCCGCATCCCCACACTCACCCTCACGCCCACCCCCACTCGCACGAGGAGCCGGAGCACGAGCACGTGCATGCGGCTGATAACGAACCGCACCGGACGATCGACGTGCGCCGCGCCATTCTCGAGAAGAACGACCGCCTGGCCGAGCGCAACCGCGGCTTCTTCCGGGCGCGCGGCTTGCTGGTGCTGAACTTCCTGTCCTCCCCCGGCTCGGGCAAGACGACTTTCATTCGTGAGAGCGTTCGGAAGCTGGCCCCGGAACTCAAGGCGGGCATAATCGTCGGCGACCTGGCCACGGACAATGATGCGCAGCGGCTGCGCGAATCGGGCGCGCCCGTCGTGCAGATCACCACCGGCACGGTTTGCCATCTGGAAGCCGAAATGGTGGGCCGCGCTCTGCAGCGACTCGATCTGGCCGGCCTTAATCTCCTGATTATCGAGAACGTCGGCAACCTGGTGTGCCCAGCCTCCTACGACTTGGGCGAAGACCTGCGCATTGTTCTGTTGTCGGTGACCGAGGGGGAAGACAAGCCCTTGAAATATCCGCCCATGTTCCAGTCGGCGGACGTGGTTATCATCACCAAGATGGATCTCGCCCAGGCCTGCGGCTACGACCGCGACGCCGCGCTAGCCAACATTCGGCGGGTCGCCCCCAAGGCGCGGATATTCGAAACCTCCGCCAAGACCGCGCAAGGTCTGGATACGTGGCGCGAGTACCTGCTCCAGCAGCAGCAAGCGCGGAAAGCGCTCGATCCCCTGAGCCGGTAGCTTGCCAAATCTGCTTGCCTTGGCCGGCATGAGTAAGCATAAAGGCACGCATATTTATGCGCTTTCTTTCATTTCGAACGCTCGCACCCCTGTTTAGTCTAACCGTCGCGCTGAGCACCGCCTTGGCGGCTGACCATCCCTTCCTGGGGGGATGGGAACTAACGATTCCCGGCGGTGGGGCCGGCTGGCTCGGCGTGGAAGAGGTCAACGGACAGCTCAAGGCCAGTCTGCTTTGGGGCGGTGGCAGCGTGCTGCCGCTCAGTTCCGCCAAATTGGAGGGCGACCGCCTGGTTGTGACCCGCAAGAATTCCTCCCAGCGCAAAGATGAGAACGGCAAGAACGTCACGGCCTTCACCACTGAGACGATAACTGCCAGCGTGGACGGCGACACCCTCAAGCTCACCACCATCAAGCCGCGTCCAAACGGCCAAGGCGAGGACAAGGCTGACTTCACCGGCCGCCGCGAACCGCCGATGCCGCCCGCCCCCGACCTCGGCTTGGTGAAATTCGCCGCCCCGATCCAGCTCTTCAACGGCAAGGATCTCACCGGCTGGCGTCTCACCGACCCGCACGCCGCCAGCGGCTGGAGTGCGAAAGATGGACTGCTGGTTAATGAGGTGCCACAAGACAAGAGCAAACCCCACAAGAACTACGGCAACCTGCGCACCGACCGGGAATTCGAGGATTTCAATCTGACACTCGAAGCCCGTCTGGCCAAGGGCGGTAACAGCGGCATCTATCTTCGCGGCATCTATGAGGTCCAGGTGGCCGACACGTACGGCAGGCCGCTCGACCCGCACAACATGGGAGGCATCTACAGCCGCATCAAACCCACCGTCGCCGCCGAGAAGCCCGCCGGTGAATGGCAAACCATGGACATCACCTTCGCGGACCGCCACGTCACGGTCATCCTGAATGGCAAAAAGATCATCGACAACCAGCCCGTGCCAGGCTGCACCGGCGGCGCGCTGTGGTCCGATGTGACGCGCCCCGGGCCGATTTACCTGCAAGGGGACCATACCGGCATCGAATATCGTAACATTGTCCTGAAGCCGGTGCTGAAGTAAGCGGCGGATGGCGGAATACATCCATATCCCACTTGTTTGCTGGCAAAAGGCCCGGTGGCTGGTATAACTGTTGCCTCAAACAAATGTGCATTCTGCCATATAACAATAGCAAAACCGAAGGCTTGGAAAGCGTGCCCGGTCACGGCGAGCGCCGGACTAGCGGTCACGGCTTCACTCTGATCGAATTACTCGTCGTCATCGCCATCATCGCCATTTTGGCGGCTTTGCTCCTCCCGGCACTCGGGCGGGCCAAGGAAAAGGCCCTCCGCGCCGCGTGTATGAGCAACCTCAAACAGCTCGGTCTGGGAGCGCTGATGTATGCGGGGGATGATTCCCGCGGCTATCTTTCCGGCACGCGTGATGACGGAGACGACGACCTGACCTGGCTCTATCCCGAGTATGTCCCCGGCGCGCTGGCACGGTCGGTCTTTATCTGCCCTTCCACTCAGAACTTCATCGGCACCAACGTTGTAACCTTACCCGCCCCGCGGAGTGACAAGACAATCCTGTATGACCTCACGCATCAGGCCAAAGTCAAAATGCGAACCGGGAGCGCGAGCGAGGCTGACGTGCGCGGTGTCAGCTACGAGATTTTCGGCTTCATGAACAACGACGGCACTACCACCTCCCAGACCCATTACTACGGCCAGAGCCTGACCACGGGCGGGATCAAGAAGTCCGAACGGAGCGTCGATGGTTACCTGCACAAGAACACCCCCTTCGGGCTCAAAGGCCAGCACATCGGCGCGTCGCAAATCTGGCTCATCTTCGACGGCGACCGTGATGGGCCAGGGGCGATAAACAATTATCCTGATAAGAACGACGACCACGGGATCGAAGGCGCGAACATCCTGATGTGCGACGGCCACGTCCAATGGGTCAAGGGCGGTAAGAACTACGTCCTCTCCTACGAAACCGCTCAGGACGAAAACCGCTCCCAGTAAGCATCCTCGCGCCGGCCAGTTCCCCCCATGCGTCTGCGCAGTATAAGGCTTCGCAATACGATGCTTGAATCCGCCAGACCGGCCGACGCTATTCATAAGGCGGCGCATGCGGCATGACCGCGGCCGGGCCAAGAGAGTGCTTCCGCACCTGAGCAAGATGATGCGCCCCGTTGCGGGACCGAATCTGGATTCCCCTTTACACGCGTCTCGTATAGAGCCAGATTGCGCTTAGTCGCAGTTATCGCCATCAACCAGAATCGCAGTAATCTCGAACGGCACTAACCAGTCCCTGGAGCGCCACGCAAACACAAAGCATCATCCGAACATGAATAGAGCCCTCGTCATTGGTTTAATCGGCCTGCTGGCCCATACCCTATCCGCCGCGGACTCCAGCCCGCAGGACAAACTTAGTAACGCCGCGAAGCAACTGGGCGACAAACCCAACTACTCGTGGACCACGACCATGAAGGAGGGTGACGGCAGTCCGGGACGGCTCGGGCCCATTGAGGGCAAGGCCGAAAAGAGCGGCCTCACCTACCTGAGCTTTGAGATTGGCGGCATCCCCGTGGAGGTATATATGAACGGACAGAAGGGGGCCGTCAAGGCGTTGGAAGGCTGGCAGACGTTCGACGAGATTGCACAGACCAGCAGCGTCGCGGCTGCCGTCGTGCGCTTCCTGCGCAGCTATAAAGCACCCGGCGTCGAATCCGTAGCCTTCAGTGGGAAGGTAAAGGACGTCAAAGAGGCAGAGGGAGTAATCTCAGGCGAACTGAAGGAAGACGCCACCAAAGAGTTCCTGGAATTCGGCACGCGCCGCCGGGAAGGACAGGAGCCGCCGAAGATTGAGAACCCCAAGGGCTCGGTGAAGTTTTGGATCAAAGACGGAACGCTAACCAAGTACGAATTCAACGTTCAGGGCAAGGTCACCGCAGGCGAACGAGAGATGGAGGTTAATCGCACCACCACAATTGAGATCAAAGACGCCGGCACGACCAAGCTGGAATTGCCCGCCGAGGCGAAGGAGAAAATGCTCTGACCGGCGCTAGCTGGTGCCACTTCCCATGAAGAAAGCCCTCATCATCGGATTCATCGGCCTGCTGGCCCCGACGCTATTCGCAGCGCAATCCAAGCCGCAGGACAAAATTGCTAGTGCCGCTAAGCAACTGGGGGAGAAACCCAACTACAGTTGGACCACCACCATCAAGGAAGGTGATGGCAGCTCGCAGCCGTTTCCGGGCATCTCCGGCAAGGCGAACAAGGGCGGCCTCACGTGCCTGACCACGATGATGGGCACAACCCCTTCGGACGTGTACGTGAACGGGCAGAAGGGGACCGCCAAAGGGCCGGGAGGATGGCGGACGTTCGATGAGATTGCAAAGCCCGGCGGCTTCGCGGCCGGCCTCGTGCGCTACATGCTCAGCTACAAGGCCCCCAGCGTGGAGTGTGGCGCTCTCAGCGGGAAATTGCTGAACGTCAATGAGGAGAAGGGGATGCTTTCAGGCGAGCTGAATGGAGCTGCCGCCAAGGAGTACCTGGAGTTCTTCATACCCCCTTTCGCGGGGCAGGCGCCGCCGAAGATTGCCGATCCCCACGGATCCGTGAAGTTTTGGATTGAGAAAGGGATGCTGACCAAATACGAAATCGACGTTCAGTGCAAAGTCATCCGGGGCGATCAGGAATCAGAGTATCATCGCAATACGACAGTTGAGATCAAGGACGTTGGCACGACCAAGCTGGAGGTGCCCGAGGAAGCGAAACAGAAATTGCTCTGACCGACACCGCCTGGGTTATCGGACGGGTTCCATCCCAGGCGATCTACCAACCACGTTAAAGGAGGCCAAGTAAACCCTTGCGCATAGATTGGGCACTCCTGCGAGTCGCCACCCTTCTTTGGATATCGGTGCCGACGGTTATGGCCGGTGGCATGGATACGATCCACGTTCAACGGTTCCCGCAGAATCCCATCGTCCGCCGGGAAATGTTGCCAGGCAATGCGGGCGACAATATCAACGGTCCGTCGCTTGTGCGCGTCCCCTCGTGGGTCAGCAATCGGCTGGGGAACTACTACCTCTATTTCGCACACCACAGCGGCAATTACATCCGGCTCGCCTATGCCGATAAGCTCGAAGGGCCGTGGACCATCTACCAGTCAGGCACGCTCAAGCTGGCGGAAGCCCCAGGCTGCAACGGGCACATTGCTTCGCCTGACGTGCATGTGGACGAGGCGCGAAAGCAGATTCGGATGTACTTTCACGGCCCTGCCCGAGGCAGCGGTGGTCAGAAATCCTTTGTGGCCCTGTCGCAGGACGGCCTCCACTTCAAGACTTCCTCCGAGCCGCTGGGCAACTTCTATTTCCGCGTCGTTTACTGGCGAGACGAGTGGTTCGCTATGGCCAAGGGTGGTTTGCTCTATCGCTCGAAGGATGGTCTGACGCAGTTTCAGCAGGGGCCCAATCCGTTCCCCGGCAGCGAGGCGCGGGACCAGAACTACAACTCTCCCGGCCCGCGTCACGTGGCCCTGCAGCTACTTGGCAACGACCTTTGGGTTTACTACTCCAACATCGGTGATGCGCCAGAGCGCATTCTCCGCAGCCGCATCCGGCTTACCGGAGAATGGAAAGACTGGCGGGCCTCTGCGCCGGAGGAGGTCCTGCGACCGGAAACCGCTTACGAGGGAGCGGACCTGCCGCTGAAACCATCTGCCGCCGGTGCGATGAAAGGGCGCGAAAATGCCCTACGCGATCCTGCCATCTTCGTCGAGGCTGATGGCCGCACTTATTTGCTCTACTCCGCTGCGGGAGAATCCGCCCTCGCCATCGCTGAACTGCAAACCCGCGAGTGAGTTCAGGATTGGTAGCCGCTGGCTTGGCGCTTCGGTTTGACGTTGGGCGGCGGCCGGGTATCATTGGTGCGTGAGTGGACCCGATAACCGCCTCTCCCCCTGCCCACACCGGGTCAGGAACTGATTGCACAACTGCTGAACATTGCCATGCCTTCCTTCCTTAAACGCCACAAACTTCTTTCCTGCTTTCTGCTGAGCGTTCTGATCCTGGTTCTGCTGCTGGCGTCGTGGGTGGGTTACCGTTCGATCGGGCCCTACCGGTCTTATCGAGCGGACCTGATGAAGCCCGCGCCGGGGCAGAGCACGCGGGCGGGCACGCTGGAAGTAGGCGCGGCCAAACGCGACATCACGCCGCTCATGGATAAATATGACTCCTGGGTGGATGCCGATAACAACGCAAGGTTCGAGCCCAAGAAAGGGGACACCTACACCGATAAGAATGGCAATGGGACGTTTGACTTTGTCTGGATAGCGGGGTTCAACAATAACCGGCCCGCCAAAGGCGTGCACGACCCGCTCTGGGCTCGCGCCGTCGCCTTCCGCAATAACGGCGTTACGGTCGTGATGGTCTCCCTGGATAGCATTGGCATCTTCCACGAGAAGTTCATCGACGTGCGGAAGATGATCGATCCATCGCTGGGCATTGATCACGTGATGTTCTCCTCGCTGCACGACCACGAGGCGCCGGACACCATGCTCATCTGGAGCTATTCCCCCCTGCGTCCGCGCTTTGACTACAAGTACCTGGAGCTGGTGCAGAAAGCCTGCAAGGAAGCCGTGGAGGAAGCGGTGAGGAATCTCCAGCCCACCGACATGATCCTGGCGCAGGTGACCGCGGGCCCCGACGGCTACCTGGACGACAGCCGTCAGCCGATCGTCTATGACAACGTCATCCGCTGCGCGCGTTTTGTGAAGAAGGGGACCGACGACACCATAGCCACGGTAGTGGAGTGGGGCAACCACCCGGAAACGCTGGGCGGGGCCAACTCCCTGCTGACCTCCGATTTCAGCGGTTATTGGCGGGATGCGGTCGAGAACGGCGTGCCCGACCCCCACGGGGTAAAAGGCCTGGGCGGGATGTGCATCTATTTCCAGGGCTGCGTCGGGGGCCTGATGACGCAACTCCACACGACGGTGCCTCACCGCAACGGCGTGGACAAGTTCAAGGAGGCCAGCTTCGAGAAGGCTCAAGCTTTGGGCGAGAACCTCGCGATCCTGACGGTCAATGCCTTACGCGGGGAAAAGTCCTGGCGCCCAGCGGACACCCAGGTCGCCGTTGCCGCCAAGACCATCTTCGTGCCCATGTCCGGTCTGTTCCAATACGGAATCCTGCTGGGGTTAGTGCATCCGGGCTGGTATTGGGGGAAGGGCAAGACCGAGCTGGATGCAATCCGAATCGGTGACCTCGAGATTCTGACTATCCCCGGCGAGTTGTATCCGGAGATCGCTGATGGGGGAATCGAATCTCCCGAAGGAGCGGATTATCCCAGCGCACCGATCGAGGTGCCTCCCTTGCGCTCCCAAATGCAGGGCAAGCTTAACATGATAGTCGGGCTGGCCAATGACGAGTTGGGCTACATCATTCCCAGGAGCCAGTGGGACAAAAAAACGCCCTACGCCTATGGCAAGACCAAGTCGCCCCAGTACGGTGAGCAGAACTCTCCCGGGCCGGACGTAGCACCCGCGATTCATCACGAAGCACTGGCCCTTCTGAAACAGTTCCATGCTGCGCAGGCCGGCACAAAGCCCTCGCCGTAAGTTACGCCTTATCCCTCACCTCCCCGAATTGGCTGGTGCTCAGGCACACCGATGCAGTCAGGCACCCGGTTCCCCCTCGCCCTAAAAGAGCTTGCGCGGCCCCACCCGGCAACTAAGCTTCGAGCCACGACTAAAACGTCAAACAAGCAACAATAATGAAAAAGCAAATCGTAAGTATTCTAGCAGTCCTCGGTTTCGTCGCCGTCTGCGGCACCCCGGCCTTCGGGCAGGATCTCGAAGCACTGGCTGGCAAATGGTCCTGTCTCAAGACGAACGAAGACGGACAGCGCTACACCCAGCAGATCGAGATCAAGAAAGACAAGTTCACGTTCAAGCTCACCGATAAGGATGGCGACACCATGATTTATGCGGAAGGTGATGTGAAGCTGGACAAGGCGGGCCCGTTCAAGACCATGATCCTCTCCAACATCAAGGCCGGGCAATCCGCTGGGCAGATTGATCCGATCGACGATACGTTTACGTCGATCTACAAGGTAGATGGGGATACGTGCCTGCTGATCATGAACTTTGACAAGGAGCGCGGGGAGCAGTTCAAGCCGAGCCTGGACGTCATGCGCAAAGCAGCGCCGGAAAAGAAGGCAGCGGACGCCCCTAAAGCTGACGCTCCCAAGTGAGCTGACGCTGCTGTTTGTGGGCGGCCGCCAGAGGCAGGCAGGCCCCGACTCCGTCGTCGAGACCGCAGGTGTCAGGTTGCGGTGAACCCGCCGTCAATCCCGAACACCTGGCCGGTGACGAACGAAGCCTCATCCGAGGCGAGGTACAGGGCCAGTCCGGCGACCTCGTCCGGCTGGCCGATGCGCCGCAGGGGCGTGACATTCTCGTACTGCTCGCGGATCAGGTCGTTCTTCCAGAGGAACTCGCTGAAGTCCGTTTGAATGAGGCCCGGGGCGATGGCATTGACTCGTATTTTGTGTGAGCCGAACTCCTGCGCCCACGAACGGGTCATCATAATCAACCCGGCCTTGGTAAAGCTGTAGAGCAGCCCGCCGGGCTGGGGCCGCAGACCGGCAACAGAGACGATGTTGATGATCGAACCGCCGCGCTTGCGCTCGATCATGGGCGGGACAATCAGCCGGATCAGCCGCAGCGCCGCCTTGACGTTGACTTCCACCATCTTATCCAGCATCTCGTCGGTTACCGCCAAAGCCGGGCCTTGGCCGATGTTGGTGGCGCTGTTGTTGACGAGGATATCCACGGGGCCGACACGCGCGGTGGTCTGCTTCACGAGATCCTCGATGGCCTCCCGACGTCCGACGTGACAGGCGATCGGAATGACCTTGCCGGGGAGTGCCGCGAACTCCTGCGCGGTGGCTTCCAGGTTCTCCAGTTTGCGGCTGGCGATGACCACCTGTGCACCGGCCGCAGCCAGGCGTTGAGTGATGGCTTTGCCGATGCCGCGGCCGCCGCCCGTCACGAGGGCGACCTTATCTTTCAGGGCGAGACTTGAGTTCATAGATGTAATGCCTACATCTCTACTTGTATCGCGTAGGAAAAGCCATACTGAGTATTCTCATTGCGAGCGCGTGTTCCTTTCTTGACGGCGCGAGGGGCATCCGGGAATGTGCCGGCAGAATTCAGCCTGCTCATGAGAATCTTTGTATTGTCGGCATTCAAGTTGGGGACGGGGCACGCGAGGCTAGGGCACCGGAGGCGCTCGATGTGTTTGAGCCTGCTCTGCCTGTGCTCGCTTACCTGGGTCGCCCCGGCAAATCAGATCGGCAACCATCCGGCCGTCTATGATGACCATGGGATTCTGCTGCCCTGGACGCCCTGGCGCGACGCGATCCAGCGGGAGGTGAATTGGTATCTGAAGTGCCCCGTCGAGAACGGCTACCCACGCTTCGTGTATATGACCTTCATGGACGGCAACTATGAGCCGCTCAAGAAGAATGCGACCTTTATCCCCGCCACGCAGGATGGCACGGGGATCATCTCCTACCTCAAATACCACGCCTGGCAGGGAAAGAAAGACCCCCGCGTCTTGCAGATGGCGCGTTACATGGGGGATTACCTCGTCAAGGAGGCCAATACGCCCGATGAAGGCAAATACCCGCACTTCACGCGCTCGACCGGTTGGCGGGACAAATTTCCGCAGCCACCGGATTGCGGCTCGCAGGACGACAAGCCGTATGAGATTCAGCCCGATAAGGGGGGCATCGCCGGCTACGCGTTGCTGCTGCTCTACGAGGAAACCAAGGACGATAGATACATGCAGCAGGCGCTGCAGAACGCGCGCGTATTGGCGACCAACATGGTGGCCGGCACCGCCACAAACTCGCCCTGGCCATTCCGGGCGGACTACCGGACCGGCGTGGGCCGCGGCGAGGCGTCGGGCAACATGTCTTTCAATCTGCGCCTGTTCGACAAGCTGATCGAGCACGGCCACCAGGAATTCCAGGCGCCGCGCGACAGGCTGTGGGCGTGGATCACCGACTTCCAACTCCCCAACCTGGCGAAGGACGGGGCGCTTTGGGAGCAGTTCTTCGAGGATCACGCCGAGCCGGGTAACCAGACGGCGTGGGCGCCGCTCAACCTCGCCCGCTATCTGCTGGAGAAACAGGACGCGCTGGATCCCGATTGGAAGAAGCACGCGAAGGCGCTAATTGACTTCACCAACAAGAACTTCACCAGCGTGCGGAACGGGGTGCTGATCTGCGGCGAGCAAACGCACGATCGGGACCCGTGGGGCGGCATCCTCTCCACCTACGGCGCGGTGCTGGCCATGTACACCAAGGCCACTGGCTCGGATGAATTCAAGGGCCTCGCCTACCAGGCATTGAACTACTGCCTCTACGCGGTAAACGAGGACGGCTGTCCCAACCAGCGGGCCAGCAACTCCGGCCGCGGCGGCTGGCAGGAAGATGCGCACACCGACAAGCTGCACAACATCCTCGACGCCATCGCCGCGTTCCCCGAGTGGGCGAACTGAGGCGGGCCAGAAGACCGGGACTTGGGAGGGCGAGCGTCCTCGCGAGCCCTGATTTCCAAAGTGCCTGGAGAGATTTGGGCTCGCGAGGACGCTCGCCCTCCCGGGGATGGGGCAGACCGCTACGCTGGGGCACGAGGCGCCCGTGCTGTCCCCGTATTGTCCTCGTGTTGTCCCGGTGATGGTTCGGAGGAGGTTCGAAAGGGATTCGAAAGGATTACGAAGGGGCTTCGAAGGGAATGGGGCTTTTTCGGCTTTTGGGCGGCGGCTCGGGCTCGGGGATGATTGCCGCAACTTCCTCGTAGAATTTCGTCTGATCGTCGGTCTCTTGCCGCAGGCGGATGAAGATGCGCTTGCCCGCCAATGGCTCCTTGGAGTTCCAAATACGCTGGGCGTACTTCTGGTAGTAGAGCACGGTGATCTCGATCACGAGGTCTTTCAGCGCTGGCAGCCAGCCGAGCCGGGGACACTTGTCAGGCCTTTCCAATCCGCGATTGCTGGGGAAGGCGCCCCAGACGGTTCTGGGGGTGGTTGGGACCCGATGGAAGTGCAGCTTCAGGGTGAGCTGCCCGGCATGGTTGCGGATTTCCAGTCCCTTCAGCACCTGGTTGCTGTCGTAGGGTTTGGGTCGAGGCGGCACCCGGGCCAATTCCTCACCGCGCCGGAGCCTGAGCAGGTTGACGGATTTGAAGCAGTTGATCCCGTGCCGACGCTGGGTTTTGCCATGAGTCCGCCACGCCAGCCGCTCCATATCGGTCAAGTTCTCCCAGGCGCGCATGACCTCGATCAACGCGGTGCTCCCGTCTCGCTGCTCGGCGCTCTGGCCCTTTGAGGAACGTCGCTCCTTGCGGCGGTTAGGGCGCATACCCCCTCCCTCCGAGCACGTTTCTGTGGCAGTCACGCAAAGACCAAACGCCCTCGAGGCTGAGGGATTTCCAGACCGTCTACCTTGGCGGTTTTGATCCACAGGCGGATGGCAGCCTCGGCCTGGCGAATGGCCTCGGGCCGGGTCTTGCCGTGGGCCATGCAGCCCGGCAGTTCCGGAACTTCCACCACGTAGGCGGCATCCTCCTCACTCCACCAGATGATCATCTCGTAGCAGTTTCCATTCATAACAGTTTGTAAGCTGCCAGAGTCTTGCGAACTTGTCGAACCTGATAGGGTTTCGCGTGGGCGCCCTCGCGTTGGAGGTTGAGCCGCTCGCGCACGCCGGGCCGGGTAAAAATGTGATGGCTTCCCTGCGACCGCATCCGGAAGCCTTTAGCTTGAAGCAGATTACAAAGTTCCTCGAAGCGGACATTGGTGTCTGACTCTCCGCGGAGCAGTTTCTCAATGGTCTTGGCGACGCTCATCCGGCACCAATTCTAAAGCCCTAGCCCGCGAAGCACAAGTCGCAAGCAAGTTTGGGCAGCCTGGCTCGGCCGTCCCTGCGGGACTTGGTTCGTGCTCATAGCCCTCTCGGGGGCGGGGGCCGGCAGTGGGGCGAGCGGAGTCTCTGGCTTCAGGATCTTTGCGGCGACTGGCGTCGGCGGTTACGCCGTAGCCGCGAACGTGAGTTCGTGCTGATATCCGACCCGCGAGCGGCGCCCGGACGCGGCTGATTCTCTCAAGTGGAGTAATTGCGCCGGCTGACGGGCGTGTTGCCCAAGCCCCTCGCGAGCTTGAAGGTGGCGCGCGTTGCCGGTTCTCTCTCCTCCTCTGGAGAAGAGGGACAGGGAGAGCCACAGCAACACGCCCTACCGTCGGCGGCTACGCGGGTTAGAGCTTCCGCAGCTCGAAATGGTGGGACTTGGGCTTGCGAAGAGTGTCTATCTGGGCCTCGGCTTCGGCGATCTGGCCATCCAACCGGGCTATCTCGGCAGTCTGTACGCCCAGGGCTTCGGGCTTTTGTGCCCAATCGGGGAACTCGAAAAGCTGAACGGTCCGCCAGCGTCGGAAGAAGATATCATTCTTCTTGAAGACCAGGGCCAGCACCTCCCGAGCCTGTTTGGTGATCGGCCCGGCGGTGGTCGCGATGTTCCAGCCTTTGGCCAGGTCTTCGCTGCTGGCTTTACCAACGGCCTCGCCATCAATGCTGAGCTGGTAGTCGCCTGCGGGCAACCCAGCAACCTTCAGCTCATATTGGTTCAGGTCCTGGAGGATGGGCGCCAGCTTGAGCGCGGGCTCGGCCTTGGGATCGATCGGCATCGGTAATGCAGCGTCCACTCGGTCAAAAGCCACGGTGCCCGGCTCTGCTTTCAGGTTGGTAACCTGGCATCCTTCGGAGGCGAGCAACTTTCCCGCCGCGCCGTCAATCTCCGCTCGCGAGACGAGGGCTGTTGCGCCGAGTCCTTTCAAGACCGCCCACGCCATGATCGTGTGGCCGGCGGGACCAGGGTGAACGGCGTCGCCGCCGCCGATGAACGCCGCCGGGTCAGCCACGCGCTCGTGCATCATGATCGCCATGTAAGGATCAAACTGATCCACGAAGGTAGCGTTTTGTTTGGCGGCTACTGCTTTGAGCCCATCGGAGAACTGGCGCAACGATTGGTTCTTGATGTCCTTATCGGGGTCAGGTCGCTTGTCCTCGATGGGCTGCGAAGTCAGGAAGGCCACGCGGGCTCCGTTGGCCTCGAGCACTTTGGCCAATTCGCTCTGGCTGCGAACGTAGGTCTTGAAGATGTCCTCGCGGAACTTCTGATACGAGTGATCGTTCATGCCGAACTTGATGGTGATCGCCGTTGGTTTCAGGGGTAGCACGTCGCGCCGGAGACCGCGGCCGACGGAATCCTCGACCATCTTTTGCTGAGCGGCCTCATCGGCGGCGAAGAGCTGCTTTTCATCCGGGTGCGCGCGCTGGCGTAGCCAGGAAGTGTCGCCGCCCCAGCCGACGTTGCGAAACCAGAGCTTCCATTCCGGATGCCGGGTGAGGGTGTAGGCCTCGATGTAAGTCGTGTAGAGGCGCTGTTCGGTGATGCTGTCGCCGAGAAAGACCACGCGGTCACCGTCTTTGAAGAAGAACTCGCCGGCGACTGCGCTGGCGGCCAGCAAGGCGGCGGCGGCGAATGTGAACAATAGCTTGCGGAATGCGGATTTCATCTTGAGTGCAGCCTAGCGCAGCGGACCCGGGAATCGCAAGCCCCCAATGCAAGCTCAGAGCGCGCTTGGAAAATATCGTGGATTGTAGCAGCCGACGGCAGTCGGCTCTAATCCTTTGGGAGCTCTGCCGTTCTGACATTAATCAGAGCCTCCTTACGTCGGCTGCTACATCTCCCGAACAGGCTCTCAGTGTTTCGCGGGGGCGCTGTCCATGACGAAGCGGAGCACGCCGCCGTTCTCGATTTCGGAATGCTTGATCCACGGGCGGTCGAGGGGGGTGTCGTTCAGGAACACCTTGCGGACGTAAAAGCGGTCCGGAGCGTAGTTCTCCGCCACGATCACGAGGGGTTTGTTCTTGAGCTTCACTTCCGCCTTCTCGAACAGCGGCGACGCCAGTTCATACTTGTCCGAGCCGGCCACCGGGTACATCCCCAGCGCGGCGAAGACGTACCAAGCCGAGAGTGTGCCGCCGTCATCGTTGCCGTCGATGCCGTCGTAGCGATTGGCATATTTATGGTCCAGGATCCACCGCGACCACTTCTGGGTGAGATCGGGCCGGCCGGCCGCATTGAACAGGAAAGCGGCGTGGATATCGGGCTGGTTGCCTTGCCAGTAATAGGGGCCCGGGTTCCAGGAGCCTATGTTCTGGTCTGTCTTCGCGAAGAACGCATCGAGTTCCTCAACAAAGTATTCGCGGCTCTTGAACAGGGAGACCAGCCCTTCAGCGTCATAAGGCGCGCCCCAGCGCCACTGCATCGCGCTGCCTTCGACATAGTCTTTGGTGTATTTGCCATCGCGGTCGAAGTAGGTCAGCAGCAGCGGCTTGAACTCCTGGCTAAACTTCCCCTGAGCATCCCGCGGCTGGAAGAACTGCGTTTCGGGGTTCCAAACCTGCCGGTAGGATTGCGCTTGTTTGCGGAACATAGCGGCGTCATTGGTATGGCCGAGGGCTTCGGCGAGAAGAGAGATGGCGTGGTCGGACCAGGAGTATTCCAAGTTCAGCGCCACGCTTTTCCGAACCAGGCCCGCGGGGCAATAACCGTATTTCAAGTATTCGGTGATCCCTTCGCGGCCGGAAAAGGCGGCGCCTGACGGGGTTGGGCCGAGAGCAGTCAGGCGCATCGCCTGATAGGCTTTCTCGACATCGAAGTCCCGGATGCCTTTGAGATAGGAGTCGGTGATCATAATATCCGCCGGCGTGCCCTCCATGGAGTTCGAGTAGCCGTGCCCCGAGGGCCAGCGCGGCAGCCAGCCGCCCTGCTCCAGCATCTTAATCAGGGACATGATCATATCCCGCTGATCTTTGGGGGCGATCAAGGTATAAAGCGGATGCGCGGTGCGGAAGGTGTCCCAGAGCGAGAAGTCGGTGAAATACTGGAAGCCCTCGGCCTTGTGGACCTTGCGGTCGAACCCCAGGTAATCACCATTGGCATCGTTGAAGAGCGTCGGCATTTGAAAGGCGCGGAAGAGCGCCGTGTAGAAGACCGCTTTCTGATCGTCGGTGCCGCCCTGAATCCGGATCGAACCTAGCCGCTCCTCCCAGGCCTTCTGCGCCTCGGCGAGGACCTGGTCGAATTCCTTAGCCTGAGCTTCGACCTGCAGGTTGTTCCGGGCGTTCTCGATGCTGACGTAGGAAATCGCCAGTTTGAGCGTAACGACCTGTGGCCGGTTAATCGGAGAAAAGCTCAGGTCCACGCCGACTCGATTGCCCTCGGCGGCGGCTTTGTCGCGGGAGACCACGTCACCCTGCCAGGTGGCAAAGCTGGCGAACGGCTGGCTGAACCTGGCCACAAAATACACCCGGGCGCCGCCGTGCCTCGCTGCGAAGGTTCCAAAGGTTCTCACCGATCCCTCGACCTCGCTCGCCTCCGGCAGCACCCGCACTTTGCCTTCGTCGCTCTTGTGGTTGCCGAGCGTGTTCATCACATCGATAATCAAATGCGGCGTCGTGTCCGGGCTGAAGGTATAGCGGTGGACACCGACGCGCGGGCTGGCCGTGAGTTCGGCGAGCACCCCGAGCTTGGGGAGCTTGACCGCGTAATAACCGGGCGAGGCCAGCTCTTCACTGTGAGAGAAGTTCGTGGTCTGGCCTTTAAGGAACGTCTTCAGGTCAACGGCTTCGAGCGCCGGCGCCACCAGGAAATGGCCGCCATCCGTCGCGCCGGTGCCGTTGAGCCGGGTGTGGCTGAACCCGAGGACCTGGTTGTCGCCGTAGTAGTAGCCGGAACTGTTCACGGCCCGTTTACGGAACTGCAGCGAGAGGGTTTCGGGGCCTAAACGCACCATGCCAAAGGGCACCATTGCCCCGGGGAAGTTATTCCCGCAAACCCATGGAAAGCCCCCGGTGCCGATAAACGGATTGACCCGCTTGCCTAATTCGAGAGGCTGGGCGTGCGTCTGCAAGTTACCTGACCTGGCACGAACGATTAGCTGGTGCCTGAAGATGAACGACCCGACAAACCCAACGACCGCAAGCACCAGGATCAAGATCAGGCCCAGGGAGAGCTTCAGCAACCGCTTCCACCGGGGGGGCTTCGGAGCGGGTTTAGGTGGGTCGGAAACGGCGGGGTTTTGCTTATCGGGGGTGATCATTGTCTTTGGTGCTCGCGGTCGGATACTTACTTTGCTCAAGTCTGCCTGCTTCAATCGGACCGTTCAACCTCTTTCCCCGCCAACCCGCGTTGGCCCGCTGCGCGTGAAGCGCTGCGTGCGCCAATGTCTCCTGCACAATGGGCTGGCGTGGCGCCTCGGGATTGCCACTACCTTTCGCTGCCGATCAAGGACTACCGCAGTCCTCTGGCGCGGTGACAGGCAAATAAACAGGCAATTCTGAGACACCGCACTGAGTTCTGGGTGCGCTCGCACGCACGACCAGTGACAAAGTGGGAATACGGACTTCAATCTGAAGCTGTAGGAGACGACGTAAGGAGTCTCTAATCAGCACGTTCCGAACAAGCCCGAGTTTGGGCAGCCGGCCATGAGACACGTTCATGTCGTGCTCCAGCGCGTCCCGCAGGGTGGCTTCGCGGACGGCTTCGGCGCGGACGCTGTCGCGGTTCTGAACCGGCGGTCGTGTGGGGCATCGCGCGGCACAGCCACGGCCGACCAACGCCGCCTCGGCGGTCGCGGACGACCACTACCTGGAGATGCTGCTGCAAGCGCGGAAGCGCCCCTCCATGTTTGAAATAGTCCAGTGGACAAAGTCAAATTGACTGGGGAATTGCCTAATGCTAACTTGTTGCTCGGCTAATCCAACACAGTTAACTAACTAGTTAGTAAACAGACAAAAACCAAACCATAGCTACATCTCCTATTGTATGAAACGAACCTACTCCCTGATGCTCGCTGGAATGATGGCCCTCGTGCCAGTCACCCGGGCAGTTGACCGAGTCGTAACCGCGGAAACCGGCACAGGCGCGGGCAGCTTGACCGCTGCCATCAACGCACTGCTCGACGGCGACCGGATCACCTTCAACATCCCCCCCAACGCCGGGGAAGTGCATTATGTTCAGGTGCCCCCGGACGGGTGGCCGCTCATTACCAAGAACAACATCACGATTGACGGCTTCACCCAGTCCGGCGCCACGCCCAATACGAACGGAATCCATGGGTCGAACACCTGCGTCCTCAAGATTGTCCTTTGTGCAACCAACCGCAACGCCTTGTCCATGTACCACGCGGTCACCAACTATGCCGGATTTAATTATCCCAACCTTGGTTTTACTGATACGGAGCAGGCCATCCTGGGTTTCTTCAAAGCCACGAACGCCTGGGTCAAGGGTTTCGCGATTATTGCTGATCCCCTACCCGAGACCAGCCAGTCCCCCGATCCTGGCAGGACCGGGGTCAACCAGAACAAGGCGTTCTGCTTTGCTCCCGATGCCCCAGACATCAGCAGCAACTCATGCCAGGGTTTTCATGTGAGTGGCTGCTGGTTTGGTTTGGATCCGGTGAGCGGGCAGGTGGTTATCGATCCCGTTACCGGCTACGTGGACACGCCCCGCATGTCCGTCGCAACTTACGGGACCGGCACAAATGGCACAGTTCCGGGCTATACCGGCCCCACTGATGTGAGCGCTTCCGGGACGTTCGGCGTGGCTCCCCGTTCGGCACTCCCACGTGCCGAATTCAACGTCGTCATAACCCCTTACGGGTTCGACTCTCAGGGTGGCCCCTATAACGTTTCCGGGAATTTCTGGGGCATACTCCCCGACGGCGTCACTGGTGCCGACATGACGGACCTCGGTTTAATTCAGATAACCAGCGATGCTTACTTCGAATGTGGTGGTCCTCACGACGTCGTCATCGGCACGGATGGCGATGGCATCAATGATGCCGATGAAGGTAACATCTTCGGTAAGTACGCGAATGCCGATGCCGACGTGGAGTTCTACGGCACACAATACAATATTGTGTTTGCCGGCAATACGTTCGGAGCGGACATCAACGGCAAATCTTTAGAGACCGGCATAGCCTTCCCAGCCAACAAGGTGCTTTACAAGATTAGCAGTGCTGTCACCGGCCAGATACGATTCGGCAGCGATTTCAACGGCGTTAGCGATGCACTGGAAGCAAACACGGTTGTGGAATCGGCATTGTTTGTCAACCAGAGCACCTCCAGCACCAATTCGCATTGGCTTTCGATGCGCGGCAATTCTCTCACGAACAGCGCCGACGCAAGCGGCGGTTTCTCCCCTGCCAACAGGCCTCCCATAGGTGACGGTCAGACCCTTGCTGACGGCTTAAACCTTTACACCAACTTCATTGATGCAAGCGGTGGCACTCTGAACATCATCCCGGTAATCGGGGCTGCGACCACGACCTCTTTGAGTGGCACCTGCGGCTTGCCGCTCCGTGCTCCTTACACGAATCTCGTCGTGGACGTTTATCTGGCTGATCCGGATCCGACTCATCCTCCGCAGGGGCTGACGTGGAAAGGCAGCTTTACGGACAACTCGACGGCAGATTCCAATCCGGCGGTGGGAGCGTTTACGTTCGACATAACCTCCCTTGGTCTTGCGCATGGCGCCAAGGTGACGATGACGGTCTCATACGTAAGCAAGACTCAGCCGACCATCGCGTCGGTTAGCCGCTCCGGGAGCCAGTCAACGGTCAAGATCAATAACCCAGGCACCGCTACTTACGGTATCCAGAAGTCGGCCACGGTGGGCCCGACGTCATGGGCCTCTGCTGGTGCGGCAATCGGCGGCACTGCGACCTTTACAGATAGCAGTAGCCCGAAGTCCTTCTATCGCGCACAGGGTCCCACGGCTAGTGGCCAGACCTCGCCGTTCTCCGACGTTTACACCGTTCCCTGATCGGCCTTCCGATAGCTAGCTCTTTGAGTCACAGGGCCCGCCGCAAGGCGGGCCCTGCTTCTTTATGCCGGAGCAAACACGATTGTCTTGCGCGGAGCGCCCCCCAGCCGCTCTCCGGGACGGAGCTGATTCAGGGTCGGAGCGCCTGGGAACGCGGCTGTGACCGGAGACCTATGGCGCACGACGATTCTCGCCAATTGCGCGCCTGCCCTCGCTGCTGCGGCCAGTGCGACTTGTCAGCTTACCCCGAAGCCAGCTAGAATACCGCCATGCAAAAGTTCCCCAACTCCTGTGGTTGAGTAACAATTTGGGCAGTTTCCATGCGCCGACCAGCGATCCAGCCTAGACCCGCACCGCCGAAGGCAGCCAGCCCGGCGCGAGCGCAGCGGCGTTTGCCAGCGAGACTGGTGGCCGCCTTGCTCTTTCTAGTGACGATTGCCCTTTACTGGCCGGCGACGGGCTTTGGTTTCATAAACTTCGACGACCCTAATTTTGTCACCTCCAACATACACGTGCAGGGCGGTTTGAACTGGGAGGCCGTGAAATGGGCGTTTCAATTGAATACGGGAGATTACTGGCACCCACTGACGTGGCTCTCGTTGATGTTGGATGCGAGTCTCTTTGGTCAGGGCGCCGCCGGATTTCACTTCACGAATTTGGCGTTTCACGCCGCCAACGGTGTATTGCTCTTCCTGTTGCTGAGGTTATTGACGGGGGCGTTATGGCGGAGTGCGGTGGTGGCAGCGCTGTTTGCGCTGCATCCGCTGCGCGTGGAATCGGTGGTTTGGGTGACGGAACGCAAGGATGTGCTCAGCGGCTGCTTCGGGCTGCTCGCACTGATATGCTACGCCCGCTATGCCCAAGGCAGAATGCAGAAGCCAGCGACACTGGACACGCTACACGCTACACGCTCCACGCTTCACGAATCCACGTTCTACCTCCTTTCCCTTTGCTTCTTCACCTGCGGCCTGATGAGCAAGGCCATGCTGGTGACGTGGCCGTTTGTGATGCTTCTGCTCGATTACTGGCCGCTGGGGAGAATGCAGAATGCCGCGCCGCGCGGCACGCTCTGCGCTCCACGCTCCACGCTGTTACGTTTGGTGGCAGAGAAGCTTCCGTTCTTTATGCTGAGCGGGATCTCGTGCGTCCTCACATACTTGACGGAAAGGGGGAGGCAGGAAGGGACTGGTTTTGTGGCGTCCCCGGCGCTGCTTCGGCTGGAGAACGCGTTGGTGGCCTACGCCAGTTACCTGGGCAAGACCTTCTGGCCGGCAAACCTGGCCATGTCCTATACTCGGCCCGATCATTGGTCGTGGCTGGAGGTGGGGGGACCGGCGCTGGTGGTGGCCGGCGTGTGTCTGGTCGCCCTCTGGCTGGGGCGGCGGCGGCCCTACATTCTGGTCGGCTGGTGTTGGTTTTTAGGGACATTGATCCCCGTGATCGGCTTGACCCAGGGCTGGGGGTCATTTATGGCAGATCGTTTCACTTATGTGCCGTCCGTTGGGGTGCTCATGCTCACCGTCTGGGGCGTGTGGGAACTGACCCGGGGCTGGCGGGATCAGGCAGCCGTGTTGTCGGTTGCTGGTGGTGCGGCGATCGTCCTCTGCGTGGCGCTGACGCGGCAGCAGACTGGTTATTGGAGGGACAGCGAGGTCCTTTTCCGGCATGCGGTCGAAGTCACGGAGAACAATTACCTTGCCCACAGCAACCTCGGCAACGTCCTCGGCAAGAAAGGTCAAATCGACGAGGCGATCCGCGAATTCCAGGAAGCGGTCCGTATCAAACCGGGTTACTTCCTCGCCTACATCAACCTCGGAGTCGTGCTCGGCAAGAAAGGTCAAACCGATGAGGCGATCCGCCAGTTTCGAGAAGCCATCCGATTGAACCCAGATTACATCGAGGCCCACTACGACCTAGGGGTTGCCCTCGGCAAGAAAGGCCAGCTCGACGAGGCTATTCGCGAACTCCAGGAAACCATCCGCCTGGAACCCGATCACGCCCAGGCCCATAACGACCTCGGGGCCGATCTTTACCGCCGAGGCCGCACCGGCGAGGCGGTTCACGAATACCAGGAAGCCATCCGCTTGAAACCGGATTACGCCGAGGCCCATTACGACCTCGGCATCGCCTTCTACCAGCAGCGCCGCGCCGGCGAGGCCATCCGCCAGTTCCAGGAGGCGCTCAGAATCAAGCCTGATTTTGCCGCCGCTCGCAGGAACCTGAACGCTGTGCTCGCCACCGAGGCCCATTCTTCCCCGCCGTCTGGTCCCTCCACCGACCGCTGAGCGAATACCATAATCGGAAAGCCCTTCCTATTCGATGAAGCGGCCCTTGAGCGTCTCGACGGAGAATTCCGGGCCGGGTTGAGGTTGACTGTGGAACTGACTAATGCGAGGCTGCGCCTCAGTTTATTCACCCTGAATGACTGAATAGACAATAAGTTCGCAAAGCCGTAAGCATAGTTAGAGCCCCCAAGCTAAATGAAAAGAACCTACACCCTGGTGCTCGCCGGAGTGATGGCGCTGGTGCCAGTCACCCGCGCCGTGGACAGAGTCGTAACGAATGAGGCCGGCATCGGTCCGGGCAGCTTGACCGCTGCCATTAACGCATTGGTCGATGGTGACCGAATCACATTCAACATTCCCCCCGCGGCAGGGGAGGTGCATTGGATCCAGACGCCCTTTGACGGATATCCGCTCATTACCAAGAACAACGTCACCATTGACGGTTACACCCAGCCGGGTTCCACCTCCAATACGGCCCCGCTCCATGCGGCGAACAATGCTAATCTCAAAATTGTCCTCGCTTCCACCAACGGCAACGCCTTGTCCATGTACAGCGCGGTCACCAGCTATGCAGGATTCGACTACCCCAACCTTGGTTTTGGCGATGGCGAGCAGGCGGTTCTGGGATTCTTCAAGGCTACGAACGCCTGGGTCAAAGGACTGGCGATTATTACGGCGTCCACCACTTCGACGAGTCAAGCGGCTGGTGGCGAGTGCAAGGCCCTCTGCTTCGCGCCAGATGCCCCGGACGTCAGCGGCAATGCCTGCCAAGGCTTTCATGTGAGTGGCTGCTGGTTTGGTGTGGATCCGACGACGAGGCAAGTGTCTATTGATCCCGCCGATGGCTTAACCGTGAACACGCCGACGATATGCATCGCCACTTACGGGACCGGCACCAATGGCAATCCGGGATTCGGGAACACTAACCAGTATGCTTCCGCCACAATCGGCGTGGCAGCCGGGTCCGCCAATCCCCGCGCCGAGTTCAACGTCTTCATCACCCCATACGGTTTTGACGCTCGGGGTGGTCCCTTCCGGGTTTCCGGGAATTTCTGGGGAGTGCTCCCCGACGGGGTCACTCCTGGGGATATGACGGTCCTCAATTCCGGCAATCAGAGCGGCGGCGATGCGTTTTGTGAATTCGGTGATGGCGGTCCCGGTTATAACATCCTGGTGGGCACGGATGGCGATGGGGTCAATGATGCCGACGAGGGAAACGTCTTCGGTTCGTACGCGCAGGCGGGAGAATGGGCCATCATCTATTTCTTCGGCACACAAGGGAACATTGTGATTGCCGGCAATACGTTCGGCGTGGACATCAACGGCAAGTCGTTCGGGCCCAACCAAGCCAACACCGTACTTGTTTACAAGTTTAGTAGCGATGCCACGTGCGAAGTGCGATTCGGCAGCGATTTCAACGGCGTTAGCGATGCCTTGGAAGGCAATACGGTTGCCTCGGCACAGCTATTCACGTTGAGGGACACTACGTCCACCACCAACTCGCACTGGTTTTCGATGCGCGGCAATTCCCTCACGAATACCGCCACCACCAGCGCCAGCCCCAGCCCCGCCAACCGGCCTCCGCTAGGTGACGGACAGTCACTTGCCGATGGTATGGCGGTCTATGCCAATTTCATTGATGTGAGCGGCGTCAACGGCGCTCTCGACATCATCCCGGTAATCGGCGGGGCTACGACCACGACCTCTTTGAGCGGCACCTGCGGCAAACCGCTCGGTGCTCCTTACACGAATCTGGTAGTGGATGTTTATCTGGCCGATCCCGATGCGACTCATCCTCCGCAGGGGTTGACGTGGAAAGGCACCTTTACGGACAACTCGGCGGCAGATTCCAACCCGGCGGTGGGGGCGTTTACCTTCGACATAACCTCCCTTGGTCTTGCGCATGGCGCCAAGGTGACGATTACAGTCACGTATTCAAGCGATACGGCGCCGAAGATCGGGTCGGTCGCCCGGGCGGGCACGCAGTCAACGGTCAAGATCAGCAACCCAGGCGCGGCAACTTACGGCATCCAGAAGTCGGCCACGGTGAGCCCGATGTCATGGTCCTCTGCTGGTGCGGCAATCGGCGGCACTGCGACCTTTACAGATAGCAGTAGCCCGAAGTCCTTCTATCGCGCGCAGGGGCCCACGGCTAGTGGTCAGACCTCGCCGTTCTCCAACGTTTACACCGTTCCCTGATCGGCTTTCCGATCGCTAGCTCTTAAAACCACAGGGCCCGCCTCCCGGCGGGCCCTTATTGTTTCCTACTCTATGAATCGCCCCTTAAGCTTCTCGACGGAGAACTCGGGGCTCCGGATAAAGTCCATCAAGCGGCGCTCGCGCGCTCGCACGTTGTCTACGGCGGGCTGGATACCCGCGAGGGCGGCGGCCGGGATGCGTAGCAGGCCGTTTTCATCGCCGTGCAACAGGTCGCCGGGCTTGATCTCGACCCCCAGGATTTGGATCGGCACGCCGACGCGCACGATCCGGAAGCTGGCATGGCTGACGACGGTGCCCCGGGCGAAATAGTGGAATCGCAACCCCCGGACTTCCGGCACGTCCCGCACCCCGGCATCCGACACCAGCCCGACCGCGCCGAGCCGGGTGAAGGCGGTGGCCATGACCTCGCCGCAATGAGCCGCATAATCGGCGTGACCGCCGATTTCCTGGAAGGCGACTACGGCCGGCTTGGGTGAATTCTCGACCGCCTTGAACAATTCCAGGAAGGTGCTCTCCTCGGTCGGGTACATGCCGGTGACCGTTTCGACCTGGGCAGTGACGGCGTAGCCACAGAGCCGGCCGAGCTCGGGGAACAAGCATCGGATTTGGAGGGGGGTGAACCCGGCGTCCCGCCGCTGCAGGTTGAGCGTCTCGATGGCGTTGGCGAGGGTGGGGCTGTCCACGGTTTTGAGGTAATCGATCAGGTTGGCGGCACGGTCCAAGTTTGTGTCCATAGGTGCAGGGTGCCAGCGGGTGGGGCTTTTTCAACCTAAATTCGGCAGTGGAGTTAACCGCCAAGAACGCAAAAAACGCAAAGAACGGGACTGCAATAACGACCGGTATGGCAGACGCTATTTGACATAACGTCTGCCCCATAGCGGACGCCACACCCATGTCCTCTGCGCCAGCCATGCCCTTGCCCGCCGTTCATGCACTGCGCAAACTGGGTCGTGATCTGGCCCTCGCCCGGCGCAAGCGCGGCATCTCCACCGCGGACATGGCAGGCCGACTCTTTGTCAGCCGCGATACGCTCTGGCGGCTGGAGCGCGGAGACCCCACGGATTCACTGGGCACGCTGGCCAGCGCTTCTTTTGTGCTTCAACTACAGGACCGTCTGGCCGGCCTGGCGGTTTCCGCCAGCGACCATCTTGGTCTGAGCCTGGACGAGCGCCGGCTGCCTCAGCGCATTCGGCGCCCCCGCAGATGAGCTGGGAAGTCCAGCTCGACTGGCAGGGGCAGACTTGTCTGGTGGGGCGGCTGCACGCCGCCGGGCGTGGCCCGGCCGTTTCGTTTGAGTATGCGTCGGAGTGGCGGAAGCAGGCCGACGCCTTTCCCATTGATCCCACCTCGCTGCCGCTGCAAACCTGGGTCCAACACAGCCCGGCGTTGTTTGGGGTCATCCAGGATTGCGGACCTGATCGATGACCACCTCCGCAACCATGGTTTTCTCATGCGTGAGGCCGGGCGATGGTCGCTCTCGCTGGCCTTCGACCTAAATCCCGTGCCCCAGACAGGCCGCGTCCGCCTGAGCCAGACGCCCATCAGCGAGGAGCAGGAAGATGCCAGCATTGTCGGGGCGCTGGCCGTTGCCGCACGCTTTGGGATCAAGGCCCCCGCCGCGAAAGGGATCCTGCGCGAAGTCGTCACCGTCGTATCGGCATGGCGTCGGACAGGCGGCTGGCTGCGTCTCAAGAGCACCACACTCGACGCCTACGCCAGCACCTTCGAGCACGAACTGATGGACGAAGCCCGAGGCCGGTTGGCCAACTGGCAGCAGCCGGATGGCCCAACTTTGACCCCGACTTTGCGGAAGAACCCGGCCCAATGTACCACGTGATGAGCCGTGGCGATCACCGTATCGGCGGTCGGAAAGCGGTTGCCAGGGGGGGGGCGGACATCTCACTGATGTCCTGGTCAGCGGCAGCCTTCCCGGGCGAGGATTTCGCGCATGGCCTGCACGTCGAGCTTGTCCTTGTCCCGCCAAGAATCTTGCTTGAGAAGAATGAGATCGTCGGGCGAAAGATAGGGGATGCGCACGCTGCCGGTCTCCAAGTAACGCAAGCGCGGTCGGAAATCGTCGAGCGCCTTGCCGCGCATCCGCGTGAATATGTCCAAGTCGAACTCCTCCATGACGCGAATCGAGCCTTCTTGGGCGGCAAAGTCTTCGGGCCGCAATTCACGTGCCCACCCCTCACCCCAGCCGGCCAAGCAGTCCAGCAGTCGGCGCAAATTGTCGGGCCGGTCGTCAACCAGAACGTCGGCATCGAGCGTCAGCCGTGGATAGCCATTAAAGATGACAGCCAAACCACCCACCACCGCGAAGTCAACGCGGTTAGTGACGAGAGCGGCCAACAGCTTTTCGAAGCGGGAAGTAGTCTCCCTCGGCTCGGGCGAAGGCTCCATGCGCATGCTCCTTGAGAAACGCGGCCAAGTCTTCCAGATGTGCAAG
>CAIWJG010000473.1 GCA_903912925.1 uncultured Verrucomicrobia subdivision 3 bacterium | reverse complement strand
GCCGATGTGGCGGAATTGGCAGACGCGCTAGACTCAAAATCTAGTACTCGTGAGAGTGTGTGGGTTCGACCCCCTCCATCGGCACCACTGGTTCGAGCAATGTTTATAGGGGTTTGGTGGTTTCGGCGGGTTCTGTGGTGACGTTGTGGTGACAAATGGCAAACCAGTCCTGGGCTTGCTGCGGCGTCACCAGTTCGCGGTAGGCCGCAAGCCAACCGCCAGGAAGCGGGTGACGACTACGTTTTACGGAGGCTTGCTCGTTTGCGCGCGCAACTCGATTTGGTGGCCAAGCGGATCACTGAACAAGCCGAAGCCAAGGCGGTTGACGGGCAAGTTCTGAATTGGCTGTGCGCCGACCAAGAGCGTTTGGCCAAACAAGAACGTGTCCTGTCTGGTCGTCCGCTCCCAGGGTCGCGCCCCATAAGCGCTAACTTGTTTAGTTGAACTTTGATTTGTCTCGGTTATACTGATGGCATGACAAGGCTCAACGCTGTGGACGAAGACTGGGATCTGCTGATTTCCTTTTTCCCGTCGGACTGGAAAGCATCCGCTCGCAGAACGGGCGCTTTGAAAGGACTGCGCCAGGATAAATCCGAAGAGAATTATCTGCGGCTTCTCTTGATGCATTTGGGTGGCGGATTTTCCCTTCGCGAAACCGTAGTTCGCGCCCGACAGGCGGAGTTGGCCGACCTTTCTGACGTCGCCCTGCTCAAGCGCCTGCGCAAGGGCAAGGACTGGCTATATGAACTGTGCTGTGGGCTTTTCGCCGAGCGGGGCTTAAAGGGTCCTGACCACCAAGGAGTCGGCTTGCGTTTGCTGGACGCTACCGTGGTTAAGGAGCCCGGCCAGACGGGCAGCCAGTGGCGTATCCATTACAGTTTGCAGTGGCCCACGCTGCGTTGCGACTACTTTAAACTAACGGCCACCGAGGGCAAAGGCACCGGAGAAACCTTGCGGCAATATCCGGTTAGCCCTGGAGACTTGATTCTGGTAGATCGGGGCTATTGTCAGGCGGGAGGTATCCACCACGTGGCGGCGGGGAAAGCCTGGGTGACCGTTCGGCTCAATCCCCATAGCATTATCCTGCATACACAGACGGGCGATGAATTTCCCTTGCTGGCAAAACTAAAAACCATCCCCCGCACCGGACAAATCGCCGCTTGGAAAGTACAGGTGCCCTTTGAGAATCAAGCACCCGTAGCGGCCAGGATATGTGTCGTGCGTAAAAGCAAAGCTGCCATTGCCCAAGCCATCAAGAAGATCGAGCGCGAAGCCAGTAAAAATGGGTCTCAATTACAGCCAGAGACTTGTGTCTACGCCGAGTACATCATGGTGCTCACGACCTTTCCCGAGGACCAGTATCCCTGCGCCAT
This sequence comes from uncultured Verrucomicrobia subdivision 3 bacterium, assembly GCA_903912925.1. GTDB lineage: Bacteria > Verrucomicrobiota > Verrucomicrobiia > Limisphaerales > UBA8199 > PALSA-1440. The sequence goes on along the minus strand of CAIWJG010000473.1, from coordinate 1,465 downwards.
GATTCTGGAGTGGTATCGGTTCCGCTGGCAAATCGAGTTGTTGTTTAAGCGATTCAAACAAATCGCCCAATTGGGGCATCTGCCCAAGCATGACGACGAAAGTGCGAAAGCCTGGCTCTATGGCAAGCTGTTCGTGGCGCTACTAACAGAAAAATTGATCGAGCAGGCCAGCGCACTTTCCCCCTGGGGCTATCTCTTGCAAGCGTGAACGCTCACTCAGCCGGTGGCGTGAATTCGCGTTTGCCTTGCATCAGATTGTGGATGCGATTAACCCGGCGCTTAACCTTAAAACCATGATTGCGAATTGGAATACGATTAAGGAAGAACTGGCGGAGTCACCGAGAAAACGGACAACTCAGGAATATCGCCATATTATCGACCTGAAAACAAGTTAGCGCTTATGGGGCTGATCCTGGAGGCCAACCTCACCGCCGCTACCCTGCTGGGGGTGCCCCGGGGCGGGCTGGTCAAGCAGGTGTTCTCCCGGTTCATCCACAAAGAAGACGTCGGCACCTATTACCTGCACCGCAAACAGCTCTTCGAGAGCGGTGAACCCCAGGCGTGCGAGCTGCGGATAGTGACACAAGGCGGGGCCAACCTATGGGCGCACCTGGCGGCAACCGCCGCACAGGATGACCGGGGCGCGCCCGTGTGCCGCATGGTGCTCACCGACATCACCAGCGACAAGCAGGCGGCGGAGGCGCTGGCGGAGAGCGAGTCCAAATTCCGCGCTGTCTTTGAAAACGCTCCCGAATGCGTGAAGCTGCTGGACTGTGAAGGGCGGCTGCTGGAGATGAACCCCGCCGGGCTGGCCATGCTCCAGGCCACGATGGATCAGGTCCGGGGCGAGAAGGCGGTGGATTTGGTGGCCGAGGAAGACCAAGCCGCATTCGCCGCGATGGTCGAGGCGGTGTTCCGGGGGGAGACCCGTCAGCTTACGTGCGACATGATTGGAATGCAGGGGCGGCGGCTGACCCTCGAAACGACAGGTGTTCCGTTGCAAGGACCCGCCCCGGGCGGAGCGGTGAAAGCGCTACTGGGGGTCATGAGGGACGTCACGGAACGCTCGCGGACGGAAGCGGCGATGCGGGAGATGAAGTCCTTATTACGAGCCATCCTGCAAGCCGCAGCGGATGGCATTCTGGCGATCAGCAACGAAGGCAAGGTGCTGTATGCCAACGACTGTTTTGCCGAATTGTGGCGGATGCCACCCGCGCTATTCAGCAGCCAGGACACAGCAAAGATGCTTGAACATGTCCTCGATCAACTGGTTGATCCGCAAGATACTCGCCAAAAGATTCAGGAGCGATACAAGTCCCAGGCAATAAGTTTCGATATCCTGTATTGCAAGGATGGACGGGTGTTTGAGCAAGTGTCGCATCCCCTCATGCAGGGGGCAACACTATGCGGGCGCGTCGTGTCATTTCGAGACGTTAGCGAGCGCAGGCGGCTTGAGGCAGAGTTG
>CAIWJG010000472.1 GCA_903912925.1 uncultured Verrucomicrobia subdivision 3 bacterium | reverse complement strand
CCACTCGGTAGTAGCGTAAGCCTCTGGCTTGCGTTGTCCCAACAACCCTCCGGGTTGTCGAGCCCAGGGGCGTGTTTACCGCCCAGCCTTCAACTCAGCGGGTTAGCGGATCTGGCAAGCCGGAGGTCACCACTCGGTAGTAGCGTAAGCCTCTGGCTTGCGTTGTCCCAACAACCCTCCGGGTTGTCGAGCCCAGGGGCGTGTTTACCGCCCAGCCTTCAACTCAGCGGGTTAGCGGACCTGGCAAGCCGGAGGCTTACCCCACTACTGTTGGGTGGCAGTGCCGAGACGCACCCGGCATTGACGCGCCGCTGTGCTTGGGCAAGAATCCCGCGGACGTGAAGTCAATGCCACACCGTCTCCTCCGCTAGACCGTATATGAAACGAATCCTCATGCTGCCGCTCGCTCTGGGAATGCTGGCTTCGGTCCAGGCCGGCCTTTTGGAGGAGGTTGCCAAACCGCAAACGGGCCGTTCCATGCGCTCCACCTCTACCATGCGCGTCGGCGAAGTGCGCCGCGGCGGCGAGCGGAAGCTCAATTCCAAGGCTGAGCCGCGCGGCGACCTCGATGAACAGAGCAATTGGGATAACTACCAAGTCGCCCCCGGCCAAACGCACGTGCTGCTGGACGAGCAAGGTCCGGGCGTCATCACTCACATCTGGATCACCTTCCTGGGTCCGGAACCGCAGAACTGGGCCAAGCAAGGCTCGGCCAATCACCAGGAGATGCTCCTGCGCATGTATTGGGACGGCAATCCCCGCCCGGCCGTTGAGGCGCCCCTGGGCGACTTCTTCGCGAGCTGCTTTGGTCAGCGCCGCGAGGTGGCTAGCTTGCCGGTGGTCGTGGATGACGGCGACGCCTACAACTGCTTCTGGCGGATGCCCTTCCGGAAGTCGGCGCGCATCGAAATCGTCAACGAGAGCGACAAGCCCATCAGCCTGCTGTATTACAACCTTGACTGGATCAAGAAGCCCAAGCTCCCCAAGGACACCCCCTACTTCTACGCGCAATACCGCCAGGAATATCCGGCCGAGCACGGCAAGGACTACGTGCTGCTGGACACCAAAGGCAAGGGCCACTACGTGGGCACCGTCCTCGCCGTGCGCACCCGCAGCCCCTCGTGGTTTGGCGAGGGGGACGAGAAGATCTACATCGACGGCGAGGCCAAAGCCTCCATCTGGGGCACGGGCACCGAGGACTATTTCCTCTGCGCCTGGGGGTTAAAGCAAACCACCTCACCCTATTTCGGCGTGCCCTATTTCGACCAATGGGGAATCGTCGGCAGCCACACCAGCGCCTATCGCTGGCACCTCAACGACCCCCTCGTCTTCAACACGGGCATCAAAGTCACCTTCGAGCACTTCGGCTGGATTTCTTCGGATGAAAACCCTGACCGCAAGACCACGAGCTGGAACGAGCGCGAGGATGACTATTCCAGCGTCGCCTTCTGGTACCAAACCGGCCAGCCCACCTTCACCGCCCGCGCCCCGCACGCCCGCGAACGCAGATTGCCCAGCCTGGAACGTGTGACGGCCTATGCGCGGGACTTCGCCGACGGCCAGCATCATGGGGCCGGCGAGGCGGCGCCTCAGCCGCTCGAATTCTATGCCGGCCCGCAACTGCTCTACCGGCCCGGGGAGGCCGCCGGCGCCTGGCTGGAGATGCCCTTCGAGGTGAAACGGAAGGAACCTCTACGGCTGCTGCTGAACTTGACCAAGGCCCCCGACTTCGGCCAATACCAGGTAACCCTCAACGGCGTGAAGCTCGGCGCCCCGATGGACGGCTACAACTCCAAAGTCGTCAACGAGGAGTTTCACCTGCTCGATTTCTGGCCGGAGCCAGGGACCTACACCCTCCGGCTGGAATGCGTCGGCAAGAATCCCCAATCCACTGGCTACTATCTTGGCCTGGAGTCGGTGCGCCTGCGCGAGCGCCGACCCCGGGTTCTGCAATACGGCTTCGAGAAGGACAGCGACTGGCGCAAACACCCCAAGCTCTATAACTGAGGCGTGGACATGCATTGGGAAGCACTGTTCCCCCTCACCCTGCCCCTGCCCATGAACCTCGGAAACATCCAACCTCCAACATCGAACGCCCAACATCCAATAATGGCGCAGACACGGGGCTTTGGATGTTCGATGTTGGAGGTTGGAGGTTGGATGTTCTCGTGCTTCGGTTCAGGGGGCCAAGGCGCGAAAAGTCCCTTTCTGGGAATTCTCTCCCTTGGGGAGAGGGCTGGGTTGAGGCGAAAGGAAGCGAGTAAATGAATCAATTCAGCTAAGATGCATTTCCCTTATACTCAAATTGTCTCGCTGGCGTACACCGGCCTCCTGACGGCCTTTGCCAGCATAGCTTTTGGCCAGGAACCGGCCTCCGCCAGCACCGCGCAGCCTCTCCCGGCTGGTGTTGACTTGCGGCCCACCTTCGATAAGTGGGGACTCGCGCAGCGCACACAAGGCAAGCGTGGCACCTGTTCGGTGTTCACCGTCGTCGGCGCTTTGGAATTTGCCGCGGCCAACAAGCAGCGACACGGCGAGCGTTTCAGTGTCGAATTCCTCAACTGGGCGGCCAACCGGGTTGCCGGCGAGGACGTGGACGGCGGCTTCTTCTCCGACCTCTGGAAGGCCTTTGCCGCCTATGGCGTATGCACAGAGAAGGCGATGCCTTACCGCGCCGAGTTTGACCCGTCGGTGGCACCGTCACCGGAGGTGCTCGCCGAGGCCAAGACCCGCCTGGCCCTCGGCCTGCGGCACCACTGGATCAAAGAGTGGAACGTAAAGACCGGGCTGACGGACGAGCAGTTTGTGGCGATCAAGCGCACCCTGCATCAAGGCTGGCCGGTCTGTGCCGGTTGCCGCTGGCCCAAGCAGCCCAAATGGTTCGATCACGTGCTCCAGATGTGCCCCGCGGACGCCGTCTATGACGGCCACAGCGTATTGCTGGTCGGCTACCGGGAGGACGTCAATCAGCCCGGCGGCGGCGTTTTCCTATTCCGCAACACCAACACCGGCGGCCATGACGGCTCCATGCCTTACACCTACGCGCAGGCCTACGTGAATGACGCCGTGTGGATTGGCTCCAAGAAATGACCTCCGGCCCGCCACCCAAGTTCCGAGCGTAATAAAGGTGGAGTATAAGCGGAATATAAGCGGAATACGAGCGAAGCACGAGCGGAACACAAGCGACTATCCCGCGGGCTCCTGGCTTGTAACGGGCTTGTGGGTGGCAACCTCCTCCCAAGCACATGGCTCGTAGATCACCAGCCCCGCCATTCTGCATTCTTCATTCTGCTTTCTGCATTCACGGGGTGGTCTGGAGGTGGTCTGGAGGTGGTCTGGGGGCGGCCTGACGTGGATCGCACAATGATCTGATATTGATAGACTTACGATTTTAGCGATAGGGCTTTGCGGGAGCCTAACTACCCAGTGCATAGACAGCGCGGGGACGGTACAGACCCGGCCAGGACTCGACTTTGATTGCGTAAAGTATTGGAATCGCTTGCCCTCGCCCCTGGGGACACTCGGCGCGTGCTGATCCTGCCGCTGCTCGGCCGGAAGCAGCATTCACCAGCCGGTGCCAAAGTGGCACCATACCGGTATGGAACCGGTTTTGGCAGAACCGCGCAAGCGGACACGGCCCGCGTCTCTGACTGCGTGCGCGACACGCTGGAACAGGCGGCGGAGCTTTTGGGCGCGACGGTTAATCAGTTTGTGGACGCCAAAGATCAAGACGCCAAACGCTGCTATGAGCAATTTGGATTTGTCTCCCTGCCCGCCAACGAACTGGAACTATTTCTGCCGGTCAAAACAATCCAGGAGGCACTGAAACTTGTACGTTGTTGAGGAGATCGCCCACGCTCAAATGATGTTCACGCCCTTGACCCCGAAGTGGGGCGACGCGGCCAGCAAGCGTGCGTCATTCGAGTAGATTTCTCTCAGGCCGTTTTCGGCGGCGCAAGCCAGGTGGATCGCATCGGCGGCCCGGAGCGCGTTCGTTGCCGGCAAGGTGGCGTAGGCTTTCGTTACGCGCGCGATTACCGCCGGTGAGAAGGGCAGCCAATGATAGGCACCCGCGGCGCAGTCGGCTTCAAACTGGCGGGCCAATCCGGCGAACTGCGCCGGCGTCAAAATCCCCTCCCTGAACTTGCGATGAATGCCGGACATGGTTTCGGCCTGGCCGTGCAGGCAACAGGCAATCGCATCCGTCTGGCCCAGCGCCCGCACCTTTTCATGGCCGGCTTCCCGCAAGTAGAGCCGAACCAGATAGCTGCTATCGAAGTAGAGCATTAAACCCGGTCCTCGCGGTCTTCGGAAATGGTTTGCGTGCTGTCCGTGCCCCCGCCGGTGTTCCCGCTCTCGATGAGCTTGCGGACGGCTGGGCTGATGAATTTCCGACGGGCGAAGTAAGGGACTTCGGCTGGCTCGGCTTCCGGCAGAATCTTGGCGACCACCCGGCCACGATCCGTGACACGAATTTCGCCATGCTGGAAGGCTTGCCGGACCAGTTCGCCCGTCCGGCTATGCAGTTCCCTGATGGTAACCGTTTTCATGTGTCTCAACGTGTCACAGTCCAAGCCAGGTTGTCAATTCCGTGTCGGGTAAGAGAATTTGAATTCTCCCTATGCTTGGCCAGGGCCAATTCATGAGGCACAAAAGGCCGGGGCGGTCTAAAGTCGGTTGGGATCACCCCAAAACCTAAAACCGAAGGAAATCCGAAGCCCGCCCAGTGAAGTAGCCGGAAAACTTCACGGGCCAAGGAAAACCGAAAAGGTCCAGCCGCCCGCACGCCCTTCGGATTTCTGATTTCGGATTTCCTTCGGATTTCGGGTTTCGGGTTTCGGATTTGAGCGCTGCTCGCTGGAAACGGGAGAACCTTAGAACCGCCCTGCTCCGCGCCCCTTTCATGAATTGGCCCCGTTACGCGCCGCAATCCACTTCAGCTTTTCAGCAGCTCAGCTTTTCCCTCCAGCAGCCACTGCCAGGCGGGCACAATTCTGATTCCTTCCGGTGCGCGAATTTCACGGGGCGGCTCGGTTTCCGTCACCAAAAGAGTCGCGGCATCAGGGAACTCCTGCCGGGCCTCAGTCAAGGCTCGCACTTCGCGCTCGAAGGTTTCCGGGGATGAGATATTTGCGGCGACCTGGATCAATTGGCGGTGTCCTTGGAAATCTGTGGCGAGAAAGTCCACTTCGAGCCCCGAGGCGGTCCGGACGTATGCGAGATCACGGCTGGCTCTGGACAACTCGCAGGCGATGACGTTCTCGATGAGGCGCCCCCGGTCGAGACCCGGCGCCGGGCTGAACGCCCCGGCCAAGCTAGGGTCCGCCAAGTACAGTTTGCGCGGGTTCACTTGTCGCCGGCGCTCCGATCGGCTGGCAAGCGGCAGCGTAAAAACGAGGAAGGCATCTTCCAGGTACGCGAGGAAAGCCAGCAGGGTTTCCTTGGAAACCGAAATGCCGCGCGAGCTGAAATCCGAGTATATCTTACTCACGCTCAGAAGCGTGGCCGGATTCCGCAGGAGTTGGCGCACAAACGCGCGCAGAGCGGGCAGGTTGGAGACGTTGTGCCGCTCGGCCACGTCGCGAAACAGCACTGTATCCACATAGCCCTGCAAGAGACCAACGCGGTCGCGCACGGATGGAAACGCCCCGGCTTCCGGGAAGCCGCCGACCTCGAGATAAGCGTCAAAATGCGCCCGCAACTCGGACCGCTCCGCGCTGGAGGGCAGGCGCAAGGGGACGGATTCCGGCCAACTTCGTCCGCGCAGGAATTCGCGGAAACTGAACGGGGTAATGACGGTTTCCATCGCCCGGCCCCTCATGCTCGTCGCCACTTCGCGGCTCAACATGCGGGCGGAGGACCCGCTGAGGAATATCTCGACCCGCTCGGAATCCAGCACCCGGCGCACAAAGCGCTCCCAACCCGCAACGATCTGGATTTCATCCAGACACCAGGTTACTTCGACCTTGTGGCGGTATTGCGGCAGTTGCCGGTAATACTCCTCAAAAAGCGTGCCGAGATCTTCGACCGCCAGCGCGCTGAGCCGCTCGTCCTCGAAATTGAAATAAACCAGCCGTTCCCGTTCGATCCCGCGCGCCAGCCGGTCAGCCAGGCACTGGTAAAGAAAGAAGGTCTTTCCGGCCCGTCTCATCCCAATGACGGCATGAGCCTTGCCCCTCAACAAAGCCGGCGACGCCTCGCGTTGCACCATTTTCGGAAAGGGCATCTTGAGGGCGTCTCCGAGTTTTTGCTGGATGGCGCTCAATACTTGGTCGTCCACGAAGACCAGAATGGCACAAAAGCAGTCTTATTGCAAGACCGCATTCAGAGGCGCCCGAGCCAGGTTGTCAATCCCGTGTCGGGTAAGAGAATTTGAATTCTCCCAGAAAGGGGTCAGCCATTAGGGCACTTGTCCACCAGAAAATAACATTGCCGTCCGGTTTATTCTTTCAAACCGTTTTGCCGCAACTCTTCTAACACGGTGCGGGCCCAACTCGAGCCTGCGTTTTCGTTCTTTGAATCGGATCTTCGTGG
>CAIWJG010000471.1 GCA_903912925.1 uncultured Verrucomicrobia subdivision 3 bacterium | reverse complement strand
TCATCCCGGAGGGATGGCCGATAATAGCCCAACATTTCAATGTTGGGGGCGCGGGTTTAGAGGGGCACAAGTCCCGAAGGGACGGCTGAAACCCGGTGTCATTCGTCAGCCGTCCCTTCGGGACTTATGGGGCTGCGGAGGCGGGTTCCCAATGTTGAAACGTTGGACTATTGTCGCATGTTCCTCCGGAACAACGGCTCTGGTGTTACGCCGGAATACGGCAGATTCTACCTGGGCCCCAATCGCACCGTTGGCCCGAAGCCCACCGACGAGGCCAACCGTTGCATTCTGGGGCACTTAACGCCAAAAGCGCTCCAGAAAGCGCTATATGTGGGGTACTCCCAAATGGTCTGCCCCCTACCGGTAGTGTGCTTTGGCTGGTCCCAATTTCCCTTCCCAGAAGCGCGCCTCGCTACTTGGATGCCTCAGTTGAACAGCGAAGACGCGAAGACGCGAAGGCTGAAAACAACGCGAAGCTTGCCATATCACCAAAGTCCGAAACCTTCACCGTGCAGGTGAATCCAAAACCTCCACCGAGTTTGCCGTTTGCCAGCTCTTTCTTCGCGTCTTCGCGCCTTTGTTGTTCACGTCCAATTTCGGAGTGTAGGATCTACGGCCTGATGCCTTGCGGCGTCTAGCCTTTAGCCTTCAGCGTTTCGGATAACTCGCCCGGCGTGACCGCCACTTCTTGCACGCAGGCAACAACCCCGAACGTGCCAACGCTGCCCAAGCGCCAGCCCCGCTTGGGGCAAAGCTATGGTTTGATGCTTCGGTTGCATTTCCCCTGCTCTGGGCGTAAATATGGTAGCCATATGGACGAGCATGACATCTCCATCGAAAAGCGTGACCCGGGTTTTCTTGCGTCGCTATTCGGAGCGGAGCCGGAAACTGTCTTGGTAAACAAGGAGGGTGACGTAGTCGGGAAGATCCAAACCGAAGAACCCGGTTTTTTAGGTTCCCTCTGCGGACAGGAAGCAAAGCAGGTGATAGTCGACAGCGACGGAGAGAAAGTTGCCTCCTTTGAAGAAGAGGAACCTGGCTTTATCGGCTCCCTTCTCGGGGAGAAGTCACACACTGTTCTCGTGGGCGAGGGGGGCGATAAATTGGCGGAATTCGACTCGGAGGAGCCTGGGATGGCGGGAACTCTGCTTGGCGATAAGCCCAAGTCCATCCTCGTTGACGATGAAGGGGAGAAGCTTGCGACGTTCGAGCGTGAAGAACCGGGTCTTATTGGTTCCGTCTTCGGTGAAGAGTCCAAACGGGTGATCCATTTCGAGAAAGAGCGGGTCGAGGGTCTTCAGAGGCGGATCTATGGGGCGGATGAGTCTCGCCAGGCCGAAACCCGAGAGACTGCGTCCTGCTCCTCGGCCGGTTCTTACTCCTCAGAAGGCAGCTCGTCCTCCACAAACACCAATGAGGCCGATGCCACGTTTGGGGCTCTATTCTTGGGATTGTTTATTGTCCTGGGGATTGGACTGGTTATTTTTGTTATAGGGGAGGGCATCGACCACACCCGCAGTGCGGTAGCAAGCATTGGGCGCAGTATACGAGGAGGGGAAAGCTCGCAGTCCTCAGACGGCGGTCCGACCGCGAGTTCGGGCGATCAGCGGGTTGTAACAGTAATCCAACGGCTTGAAGATGCACCACGGTTGCCGATGAGCAGCCAGGGAGTGGTCGTCGCCGGAGAGCACGAACAACCCACCGGTCCGTCAGGCCGTGCCCCGGGTAGCGACCTAGGCGAGGGCAGGGTGGTAACGGCTATCCAAGACATTAATGCAGCACCGCGGTTGCCGGCACCGAGTCAGGGGACGATGTCTAGTACGCCGCAGAATGCAACAGTCACAATCGCCTTCAGGAATGACACCTCATTGACCGTCTGCGTCACTTGCTCTTCTCCGAGGAATCACCACGTCTGGCCGTCTCCCGGTCAGGCCTGGGTTTTTTCTGCTGGGCAGATGGGCGCCGTCACCCTGTCTGGCTTTCCGGGCGAGCGCATATTCTATACCGCCTGGGCAGTGCAGAATCCGAGTATCCAGTGGGGAATGGGTAGCTGGATGTCCGAAGAACAAGCCGCTCCGGTTGCGACATGCGGTGGCGGCACTTATCCAACGGTCAGGCTGGTCTCAAGGCGGTGAAGCAAAGGGGAAGGGGTCAAAACCGTGGATTAGTCCCGGCCATCAGCCCAACTTGAATTCCAATGAGTAACCCCTGGCACGAGCCAGCTTACGGCATCATGGCGCGGTAAAAGCGTGCGCTACCATTCGTCACGGCGGGATCGGCATACAGCACCGTCCCATTCGTGTTCACGAGCAACGCCGTTGGCAGCCAATTCACGAGGTCCGTCGAGCTCTGCACCAGATAGTTGTACCCCGCCGGTGCCGTGAGTTGGAGGACCGGTGTGTTGTTGCTGCCCATGAGCGGCATATCCAAGCTGATTGGCTGTGTGATGCCGACGAACCCGGTAGCCACGTTTGTGACTGTGATTGCCGACTCCGTGCTGGTGAAAGCGTCCAGGCGGAAGCTCAGCGTGTAGAGGCCACTGCTTACTAGGGCAGGCAAGGGGAATCGGTAGGTCTGCAGCCCCGGCGCTGCGGCCCGCTCGTCTATGAGGCCGATCTGGTTTGTGTTCCAGTAAACCGTCAACAGCCCTTGGGAGCCGTTGGTGTCTGTGAAACCAGAGTCGAACCTGACGAAGTTGATGGTGTTCGTGACCGTCACGCCCAATGCCAGCCATGCGGGCGCGTTGGAGGAGACGTCGAGAGATCGGGGGGACTGTGAAGACATGGCGCTGAGGGTTGCGCCGCCAACACCCGTGAAGCTTACCCCGAAGCTGCTCGTTGCGGAGGGCGTTAAGTTGAGCTGGAATGGCTGCCCGGTGCTCACCGGGAAAGGGTTTTGCGCCGTTGACGAAGGTCCACAGAGGACAAGCGGGTTGGCGCCGTTGGGCGGGAAGCTTCCCCGATTAGCCCATCCACCGCCTTCCTGGCTTAGGGGGAAACCGTAAGCGGCTGCACAGGACGGGAGTGTGTTTACGACGCTGCTCGAATAAAAGTCAACCGGGTAGCCGTGGGAAGACCATGCTTGGTACCCGCATACGTTTTCGAGCAGCGGGGGCGTGCTGCCACCAGTCGAGCTTGGGCAGGGAATGGGAGTCAGTGTGTGGTCTGGGTCGACCCACGAAACATCCACGTTGAAAGCATCGACGAGGCCGCCGCCCGTGGAGGGTCCTGTCCAATCGTTCGCGCTATATGAATCTGACCAGTCTGCGTTTGCCCCGTACACCTGTTGCCCTGCTAGCGTGATGAATTCGGTGTATGGGTCGAGGAATGTCTCGTGAATCACAGGAGGACTGCCCGAACTTCCCAACCTCTGGGCGATCGCTTCTATGACAGCAGCGCCAGCGCTGTGACCAATCAAATGCACGTGTCGCCAGTTGCCACTGAGTAGCTCCTGACCGTAGCACGAGCCAACGACGGCTCCACGGATCAGGGCCAAATCCGGGTCCGGCTGGTAGGCATCGGAAGACCAGTCCAAATTCGTTACCGCCCAGTTGGCCGGGACACGCGCGCAGATACTGTCGCACAGAGGCGTAACCCAAGAGGGCACTTGCGGGTGACCGAACAGTGACATGAGCTGGAAACCATGTGTGACCACAACGAGGCTGTCCTGACCAGATTGGATCGGCGCCGGAGGAACAGTAATTTGTGACGGTTGTATCCAATTGGCGCCATCAGCCAGCACGGCGAGGGAGGCTGCGACGCTCACGACGGTGCTGATGGCATTCCAGACCGTGACGGAATGCGCGCCGGAGTTGTCCGCCGGACGGGTGAGGGGTAGGTTCGGGCCTTGCTGGCGGAGTTAAACTACTGCCAAGACCGCGGGATAGACGACACCGAGCAACCCCTCACCCCAGCCCTCTCCCCTTCCGAAGGGGAGAGGGAGTAGGCTCGGCAGCTTTGGGAAGTAGCAGCGGACGTCAGTCCGCTCAAACATCCTCCTCAGTAATCTCAGGTTGAACGCGAACTGGACTTAGCTCGCCTCCACCAGTTCGATGCGCACCGCCTTGCCCAGGGCCCGCGCCACACGGGCGACGGTGGACAGCCGCATGTCCTCGGCGTGGTTCTCGAGTCGCGAAATCGCCGACTTCTTCGTCCTGGTGAGGCGCG
>CAIWJG010000470.1 GCA_903912925.1 uncultured Verrucomicrobia subdivision 3 bacterium | reverse complement strand
GGTGGGTCTGCACCAAACGCAAATCTGGGCTTAAATCACTCGACTCTCCCAGGTAACTCAACTCCCAAAACACCAAAAATAGTTAAAAACCGGTGCCAGTAGCGAAAGTCGGGTTAGAACCAGCTCTTGGGAGAGGTTTTCTTTTCCCGCGAACGTCAAGGCTTCCAAACGGGGTTTTTGATGTCGTTGTGATCGGCGCTGACATCCGGCAAACCTGGCTCACCACCAGGCTAAGGAGACGGTTTACCACCCGTCGCGTCAGCGTCCCGTAGAGCTGGACAGCCACGAGAGTGGCCCCTCCAGTTCGAGGGAGGCTTTCGGAAGTAATCCCGCCCCACCAAGGCGGAGTAATCTCCGGATTCTATCCCATATAATGCATTGAATGCGGGCGAGCGGGACACGCCTGTCGCTGAAATGCGGCAGGTCGGTCTTGTTCAAAGCGGGTGCGGAGGAACAAGCTCCTCCAAATCCCCCGGCGGGACTCGGACCAAAGCCCAAAGGCCAATCGGGTGAAAGGCTCGTAAGGTTCGTTTAACGTGCGCTGGCGTCGGGAGTCTGGCTGTGGCAACACAGACCAGCCGGAAGCTGACACCTTCCGGGGTTCCGCCGAAAAAGCGGACCATGAAAAGCTCAACGATGAGAGGGGCGTCAAGCTCTTGCCAGTAAGCCCAAGCAGAGATGGAGCCAAATCGGTAAAGCTCGATCAGGGTGGGTAAGGGGGTGCTTCTGTATTCTTCCCCCTGAAATCAGCAGCCTCGATGAGAATTGAGACGGCTGGAAACTATGCCGGAGCGGGAGCTTCGGACATGCCTGATGAGCCGGACGCACAGGCGTCCAACCCACATGACTGCTTGAGTGGAGAACAGGAATAACCGCGCAAGGAGCATGGCAGCCGGAGTGGTATCCGGTGCTGGCGAGTTGGCCAGTGATTCAAAAGCCGTGCTCTGATGAGAGTGCTCCAAGTAGGAATGAGCCCCCAAGGCTCGACGTCAACTGGGCTGGCAGTCCAGGAGGCGTGTGCGCGCTGACGGGTGGTGCCGGGCGCAATGCACACACGAAAGGAGTGACGGGATTACCGGTCACAACGACATGCCGGGGCAGGTGGAGTGTATGCCACCTGCCCGGTTCACATGAACAAAGATTTTCGGTCGGCAAAACGCGCCTGGGGACAGGTCGCGTTTTCTGAAGGCAGCCTTTTTTATTGGAGAATTGTGATGAGCGGATGAAGCACTGTTTTACGCAGCCGCAACTGCTATAGATTGCGCAACTGCAACGCTGGAATACAGCGCGCGCGCCGCATTGCCCGGTGAGAAACCTGCGCAAAGCGCGAACCCGAGGTTTCGAGACGGGCTACCCGTGGCGCGCTCTTTAAGCATCTGCAAGCTGCTCGAAGGATTTGGGCTTTCGGAAGGTTGCGCCTTTTAAGCAACCTTCCAACCTTCACTTGCCACTTCAATTGCAGGGGGCGCGAGCCTTATGATTTACCGGTGTGTGGCCGCTTCGGTGGCCGGATTCGTTCAGCAGCTTGCCGTCAGCTACATTGCTAATGGCTATTATTTCTATGTGAGCGGGTCGATTCCAAGCATCAAAGACCCATCGCGGACGGATGCGAAGATCATCTTGCAATATGCGATTGCCATCTGGAAGTGGGCGCGGGCACGGAAGAAGAAGCTGGGCAACGCGGAAGTGCAATATCTGAGGTATGACCGATTCTTCGTGATAATGGCAAATCACGGAGCACACCCGTTCTTTGCCGCCGAGGCCGGACAAATTCGGGACATTCGACGCCAGCCGCTCTATTTCATGGGTTACACAATTGGATGCCGAACGGGCAGAGACGGCAGCACCTTACACCCGTCGGTGCATATCGACGGGGCGGTCTTTCGGGAACTCAAACATTGGTTTGAAAGGGCCGCTGTTTACCAGTCGGTGGATCAATTGCGCGAAGACCTCCGCTCCATCCCCTATGAGCCTTATGCCCCTGTGCGCAACCAAGTGAGGACTTTGGTGCATCTGGTCAACCAGCGGCGCAAGGCGGCGGGGTTGGAACTGGTGCCCCCGCAGGCAGTTTGGCGGCAACGAAAACCCGTGCGGCCTTTTGGACAATCAGAATATGCCTCCTAGTCAACGAAATACCCAGCCTCGCGAAGTGACACAAAATCGCGCATTCCTTGGTCGGGGCTTCTTCCGAAAATGATGTGGTCCAGCACCAGTATGTTGAGGATTTGGCCAGCCCGGATAAGGTCGCGGGTCACTCGAATATCAGCATCACTTGGGGACGGATCGCCGCTGGGATGGTTATGTGCCAAAACAATGGCGGCAGCCCGTCTCACGATGGCCGGAGCGAACACTTCGCGGGCATGAATCAAGATCGAATCCAGCGTGCCTTGAGAGAGGGTCTGAACTGCAATGAGCCGTTTGCGCGTGTTGAGGAAAACAACCTGAAAGTTTTCGACTGTGTAAACCCGGTTTTGTTCACGCAACAGGTCGGCCACCCGATCTGGCGTGTCAAGCAGCGGGGCCTCCGGATAAACCTCACGGGTAAGCCTCTGGGCCAGCAGAAAGGCTGATTTGATGGCTGCCGCCCGTGATTTTCCGATGCCCTTGACGCACAGCAAATCGTCGAATGACGCTTGGGCAAGGTTCGTCAGCCCTCCAAAACGCTGCATCAAGGCAGCGGCAGCGGGTTTTCCCGCAAAATGCGAAAGCAAGTCCGAATTGGTCGCGTGATCCAGAGACTCCATACAGGCCACCTCCAGCGGGCCAGTTTACCATTCGGGCGATTCTTAAGAAACCCCAGCGCCCGCCACAGAACGGTCATTCCATGTATTGCATCCCGGGGCCAGTCTTTACGGGCGTGCTATTGACTAAGGAACGTGAATTGAGGCAATGATGGTACTGGGAATGGTTCAACCTAAATTCGGCAGTTGAAAAGAATGGTAAAGTGATAAAATCTCCATTTTTATAGGGGGATGACGTCCGATTTGAGCATTGTTCTGGTTCACCCCCAGGGTGAGCCTGTTTTAGCAGTAAATAAGGCTTTTCTTCCTGC
>CAIWJG010000469.1 GCA_903912925.1 uncultured Verrucomicrobia subdivision 3 bacterium | reverse complement strand
GCTGGGAAGAAGAAAATCTCCCTGCTCGTGGACCTGGCCGACGACGGGCGGCGGTTGCGCGTGGATGCGTCCAAGCTTCAGCAAGTGCTCTTGAATCTTATTGGCAATGCCGTGGAGCACTCCGTTCCCGGTCAGCGCGTCTGGCTGTCGTCGCGCTGGGACGACCAGACCCTCGTTCTGGCGGTGCGCGATGAAGGCCCCGGCATCGCGCTCGAGGACCAGGCGCGGCTGTTTACGAGCTTTGGGCGGGCGGGCACGCGGAAGACCGCCGGCGAACGCAGCGTGGGACTCGGACTCGCCATCGCGCGGCTGGTCGTCGAGGCCCACGGCGGGCGCATCCGGGTGGAGAGCATTCCCGGCCAGGGCGCGACGTTTCTGATCACTTTACCAGCCCAGGAACAATATCCTCTGCCATGAGAACACCTATGAAAACAGGCAGCCTTACAACCCCAGTAATATGCGCACCCGATCTTCCACCTCAGCGAGCGTCTGCGGAGTGACTCGGCCCCACTTGACAGCCAAGCGTTCCTTGGAGATCGAGCGAACGGCCTCACACAAGAGGGCCGAATCCATCCGTAATCCACCTTCCGGCGGTCGAATCATCACATGCGTTGGGATGCGCGCAACGTCTTGGTGATGGGCACTGCCACCACCAAGTCCGCCGGGCCGGCATTGAAAACGTCCACTGACAGAATCAAGGCGGGCCGGCGCCCCGCCTGTTCGTGGCCGCGAATGGGATCGAAGTCAATCAGCCAAACCTCGCCCCGTTGTGGTGGTCTCACAGCCCGTCATTCCCCGTGGTCTCCCACTGTTCAATCTCCTGCCGGTATTCCTTCCAGGTCCGGTCCTCTTTGCGGAGATCGGCCAGGGCCTGGTTGGTCTGCTCCAGGAACACCTGTCGGCGATAGGCCTCCACGGCGGCGTCCAGGACGTTCTGAACGGAAGATCGGGTGTCAGCCGCCAACTGTTCCAAGGTCTGGCGGGTGGCGGGTCGAACGTGAATGGTTGCCGCTAGCATACGGTTATGATTACCCGTACGCCCGCCCGAATGCAACCGGTTTTCCTAACCAGCCGCTTGGGAGGAGAGCGCAAGACTGTTTCTTTCGGTGTTGGACGCCGTCGGCACGCGGGTGCCATGTTCCTTATCGCTTTGCCAGCCCAGGAACAGTATCCTCTGCCATGAGAACACCTATGATATGAAAACAGGGCTCTACGGACAGCGATTGACTCTAATGGAAGAGCTCAAGGCGGCGACCTTTCTGCCCCATGCCCGCCTGCAAACCGCGCCTTTCTTCCAGGCAATGGCGGCCTGCCAGTTGCCGCTGGAATCTTACGTGGGCCAACTTCGGGCCTTGGCCGCCATCCATGGAGTGCTGGAGCAGGCCATGGAAAGCTGCCCGGACGAACGGGTGGCCTCCGTCTGGAGCCGCGACATGCGCAAAGTTCCCCAGCTTCAGCAGGACCTGCGGTATTTCGAGCCGCGACTCGTGGCGGACCTCAAGGAGGCGGTGGACGCGACGCTCAAAACGGTCGAGCAGCTCCGCCTCCGGTCGGTCGAGCAGCCGCTAGCGCTCCTGGGCTGCGTTTATGTCCTGGAGGGTTCCACGCTCGGCGCCCTGGTATTGCGGCCGCTCTTTGCCCGGGCCTTCCTGCTCACCGGCACGGACGGTTTGGCCTACCTGCACAATTACGGGACCGCAGTTCATGCCCGGTGGGCGCAGTATCAACAGCGCATGAACGGGCTCCGGCTCAGCGCGGAGGAGGGCGCGCAAATGGCTCAGGCAGCCAGCGATATGTTTGCCCAACTCGAGGCGATCTTTCGGGCTTTGTATCCGTTCCAGCCCGAGTCCAAAACCTTTCTGGTCACGTCCATCAATCCCGAGGCGGGGCGGCATCCGGTGCCAGCCGACGCCCGTGAAGTTCAGGCCTCCCTCCGCGCCGCCGATCTCTGCTGGCAGCGGTTTCCCTACTTTGAACACCGTTATGGCGAGCGGGGCCGGCGGTTTGCCCGGAGCGACGCCGCCTGGCAGGCCACCCTTTGCCAATACGATCCGGCGCAGATCCTCCAGCAAGTGCGGTGGCTGGGCCGCGTCCTCGCCGGCCGCGGCATGCCGACCCTTCTCTTGCAGGACCAGTTGGAAATCCTGGCTGCGGAACTGGCCGCGGCCATCCCCGAGAAGAAGTCCGCCTACGAAAAGCTTTTGGTGGCCGCCGCCGAACTGCGCGAGTTGCGCCGCCGGCATCTGGCCGATGACCAGCTTGACACAGTGGCCGATGAGTTCGACCGCGCCGTGGGGCCGGAGTGGAGCGCGCGGTTCCCGCAGACCGGGGCTTTGCTCGTCTCCGCCGTCGCCGACGAGTTAGAGGGGAGTGACGGCGCGGTCGAGAGTCTCCGCCCCTGGCTGACGGACGCCGCCCGCTTCCCCGCCGAGTGGATCGCCGCCGTTGAGCAGACCTTGGCCCAGGCCCGCCAGCAGGCCCGCCGCACCGCCGACTAAACGCTAAATGCTAAAATCAAACCCATGCCAATCCGCAATTGAGCCTTCAGCCTTTAGCCTTTAGCCTTTCCGAGAATCACCCCTGACCCCCATGAACCAATGAAATCTTCCGAAATTAGAATCCTGGTAGTGGATGACGATCCCGACATCCTGAACGGCACCGCGCGGCTGCTGGAAAATGCGGGCTACGCCGTGGGCCGGGCCGCTACCGGCGAGGAAACGCTACAGGCGGTCCGGGACCGCCGTCCGGACCTGCTGTTATTGGATCGCGACCTGCCAGGCATTGATGGCCTCGAGGTCTGCCGCCGGATCAAGCAGGAACCGGCCCAGGCGGATATCTTCGTGGTCATGATCTCCGCCTCGTACACGAAGAGCGAGGAACAGGCGGAGGGGCTCGAGTCAGGCGCCGACGGCTACATCCCCCGTCCCGTGGCCAACCGCGAACTGCTCGCCCGGATCGAGGCCTATATCCGCATCCTTCGCCTGGCCCGCGCGCTGCGCCTGCAGGCCGAGGAATTAAAGCAGCGTAGCAAAGCTGCGGACCAGGCTCAACTTGCGTCCCTCAACCTGATGGAAGACGCGGTGGCGGCGCGAGAGAGAGCGGAACAGGCGAGCCAGAGGCTAAAGGAGAGCGAGGAGAAGCACCGCCACCTGGTCGAAAACAGCCACGTCATCTTCTATACGCTCACTGCAGATGGGGTATTCACCTTTGTCTCCCCAGCCTGGACCGTGTTACTCGGGCACCCGCCAACGCAGGTAGTTGGACAACCATTCCAGCAGTTCGTCCATCCGGATGATCTGGCGGGGTGCATGGTATTTCTGCAGAGAGTGATCGTGACCGGACAACGCCAAGAGGGCATCAGTTACCGCGTGCGGCACACCGACGGCTCCTGGCGCTGGCATACCTCCAGTGCGGTTCCTTTGAGGGGCGAAGCCGGCACGGTCATTGGTTTTGAGGGCATCGCCCAGGACATCACTACGCGCAAGCAGTCCGAGGCGGCGCTGCGCGAAAGCCACGAACTGATCGTCAAGCTCACCGCGCAGGTGCCGGGCGTGGTTTTTCAATATCAGTTGCACCCTGACGGGCACGCCTCCATCCCTTTCTCGAGCCCGGGCATAAACGTCATCTACGAAGTGACTCCCGCAGAGGTGCAGGAGGATGCTACCCAGGCACACAGGCGGCACCATCCGGACGACTATGACCGCATTGTCGCCGCCATCCAGGAATCGGCCCGTACCCAGCAGCCGTTCCATTGTGAGTTTCGGGTAGTTCTTCCGCGGCAAGGCTTGCGATGGCGGTTGTGTGATTCGTTGCCAGAGCGGCTGGAGGACGGCAGCACGCTCTGGCATGGCATCGTTTCCGACATCACCGAGCGCAAGCGGGCGGAGGAGGAACGCGCCCGGTTGGCGATGGCGGTCGAGCAGGCGGCGGAGACGATCGTGATCACGGACCCTAACGGCACGATTCTCTATGCCAACCCGGCGTTTGAGGAAACCAGCGGCTACACCTGCGCGAAGGCCCTCGGCCAAAACCCGCGAATCCTCAAAAGCGGCAAACAAGACGCCGAGTTCTACCGTCAGATGTGGACCATCCTGGCGCGCGGCGACGTCTGGACTGGCCGACTCATCAACAAGAAGAAGGACGGCACGCTTTACGAGGAAGACGTAACCATTTCGCCCGTGCGTGACCCCTCGGGCAAGGTCGTCAACTACGTCGCGGTCAAACGCGATGTCACCCACGAAGCGCAACTCGAAGCCCAACTGCGCCAGGTTCAGAAGATGGAGGCGGTGGGGCAGCTTGCCGGCGGGGTGGCGCACGACTTCAACAACCTGCTGGCCGTCATCCGGGGCAATGCCGAATTATTGCTGATGAACGAGGCGCAGCACCCGGCCGCAACCCGGGAGGGTCTCAAGCACGTGGTGGAAGCCTCGGAACGGGCGGCCAATCTGACGCGCCAGTTGCTGACTTTCAGCCGCAAACAGTTGATACAATCCCAGCCGCTGATGCTGAACGAGGTCATCGCCAACTTGACCAAGATGCTCAACCGGGTCATCAGCGAGAACATTGACCTGCAATGCCAATACGCCGCATCGCTGCCCTACGTCCAGGCCGACACGGGCATGATCGAGCAGGTGATCCTCAACCTGGTCGTCAATGCCCGCGACGCGATGCCGCAGGGCGGCCAACTGCGCGTGGCGACCGAGCCGTTGACGCTCGACGCAGCGCAGGCGCAGGCTAATCCCAAGGCGCACGCCGGCCAATTTGTCTGCCTGCTGGTCAGCGACACGGGCACCGGGATCGCCCCGGAGGTGTTGCCCCGCATTTTTGAGCCGTTCTTCACCACCAAGGAAGTTGGCAAGGGCACGGGGCTGGGGCTGGCAACGGTGTATGGCATTGTCAATCAGCACCGGGGCTGGATCGAGGTGTCCAG
>CAIWJG010000468.1 GCA_903912925.1 uncultured Verrucomicrobia subdivision 3 bacterium | reverse complement strand
CGCGCCTCACCAGGACGAAGAAGTCGGCGATTTCGCGACTCGAGAACCACGCCGAGGACATGCGGCTGTCCACCGTCGCCCGTGTGGCGCGGGCCCTGGGCAAGGCGGTGCGCATCGAACTGGTGGAGGCGAGCTAAGTCCCTCGGTCTTGCTGCCCGGGCGCTGGCGCGAACTGATGGGCATACAAGTGCAAGTGTGGCTTTGGGCAGCTTTCCCCGCCTTTTCTTCATTCTGCATTCTGCATTCTGCCTTCGCTTGGGGGCGGTGCTCGGCCCTGGGACGCGGTTTTCCGGTGGTCGTTCGGGGCAAGGAAGAACGCCCCCCGACTACTCTCGTGAGCACAAGCATCGTCAGGAATCGCCCCCACGGCCTGCCCTCACCAGCGACTTGGGCAAGGCCGTCACCAGCCGCGTCAACGAAACCGGCCCCCCACCCGCCGGCCACGGTGCCCCGAGGGGCAATCGCTTGTATGACATTCTCATTAACAACCTTCCGCGCCCCTCTCCCCGGACTCCGAGTGCCCAATCGCCCAATAAATCCTTACCTCCCTCGGTTCCGGCTTGATCGCCAGCCCACATTCTCACCCAGAATAGCTATTGCTTCCGCTCCCGACCGGTAGATAATCGCCAAGGAAGTCTGGGAATGGCATCAATATGAGATCGGAAGGTAGACCACAGTGAATCAGCATGAAATGAGTATCCTCGCAACTCCCAAGTCGGTCGCCGTCATTGGCGTGGAATGCGCGGCCGATTTCCAGGCTGCCAGGACCGGCGGACAGCAACTCGCAATCATCAGGGCCTCCATGATCCCACTTTAACTTTAAGAACGGAGCGCATCACTTATGGATATGGAATTCGGGAAGGCTTGGACGGAAGCTGGCGTGAAGGCCCTGATGGGCCAGAGTGAATCCGTCAAACTGGAATTCAAATCCGGCGCAATGTTTGACGATCCGCAGAACACCAAGTGGGTCGATGAACTTTCAAAACAGGCTTCGGCGTTCGCTAACACGGAAGGCGGCGAGTTGATACTCGGCATCAAGGAGGAGAAGAAGTCCAAGGTTGCTGCGGTGGTCGACGGCGTTGCGACAACACTCGCCCGCGAGCGCCTGCAACAACTAATTGAGAGTAATGTAAGCCCCGACCTGCCTGGCATCCGCGTTCAAGTGGTTAAGCTGTCTGCGCACGCAGACCGCGTGGTTTTTGTCATCCAGATCCCCCAGGGCAGCACTGCGTACCAGGCAAACGACGGGCGGTATTACGGTCGCTCCGAGTTTGAGGTCAAACACTTACGCGACCGAGACATTCGCCTGCGCATGAGCCGGGGGAGAGTTGCGCAGGCGAACGTCTATGCCCGCGTGAAGAGCGTTGTGCCGGGTACCGACCACGAGGAGGAATTGCGGGCAAAACACGCTGATGCCTTTAAAGCTTACTGCAAGAATCCGAAGGATGCGTTCGAGCGGTTCCCCGAACTGGTTGACCTCGTCGGGCCAGGGGACCAGCCTGACGAGATCTTCTTCGACTTCGTATTGAAGAATGACGGCGAACTGACCATAAGGGATCCCGCCGTGAAGCTAAGTGGAGCCTGCCGCCCTGGACTCTTCGACGGGTTCACACTCCAAGCAGGCTCGCTGCCTTCACGCATCGAGATGCACGGAGACGTGGTGTACCCTGGGGACGAGAGGGACATTGCCGGTTCTGAAGCCAGTCTCAAGTGCCGGACTGGCGTGGCACTGCCAGAAGGTATCTGCATCTTCAAATGGAAGATCTTCTTGGACAATTCCCCGCCGAGTGAGGGCGAGATCGACCTGGGTGCTGTTGTCCAAAAGGCACGGGGTTGCGCCGGTTCCGCAAAACGCGATTGCACAGCTTAATGACTGGGAAGGGGTCCTGGAAATATGAGAGCAATGGTGGTTCCAGGGCGAGAGGAAGCAGAAAAGAACAGGCCACATTGCAAATTGTCACAATTCTAGGACCCCGCACGGCGGCCCAGCCCCGCCGCCGCAACGCCAACCTGACGCCTTTGGCATCTCGAAAGCAGGCTTTCGACCCGCCCCAACCAGGAAAGTGCGACGAGACGATGGAAATCGAAATAGCGAAGTAGTGCAGTGCCGCCGTATTTCGGCTAGCTCCGCTCACCACGCCCGAACTTGCACAGTCCATTCGCATGGGTTATTCTTCCTGTGCTTCTGAGCCAAGGGCATGGCACGCTTACTACGCGAAGGGCATCGCACGGCTCTAGGTTGGCAACCTGTCGGTCGTAGCTACTGACGTGCAGGGCAGCACAACCGGGAAGGAGCTCTCCCGCCCAACGAGCACCCCCACGAGTAATGGTTTGTGGGGCGCGTAAACGTTCTCTGCGGATAATTATGCACACAAATAGTGCGATCTGCCTGCGAAGAGGGTCTGGAAAGCGACTCAGTATCTTCATTGCGCCCTGTGCGCTGAGATACATCTTCGCGGCGTTCGTGGTTCTCGTCGTCAAAGACGGCCACGCTCTGGGCCTCATCAAGGCAGCAATCGGCTGGTAAGACATGGCGTGTGCCCTCCTTCCGGGGGGGCACACCCTTTCCTTCCCAGAGTCGCACATCCTCACCACAGCATGGACCAAACGGGTAACAGCCGTACGTTCAGTGGCCATTCGTGTATCGGTGTGGGCTGCCTCCCGTGGCTCACGCTTGGCGTTGAGATTGCCCTCCGAGCGCCGCTCTGCGGTTTTCAAGTTGGGGCGGGCGCGGCACGTTTCCCGGCTTGTGCGGACCGCCGGGCGTAGGACTCAGGCGACGGAACAAACCAAGACCAACTCCGCTCTCCACAACCAGCCGCCGGCAACAAATCCCTCTGCAAAGGCAACGGTACGGGCGATTAAGGGCTTGCCAGCCGATTGAAATAAAATAGCCTGCCGACATGAGGGCGAATCGGATTAGATGGTTTCTGGTGTTCTTGCTTGTCGGTGCTGCTTTTCAATTGCCAGCCCAGCAAAGCGAGGCAGACCGCAAGCTGCTAGCTACTGTTCGCGCCAAGGCAGAAAAGGAAGATGCTGAATCCCAGTACGAATTAGGTAATGCTTTCTCTGATGGTAGTCTCGGGGTGGCGAAGGATTATGCGGAGGCAGTGAACTGGTGGCGCAAAGCCGCCGAGCATAATAACGTGAAGGCTCAGGTCAATCTGGGCTTCAGCTACGCCACTGGTACAGGGGTGGCCAAGGATGAGGTAGAGGCGATGAAGTGGTATCGCAAAGCCGCCGAGCAGAATGACCCGAAGGCTCAATCCAAGCTGGGTTACTGCTACTTTTATGGTGCAGGGGTGGCCAAGGATAAGGCGGAGGGGGTGAAGTGGTATCGTAAAGCCGCCGAGCAGAATCACGCCGCTGCTCAGGACTTGTTGGGCTACTACTACGCCGATGGCCAAGGTGTGGCGAAGGATGAGGTTGAGGCCGTGAAGTGGTGGGTCAAAGCCGCCGAGCAGAATGACGCCGATGCTCAGAACAATCTGGGCGCCTGTTATGCCAATGGCCAAGGCGTGGCGAAGGATGAGGTGGAGGCCGTGAGATGGCTTCGTAAAGCCGCCGAGCAGAATTACGCCAATGCTCAGTACAATCTGGGCTATTGCTACGCCAATAGCCGAGGTGTGGTGAAGGATTATGTGGAGGCTTACAAGTGGATTCTGCTGGCGGCAGGGCAGGGTAATGAGATTGCGAAGGAAGCCACGCCTGGGCTGGAAGCTGTGATGACGCGAGAGCAGATTGCAGAGGGCCAAAAGCAGGCACGCAATTTTAAGCCGCGAGAGCTTCCCACCGCTGGGGCCGAAAGGTCAGCCGCGAGTATTGCCCAGACGCGCCCGGAATCTTCCGGCACCGGATTCTTCATCACGGAGGATGGGTATCTCATTCCAATGAACATGTGGCCGGTAGCGGGGCGCAGGTGCGGCTGGTCACTGCGGCTGGAATCCTCTCCGCCAAGGTCGTGAAAGTGGATGCGGCAAATGACCTGGCACTGCTGAAAGTGGACGGGAAGTTTGCGCCATTGCCGGTGGTTTCCAGCCGCACAGTAAAGATGGGCAGCACGGTGGCCACCGTTGGTTTCCCCAACGTCGGCCTGCAAGGGTTCGCTCCCAAGCTGGCGAAGGGCGAGATAGCGTCGCTGTCTGGCGCGGGGGATGACGCGTGGTATTTCCAGATCAGCGTGCCGGTGCAGCCGGGCAATTCGGGCGGCGCACTGGTTGACGAGCGTGGAAACGTGGTCGGCGTGGTGGCAGCCAAGCTAAGCGTGGCGGCAGCCGTGGCGACCAGCGGGGCGTTGCCAGAGAATGTCAATTACGCGGTGAAGAGCAGCCTCCTGCTCAGCTTCCTCGAATCCGTGCCGGAGGTATCCGCCAAGCTCAAGGAACCGAGCACCAAGGACCGAAAGTTCGAAGACGTGGTGAAGTCCGCTGAACAGGCCGCTGTGCTGGTGCTGGTTTACTGAGCACTCGCCTGACCGCGGCACGCCCTATGCGTCGTGGGGCTCGGCCAGAACCGCAAGGCGTCCGTAGATTGGTCCGGCTTACGCTGCGAGGGTCGTTTCTGGGAAAGGAAACTGGGACCAGCCAAAGCACACTACGGGTAGGGGTCAGACCATTGGGGAGTACCCCACATATAGCGCATTCTGGAGTGTTTTTGGCGCTAAGTGCCCCAGAATGCAACGGTTGGCCTCGTCGGTGGGCTTCGGGCCAACGGTGCGATTGTGGCCCAAGTAGAATCTGCCGTATTCCGGCGTAACACCAGGGCCGTCGTCCCGGAGGGACGTGCGACAATAGCCCAACGTTTCAACGTTGGGAACCCGCCTCCGCAGCCCCATAAGTCCCGAAGGGACGGCTGACGAATCACACCGGGTTTCAGCCGTCCCTTCGGGACTTGTGCCCCTCTAAACCCGCGCCCCCAACATTGAAATGTTGGGCTATTATCGGCCATCCCTCCGGGATGATGCGCAGCAATTCTCACTATGGGACGAATGGGACGAATGGGACGGATGGCGGATGCTCATACGCGGCCTGGAACACCCTAAAGGGTGGACACCGAACCTCCCAGACCAGCCAAAATGAGAACTGCTGGATGATGCGGGTCAAATTCCTAGCGGCATTGGACAAGCATGTCCGCTCTCCAGTCACCCGTGCCAACAACGTCGGAAGAATGTGAGCTGCTGCCCTCAGTCATCCCGCCCGGCTTCGTGGACGCGGATGTAGCGCTGGAACACGAACAAACCCACCGGCGCGATCAAGGTGGTCAGGCCGATGATCAGCCACAGCGTTTCCGAGTGGCGCGGTCCGGCGGCCGGGCAAAACCAGCTCAGCAGCACCCCGGACAAGGGCGCCACGCCCAGTTTGGCCAGGAAGTACGGCAACGCCGACATGGCCATGTAGGAGGCTTCCTGACCTTTGGGGGCGATGGCCGCCGTGTATTCATAAAGCCGCGGCGAGTAACAAGCCTCGCCCAACGAAAGCACCACGACAAACAGGCAGATCATGACATAATAGGGGTTGACGGCCCCACTCAACCCCAGCCACGAATGGGCGATGAAATGGCCCAGCCAGCCATCGGCCATCGGCTGAAACATCTGCGGCGGCAACGCCATGATGAACACGGAGGAGGCGGCAACGGAACTCCCCAGGATCACCATGCGGTAGGCGGGGATGCGTTGGGTCAGCACCCCGGCCAGCGGCGCCAGGAACACGATCAGGAGGTTGTTCAACCCGTAAAGATGCCCGATCGGCGCCCCTTCGCCCAGCTCGCGAATGCCAAACTTCGGATACGTGTAATCCATGTGCAGGAAGATCATCTTGATGAATGCCGCAAATCCCAGGAAGGCCAGGAATTTGTAGAAGCCGGGTTGCCGCCACAAGCCCGTGAAAATCCGCGCGGTCTCCCGCAGGGTATCGCGGACCGACCATCCCAGCGCCCGCAAGGTCTTCACCCCGGGATATTTGGGCTTTTCCGCGGTAATGACTACTCCCTGGTCGGTGGCCTCTACTCCTTCCCGCAGCCAGAAATAAACCAGGACCAGGCTCGGCACCGAGAGGGCCAAACTGACGAGGAAGCTCGTCTGGTAGGTGCTCAAAAGGACGCCGAGCCCGGGCAGCCGGAACTGGCCATGCTCCCCCAGGCCGGCGCGCAGCGCGTCGGAAATGTAAACGGCCAGGAAGAACCCGGCGTTCATGATGGCGTAGAAGACGGAGAACGCGATCGAGCGCTGAGCCGTAGTGGTGTAGCGCCGCAGGGCGGCGACCTTGGCCGGGGTGGTCATGCCTTCGCCGAACGCCAGCAGAACCAGGCCTCCCCCCAAGGCCACCCATTTCAGCGTCGTGAAGGTCAGGAACACCCGTGCGAGGATGCATAGGGCAAAGGCCAGCAGGAAGGTCTTGCGCAACCCGAGCGCGTCGGTCAGCGACCCCACCAGCACGATGGTCAACGTGAGCCCCGCCGACCAGATCGTTACGGCCACCGCCGCCCTCACATCGCTGAGCCCCAGGTCGGAGGAGAGCCAGAGCGTCAGAGTAAAATTCACCAGCCGGTAAGCCACGTTGCCAAGACCCGCCAGGGCGAAAACGATCCAGAGTTCGCGCACGGCGCCGAATAGCACCGTGAACTTGCCCAGGAAGCTCACACCCGCACCCGGCGAGTTCTTCTGGTCCGCAACGGGCGGATTCTTTGGGTCAGACATGAGGGTGCATTCCTCGGGCGAGAACTGAACCGCTGGCGAAACCACAGATAGACACAGATACTGCCAAGGACGCGGGATAGACGACCCCGAGCAACCCCTCACCCCAGCCCTCTCCCCTTCGGAAGGGGAGAGGGAGCCGCCTCGGCAGCTTTGGGTGTAGCGTATGCTGCGGACTCCTCAGTAAACACTGATGCAGACACCGGCGAAGGCGTTCATCTGGCGGGTGAGGCGAGTCTGCGCGGCAATCGGCTGCAAATCCGTGTCCATCGGTGTTCATCTGTGGTTGAACTGCCGTTTTTAGGTTCATGGCCAAGTCAGGGGCAAGGCGATGCAGGCCCTCCCGCTGGCGGTGGTTAATTGTCATTCTAAGTGGCGAATGTAGAGGCGGCCCCGTTGACCGGTAAAGCGCGATCTGGCTCGATTGATGGTAACTAAAACCGCCAGCCATGCGTCTTCACTCAATAGACTGCCTGCTAAATCATCACTGGCAGAGGGCTGGTTGCGTACGCGCCAGTCGGCTGGCGGGGTGCGGTTCGGCCAGTTGGCTATTGGCGTGAGCACCGGCCAATTCGCGGCGCCATCCTTTACGGCGTCCGGGGGTTGGGGACGAAGTCGCGCTGAGCTTTGCGCTTGCCGGCTTTGATGATGAGCCGGTAGGGCACGCCGGGTTCCAGCGGGTCTGGGGTGGCTCCTTTCACGGTCGGCCGCATGCCGCGGATGGGCCGGGCATACGACCATTCCGCCAGGGGCACAGAATTTGAATCAGAAACCAGCTCCCAGATCGGGTGCGGATATTTGTTCGTCTCAATCTCACTGACGGGGATGACTTTGAGCGAAGTGAGCTTGAGCTTGCGGTCGAAAACGAAAAAGACGGGATCCGTTTGCGGGCTGGCCGGGGGCCGGTTTCGGCGCGAGACGGACCCGCGCGCCGGACGCGACCGATACTGTATTTGAATATCGTCGCCAGCAAACCAGTCTCTATTGAGATAGAGCGCAAAGCCGCCGAGCACGACGGCCAACGCGATCAGCATCCATTGTTTCCTCGCCATAAGCTTGAGGGGTTGACGCTGGGGCGGGGGGGGATATTCGAGCGAGAGGGGGATGCCCTGGGATCGCGACGCTGCGCTCGACTCCGCGGTGTGGCGGGGATTGAAGGCAGCAGTAATTTAAGTTAGTAAACTGGATAATAGCACAGTTATGAAACGGATTCTTGACCGCCGGCACTTAAGCGACCAACGCGGTCAGCCGGAAGTGTCACCGGCTGCGGCCTGCCGCGCACCTTGCCGTGCCTTTACGCTTATCGAGTTGCTGGTCGTCATTGCGATCATTGCCATCCTGGCGAGCCTGCTCCTGCCGGCGCTGGCCCGAGCCAAAGAGGCGGCCTACCGCATCAAATGCACTAACAATCTGAAGCAAGTAGCGTTGTCGGCGAAGCTGTATGCCGACGACAACGATGGGTTGTATCCTCCGCGAACCAACATGTGGCGCTGGCCCACGGCGTTGATCCAGTATTACCAGACCACCAACATGTTGATCTGCACAACTGACGCGCAGCGGGGCCCGCCCCAGAGCCAATTCGACCCCGCCGTTTCGCCCACGGTGCCCGACCGCGCCAACCGCAGTTACATGATCAACGGATGGAATGACTACTACTTCGACGCTCTGAGCGCCACTCGCTCCATGAAGGAGACCGCGGTCCTGTATCCAACGGATACCATCATGTTCGGCGAGAAGAAGAACGAATCTCCGCACTACTTCACGGACCTGAACGAGGACGCCGGCAATGACATGGACCAGATTGAGCAGGGTTGTCATGCCGTGGTCCATAAGGCCATTCGCGCTGGCGGCTCCAACTTTGCGTTCGTGGATGGCAGCGTGCGCTTTATGCGCTACGGGGCGACGGTTTGGCCCTTGAATCTTTGGGCGGTGAGCGACATTAACCGTGATAAGTACCACTGGCAGCCTTAGCCCCAATGCCTTTCGGATATTCCGTGCGAGGCCAGTGCCGTATGGAACGACGGAGAGACCGATGGCGTCCGTGCGATCTTCAACCCCAACGATAATGCCCCATCTCCGCCATCGGGTCACAACCCCGTTGGGGTTGGCCGACACCACCCGCTTTTCCCAGGGTAGCCTCGCGGACTCGGCAACCCTGGGCTTCGGGTCGGAATCCCTTTGGGATTCAGCTCTGGAATTTCCGAAAGGCATTGTACTTGGCCCGAGTTTTACGCGGAACCATTACTGCCGTTTTGGATAAAATTGGGGTTGGAGTCCCTCTGCCTGTCGTGCTACCCTATTTGTGTTCTCGCCCCAGCGGGCGAAGCGGCAGCCAGGACTTGGCCGGTTCCTGGCTCTGCCGCGAGCGAAAAGCAGAGGCCATTTCGGGCGCAAGGTGTCCGGTCGGCACCCTGTCCCAACCAAGTTCGGATCACGATAGAATCGCTATGAGCAACGCTGTGGCAAGTTACTTGCACTTCATGGGCGCCGCCCTGGTCAAACTCAGGCAGACCGGGGCCATTGTGCCCTCGCAGAGGTTCCTCATCGGTAAGATGCTGGCGCCGATTCCGGAAACCTATACCGGACAGATCCTCGAGCTGGGCGCTGGCAGCGGCGCCCTTACCGTGCGGCTGGCCGCCCGGTGTCCTAAAGCGCGGATCCTGGCCTGTGAGATCAATCCCGCGCTGGCACGCGCCACCCGGCACAACCTGGACCTGGCAGGCATCAACGGGCGAGTGGAGGTAATCTCCGATTCCGCCCAGCACGTCATCTCGGAGATGAGCCGCCGCGGCAAGGGAAAAGTAGATTATGTCCTTTCGGGGATTCCTTTGGGAGCCCTTCCCGGCGATCGGGCGCAGGCGATCATTGATGCGATCAGCCGGGTGATTAATCCGGGGGGCATGTATATCCAATTCCAGTATTCGTTGATTGACCGCAAGCGAGTCCGCTCGCGCTTCAAAATCCTTCGCACCGTTCCCGTGCTGCTCAACTTCCCGCCCGCCGTCGTGTATTACGCCCAACGCTGAGCGACGCCTCTCAGTCCCACAGCCGGTAGGGGAGCGACCCCTTCTCCAGGTAAACCCCGCACTTCGGGCATCGGTCCGGGTCGTTCCAGTTTCGGACCCGGTGAATCGCCGAGACCGGACACTGCGGTTTGAAATCCAGCCATTTGAAGCGTTTCACTCCGGTCGGGGGCAATCGGTTCAGGACGGCTTGGAAGCTGGGCGGTTTGGCCATGCCCGGCTGTGCTCTCGGCAGATTCTCCTTCCGCAGCCGGCCAAATTCATCTGGAACGCGCAGCCGTATGACCGCGTCGTGCAGTTCCCGGCAGTCCCGGCAGAGGATGGTTTGGACGAAGAAGCCCAGCCCCCGGTCCGCGCGACCGGAAACCTTGGCCCGGTAACCGCACTTGGGACACTCAAACCAATATGACCGGCCCATGCGAGTTCGTCGTCAACGGTTGACCCAAAAAAGGCGCACCAAACAGGGTGCGCCCAAGATACACACGGTCGGGAAGAATCTAGCAGCAACCCCGATCTTCGCAACCATGATTTTGGGACGATTGCGCATGGGGACACGAGTGCGCATCTTAGATTTTTCCAAAACCACCACACCTGGAATAGGAATG
>CAIWJG010000467.1 GCA_903912925.1 uncultured Verrucomicrobia subdivision 3 bacterium | reverse complement strand
GTGCTCTGTCATTCGCCTTTCCTTCCCGTCTCACGTTTCGCGTTTCCCTTACGGCTTTCGGCTTTCGGATTTCAGCTCTCGGATTTCCTTCGGATTTCGGGTTTCGGATCTCCGCGCCGCCGCGCCGCCGCGCCGCTGAGCACAGACCACGCTGGAGAGGGCAGGGGACTGCGGCGCAGGAGGGCGGCCCCCCTATTTCTTCGGATACCGCGCCACTATCGTCGCGGCGCCGATGTTGCCCGGTAATTCGACCCACTCACCTTTGAACTTCTTCCAGGGCTTGCCGTTGACCTGGACGGAAGACAACGCACGGCCTCCCGGCTCGCGAAAGCGCAGCCGGATCTCCTTGGGCGGATTGCGGCGCGGGGCCTCCAGCTTGGCCGTGATCTGATTGTCGGCAGCGGTGAAAACGACGCTCGCAGGGCCAAAGTAGGTCGCGGTGCGCTCGATCCCACACGGCTGGCCGGTCTGGAGCCATTGGCGCGGGACGGCCTGGCCGAGGAGCAGTTTGTCGCCTTCTTCGCGCACGAACAGGTAACGCAGCCAGCCGGCGACGTTTGATTCATCGGAGCTTTTGTATTGGTCGCCCCGCCAGTCGCCCAGGGCAGGCAGCGCGTGCTCGGTGTTCATGCGCTCGTCGGGGAAGTATTGGGCGGCCTCGGCGTTGAAGAGCGCACGCAGGGCCTGTTTCACGTCGTCACGGTACAGGTAAGGCTCGACATCCAGCAGGAGGCAGGCTTGCATCGAGATGCCGCCGCGGCCGAACCAGTATTTGTCGAAGTCCTCCAGCATGTAGCCGTATTGATTGGAGATGTAGCGGTTGTCCTCGTAATCCTTCACGATCCAGTCGGCTTCCTGCGAGCGCGAGTCGAGGGCGCCGGTGATGAGCAGGTGCAGCGAGCCTTCGAGCGTCTCGCAAATCCAACCGAAGTAACGCCCGCGCCGGTGCACCATCGACGGGATGTGCGGCACGGCGGTGCCGTCACGCAACCGCACCACCGGGGAGCGGTCGGTGGCCTTGCGGAAGTTCGCCAGCAGGTTGGCATGGTAGGTGTCGGCCTCCTTGCGGACGCGTTGGGCCTCCGGGTGCTTGATCTGTTCCAAGGCCCAGGCGGCGGTGTCGAGGCCGCGCCACGTGTAACAACTGGTGGACAGCCACGTCCACCAATCACCGATGTCCTCCAGGCTGCCGGCGGGGAGCAGTCCGCGCTCCAGCTCGTGGCGGTTGGCGGTGCGCCGGGTCTCGTTGATGATCCAGTCAGCGCCGGCCAGGATGCCCGGGGCGGCGCTTCGCAGCCACGCATCGTCCCGCGTGAAGCGATAATGCTCGCCCAACATCCAGAGAATCCAGCCGTGATGCTGGTTGTAGCCGCCGGACTCGAGCCCGCCCGCGCCGTAAAGAACTCCCTTCTTTGTGGAGAAATCTCCAGGCAACGCCGCCGTCCCCTGGTAGTGCAACCAGGCGTCGAGGCACTCCTGCGCCTCCTGGTGATAACCGCGGCGGTCGAGGTCCACGACCATCATGCACGATTCGTTGCCATAGGCGCCGTAGGAGAAGGAGCCGACGCGCGCGAATCGCCGCCCGGCGCTGGCGGGATCGCCTTCGCAGTTGATGAGCAGATGGCCGGCATGGGCGCGGTAGAACTCGTTGAGCATTGGTTCGGGCGTGAGGAGGCGCGCGCTTTCGTCCAGGCGGCGATGCCAGTAGCCGGCAACCTCGCGGTGCTCCTGCTCGAAATCCAGGGCCGCCAGCGCCGCGTGCTCGGATGGGATGGTGAGCACCAGGTAGGGAATCTTGACAGTGACGGTCTTGCTTTCGCCTGGGGCAAGCGTCCAGGTCCAAGTGAGGGTTTCCGCCTGAATAGCGGGCGCTGCGTCGGCCAGCACTTGACCGCGCACGTTGTCGCCGAGCCAGAGCAAGCCCTTGTCATCCCGCTGAAGCGCTTTGGCGGTGTCGCCGGTCTGGTAAGTCAGCGGCAGGGTGGCGACTTGCGGTGAGCTGGTGAGGTTGGTGAGAACAAACTTAGCAAGGCAGACCGCGAAGGCATCCGCCGCGGGCACCGGGCCATCCGCTCTCGCGCCGTTGAGTTCGGTGGCAAAGGCGATCTGCGAGATGCGCAGGCCATTGGTTTCCCAGACGGTGTGGCCGATAGGCATGCAGGTCTCTTCGATGGTGCGGAATACTGGCGCCAGGGGTGGCTGGAAACGAAAGCGGACCGAAGCGGGCTCGAGGGGGAGGCGCGGGGTCTCCTTACCGGGGCGCCCGCGCAGGAAATGGTCGTTCGAGCGAAACCGCACGGAGCCATCGGCGTCGAGCTCGAAGCGCTGCCGCCCGCTGTCGAGCCCGAGCGGCAGGTAGATGTGGGATTTCTTCGGCGGCATGCCATCCCAGGCGCCGCGCCAGGTCTGCTCGGGCATTTCGGCCACGCGGTCGTAGAGGGTCTTGCTGCCCGAGGCCTTTTGGGCGGCGGCCACGGCGGCATAATCACGCGCATCGTCGCGCGGCAGGACAGCCGCGCCGGCGTGGGGAATGAACAGCGCGCCCTGAGCAAGGTCGTCCACCGCGAACGTGAAGATCGCCTGGCCGTTCCGCACGGTGACCAGCGTGCGGTCCAGGGTATTCGGGTCGGGGTTGGCTACCGCGCGCAGCCTCAGGCGGGAGCTGTGGGACGAGGCTGGTTCCAGCTTTTCGAATGCGCCATTGAACACCTCGAAGCTGGACTTGTCGGCGGAGGCGGACTTCCAGACCAGATTGACGACGCGCGGCTCCAGGGTCGAATCCGTGAAGGCCTCGATGCGCTCAATCTTCGGCAGCGGAGTCTCGGACGTCACCCGGAGCTTGAGCGTGTACCTGAAGGTGGCGGGATAGTCGTGAACGTTCGGAAACTCTTTGGCATTCACAGGGCGGAAGGTGAACGTGATGGTATTGCCATCGGCTTTGGCTTCTGCATCCGCTGTGCGCCACCGGTAGGTGTACCAGTTGCCAAGTTCCATCCAGCCGACGTTGCCGCCGCCCGGCTCGCGGTCCTTCGGGAGATGTTGGTCCGGCCAGCGGCTGGCCCAGTAATCCAAGTGCACGCTCTCTGGGGCCGGGGGGCGGTCTTTGAAATGCACGACCACTTGGTGAATCTCCCGCGGGTCCTCCCACATCACGCCGCTGCCTTGAGGCAGCGGCAGGCCAAAGGGCGCGGCATCAAACTGGGCGGCTCGAAGTGGCAGGCAGAGGGCAACGGCGGCGAGAGCAACCAGCCATACGCAGGAACAGAAATGCAGGGTAGTGGGCTTTAGGCTCGTTTTCATGAGTTATAAGAGCGGCCCCTTCATAGCTTCGCCCAGGCGCAAAGTCGAGGCTCAATTGGGCTCGTTGTTTGGTTGAGCCGCAGGTGGTCGCTGCCTTCGTGCGGCCGGGAACAGGCGCGACCACCTCGGGGGATCAACCCCGGTTTCTGTCCGGGTGGATTACGAGTTAGGTCAACCTCAAGGCACCCGGTGGCGGACCGGGACCGCCTAATTCAGGGCGGCTAAACGTAGGTGAACCCGGCAGGACAAGATAGGGTCAGCCATTAGCAAAAATGGTATAGTCATAAGCACAGCTACCGATGACCATTCGGTCCAGCGTTAGCCTGCGTGGATGAGGAGTGGGACGGTGCTGGCATCTATGCCGCCAGCTCAGCCGCGCGCAATAAGAAACGACAATTATGCCTATTACTCGTCGGAGTTTCTTTCGGTATTGCACCCTGTCTGCGGCCGCCCTTGGTCTGGACCGCATGAAATTGCGTCTGCTGAGCGAGGCGCTGGCCAACCCGGCCGCGCCGTCGGTGATCTGGCTCATTGGCAGCTCCTGCAATGGCTGCTCCGTCTCATTTCTGAACCGCATCTCCGACGTACCCGGCCAGCCTGCCGACGTAGTGGATGTGGTTGGCGGTGCCATTAACCTCGTTTTCCACCCGGTGATCATGGCCGCTGCGGGCGAGACGTGCGTGGCGGCGCTCAAGCGGGCTACGGCCAAAGGAAACTTCGTCCTCGTGCTGGAGGGGGCGGTGCCGACGAAGTTTGGTGGTCATGCGTGCGTCGTGTGGAACTACGCCGGCCAGGAAGTCACTTTCCAGCAGGCCGTGCAGGAACTGACCGCCAAGGCGATCGCGACGGTGTGCGTGGGCACCTGCGCCAGCTTTGGCGGCATCCCGGCGTCCGGCTCGAATCCGTCCGGCTGCATGGGCGTGAAGCAGTTTACGGGGCGTCCCACCATCAACATCTCCGGTTGCCCGGCCAACCCGGACTGGGTCGTCTGGGCCGTCGTGCAGTTGCTCACGGGGACGCCGGTCACACTGGACGAGGACGGCCGGCCTTCGGCGCTCTATGGTTACGGGTTTGACGGCGCCACTTCGGAGGATCCTGTCATCCATGCGAAGTGCCCGCGCAATCCAGGCATTTCGGGAGAGCCGCTCGCGCTCAGCTTTGGCGAGAACGGCCACTGCCTCGATATGTTGGGCTGCCGCGGCCCATCCACGAAATCCCGCTGCAACGGGCAGTGGAATGGCATCGGCGGTCACACGGCGGGGCAGCCGCATCCGGGCCACTGGTGCATCGGCGTGAACGCCCCTTGCCAAGGCTGCGTGGAAAAGACCTTTCCCGGCCCGGAATCCTTCTACGAGCAGTATCCTTTGAATCCCTAATTCCTCTCCTGAGGCCACACTATGCCAGTCATTACAGCCGCCATTGATCCCATCACCCGTATTGAAGGCCACCTCAAAGTCGAGGTGAAGATTGACACGGTGAACGGGGTCCAGCAGGTCGTGGACGCCATCTCCCAGGGCACTTTGTTTCGTGGTTTCGAGAAGCTCCTGGAAGGCCGTGACCCCCGCGATGCCTCACTGATCACCTCTCGCATCTGCGGCGTCTGCCCGACCTCGCACTCGCTGGTTTCTGTGCTGGCGCAGGATGCCGCATTTGGCGTGAGCGGGGACACGCCGGCCCGCACCGCCTCGCGGATTATGCGGAACCTGGTCCACGGGGCCTGCTACATTGAGTCGGCCATTCTGCATTTCTATCTGCTGTCGCTGCCGGATTACATTCCGGCGCTGCCGATGGCGCCGTGGCTGCCGGGATGGGACGTGGGTCGGCGGTTCGATCCGGCCACGCTGAGCCGTTTCACGGGCAGCTTCGTCGCGGCGATCACCGCCCGCCGGAACGCCCACGAGATGGGGGCGATCTACGGCGGCAAGCTGCCGCACACGCCCGCCAACATTGCCGGCGGGTTCACGGCGGTTTCTTCCCAGGCGGACAAGGATGCGTTTGGGGCGTATTTGAACGACCTCATCGCTTTCATCCAGACCAAGCACATTCCGGATGCGGAACTGTTGGCCAATCTTTACAGCGACTATCTGCTGCTGGGGCGAGGCTATGGCAACCTGATGTCCTTCGGCGTCTTTGAATTGGATAACGCGGCCAGTCCGCAACTGCTGTTTCAACGGGGACGGCTGGTGAGTGGCAGTGCGGCGGTCCAGGCCGTTGATGCCGCCCAGATCGTCGAGCAGATTAAGTATTCCTGGTACACCGGCCCGGAGGTCAACCCGGCAGTGGGAGATACCGTGCCGCAGTATCCCAAGGGCGACGCTTATTCCTGGCTCAAGGCCCCACGTTACGGCGGCGTGCCCTACGAGGTTGGCTCGCTGGCGCGGATGATGGTCAACGGCGATTACAGCAACGGCATCTCAGTGATGGACCGGCATGTCGCCCGTGCTCGAGAGAATCTCAAAGTGGCGCTGGCCATGCGCGACATGCTGACCGAGTTGCCGATCAATCAGGGGGCGTTCACCCCCTTCAGTATACCAGCCTCGGCGACCAGTATGGGCATTACGGAAGCGCCGCGCGGTGCGTTGGGGCATTGGCTCGAGGTGGCTGCTGGCAAGATCTCCAAGTATCAGGTCATCACGCCCACGTGTTGGAACCTGTCGCCAAAAGACAGCACCGGCCAGCGCGGCCCGCTCGAGCAGGCGCTCGTCGGTGTGCCCGTTGCCAACGTTGACAAACCGATCGAGGTGTTGCGCGTCGTTCATTCCTATGATCCATGCCTGGACTGCGCGACCCACGTAACGCGGGCAGAGCCGGGGGCGAAGGTCTTTGCCTTGGGCGCAATTCCAAAGCAGTCCTAAACTATTCGGCATGTTCCTTGCGGGCCAAATCCTGATTGCGGGAGTCGGCAACGAGTTGCTCTCGGACGACGGCATTGGGGTGCATGCTGTCCGCAAGCTGCAGGAACAACCGATTCCTGGCGTGGTGATGGCTGACATTGGCACGGCGATATTGCATGGGTTGCACTTCCTGGAATCGGCAGAGCGGGTGCTGGTCATAGATGCGGCCAAAGGCGGGCAGCCGCCGGGCACGATTTACCTCTTTGAAGCCACTGAGAACAAGAACACCGAGACCAAGGCCATGACTTCCATCCATTCGATGGGGCTGCGCGAAGCCGCCCGCTTTCTGATGGCAGGAAAGCCTGCTGTACCCATCACAGTGCTTGGAGTCGAGCCGGAGACGCTGGATTACGGGATGGATCTATCCGGCGCGCTGAATGCCGCCATGCCTCGGGTGCTGGCGCTGGCCCGTGAGACCGTAGCCGGCTGGCTGGGGAAATCTGTTGCCGAAGAAACGGCCGGTCTGGCCGCTACGCAAAGAAACCAAACGATTTGAGAACACTGGAACGGAGACTTGTCATGAAGATCATCTTGAGACTGCTGTGCGCCGGGCTGCTCGGCGTAAGTATCGTTACAACAGCGTCGGCCGCCAATACGGATGGGACGGTGACTTTCACCTACCAACTTGTGAACTTCAGCGGCGGCTACGCGCCCAACCATGTTGACGCCGTCTGGGTGGCAGGACCCAACCCATCAACCAACTTCATCAAGTCGCTGCGCAGGGATGCTGCCACCCGCCAGAACTACCTCTACAAGTGGAACCTCTGGAAGCAAGGTTACACCCCGGTCGACGGTATCAGCGGGGCCACCATCTCCTCGTTCAACGTCACAACCGTGGCTTGGAACTGCCGCGATACCAACAACGCCGTCATGCCCGACGGCGACTACAAGGTCTATGTCGAATACACGCATGGCAATAACCAAGGCCCTTGGACCACCAACGGTCTCGCCTTCACCAAAGGCCCTGCCGGCGTCACCAACACCTATTCAGGACAGCAATACATGACGGGCTTGCAGCTCGTCTATGTACCGACGTTCACCCCGCATGACCTCGCCGCGCTCAGCATTTCCCCAAGCGCCGTGCCGGCCAATGCCACCTCCACCATTCTAGTCGCCGTGACCAACAAGACCTCCTCGGTGGAGAGCTTCTCCGTTGTGCTCAGCAATCTGACGACCTCCACGCTGATCGGCACGCTGCAGGTGAGTTCGTTGGCTGGCAACGCGGTGACCAACGTGCCGTTCGCATGGAATACGGCCGGTCTGCTTGACTCGTACACCCTCCAAGCTACGGCGGGACCAGTTTCCGGTGAAACTTCGACCAACGACAACACCGTGAGCAGCGCTGTTTCGGTGCAATATCGCGACATTGCTGTTATCGGCTTGGGGCCGCCTCTCGTTTGGGGCAACAGCAACGCAACCATGACCGTAACGGTAACCAACGAAACTTCCACGACGGAGAGTTTCTCCGTTGTGCTGAGTAATCTCACCACCTCCGCGCTGATCGGCACGCGGCAGATCAGTTCGTTGGCCGGGAACACCGTCACCAATGTCACCTTCCCGTGGAGCACGACCAATGTGGTCGGACCTTGCACTCTGCAAGGCACCGCCGGACCCGTTCCCAACGAAACGGCTACGAATGACAACACGTTCTCGGCCAGTGTGTCAGTGCAATATCCACACGATCTTGCTGCACTGAACATCTTGCCGGCTAATGTGCCCGCTGACGCTACTTCGACCCTACGCGTCCTGGTGACCAACAAGACCTCGACGACCGAGAGCTTCTCCGTCGTGCTCAGCAACCTGACCACTTCGACGCTCATTGGCACACAGCAGGTTAATTCGTTAATCGGCAACGGGATAACTTTCGTGTCGTTCTCCTGGAACACCGCCGGCCTGCTTGGCTCGTACACTCTGGGGGCTACGGCTGGCCCGGTTTTGGGTGAAACTTCGACCGATGACAACACTGTGAGCCGCGCCGTCCTGGTACAATACATCCCTCACGATCTGGCGGTTACCGGCCTGACGCCGACCGTCGTTCCGGGCAACACCAATGCGACCATTACTGTAGCCGTGACCAACCAGACCGGCACGACCGAAACCTTCTCCGTGGTGCTTAGCAACCTGACGACTTCCACGCTGATGGGCACGCGGCAGATCAGTTCGTTGGCCGGGAACACCGTGACCAATGTTGCCTTCCAGTGGAGCACGACCAACCTGGTGGGCGCTTACACCCTGCAAGGCGTTGCCGGACCCGTTGCCAACGAAACGGCTACGGCTGATAACACGCTCTCGGCCAGTGTGTCCGTGCAATACCCCCACGACCTCGCCGCGCTCAGCATCTCCCCGGGCACGGTGCCGGCCAATACCACCTCCACGATTCGTGTGGCCGTGACCAACAAGACCACCACGGCGGAGAACTTCTCCGTGGTGCTTAGCAACCTGACGACTTCCACGCTCATCGGCACGCTGCCGGTCAGTTCGTTGGCCGGCAACACGGTCACCAACGTCCCGTTTTCCTGGAATACGGCCGGCCTGCTTGGCTCGTACACCCTCGGGGCTACGGCGGGACCGGTTGCCGGTGAGACTTCGCCCAACGACAACAGCGTGAGCAGCGCCGTTTCGGTGCAATACATCCCTCACGACATTACCGTTAGCGGCCTGACGCCAACCCTCGTTCAGCCCAACACCAACGCGACTATCACCATAACCGTGATCAACCAGACCAGCACGGTCGAGACCTTCTCCGTGGTGCTCAGCAACCTGACGACTTCCACGCTCATCGGTGCGCAGCAGATCAGCTCGTTGGCGGGCAACACGCTCACCAACGTGCCGATCTCCTGGAATACCGCCGGCCTGCTTGGCTCGTACACCCTTGGGGCTACGGCGGGACCGGTTTCCGGTGAAACTTCGACCAACGACAACACCCTAAGCAGCGCCGTTTTGGTGCAACCCATCCCTCACGATGTTGCCGTTACCGGCCTGACGCCAACCCTCGTTCTGTCTAACACTAACGCGACCATCATCCTAGCCGTGACCAACCAGACCAGCACGGCCGAAACTTTCTCCGTCGGGCTTAGCAACCTGACAACTTCCTCGCTGATCGGCATACAGCAGGTCGGCCCGTTGGCCGGCAACACGGTCACCAATGTTGCTTTCCAGTGGAGCACGACCAACCTGCTCGGCTTTTACACCCTGC
The DNA here is from genome assembly GCA_903912925.1 of uncultured Verrucomicrobia subdivision 3 bacterium. Classification (GTDB taxonomy): domain Bacteria; phylum Verrucomicrobiota; class Verrucomicrobiia; order Limisphaerales; family UBA8199; genus PALSA-1440. The sequence continues at coordinate 4,912 of CAIWJG010000467.1, read as the reverse complement.
AAGGGGTCGCCGGACCCGTTTCGGGCGAAACGGCTACGGCTGATAATACGCTCTCGGTGAGTGTGTCGGTGCAACCGATGCACAACATTGCCGTGACCGGTTTGACGCCAAGCTTCGCGCCGCCCAACACCAATTGGACCGTCTATGTCAACGTGACCAACCAGACGAGCACGGCTGAGACCTTCTCCGTCGTGCTCAGCAATCTGACCACTTCCTCGCTCATCGGGATGCAGCAAGTCACCTCCCTTGCTGGGAATTGCGGTACCAACGTTCCCATACTCTGGAACACCCCCAGCCTTGCGGGCGGTTATGCCGTGCAGGCCGCTGCGGGACCAGTTGATTGGGAAAGTGTGACCGAGGATAACCGCCTCAGCGCAAACGTTACGGTGCGGCCCCTGGTACATGATATCGCCATTGTCGGCACGACAGTGCCGGCGCTCGTGTTGCCCAATACCACTAACTCCGTTTCCATCCTCGCAACCAACACCGGCGACTTCACGGAGTCATTCACCTTGCAGTTGTTCGATGACACCCAGGTCCGGCTCATCAGCTCCAACCGGGTCAGCAGCTTGGTGGCCGCGGGGGCTACCAATTTCAGCATTTTGTGGCGGACGACCAACAGCCTTTATGGCTCCCACACGCTGCGGGCCGTGGTCAGCCCGGTGGCGGGCGAGACCAATTCACTGGACAATACGCATCTGGTGACCGTTACCGTAACCAACGGCTGGGCTACCAACGTCTTCATTGCCAAAGGCAGCGCCTGGCGCTACCAGGACCAGGGGCTTGATTTGACCCAGACTCCCTGGGCGCTGCCCAGCTACTATGACAGCGTTTGGAGCCAAGGGGCTGGGCCGCTCGGTTATAGCGAGAATGGTTCGCTCACGAACATCGCCACCTTCCTGAGCTGGGGGGCGACCCCGATCAACAAGACCCCGGCCTGCTATTTCCGGCAGGAGTTCAGCGCCGACGTGCTGCCCTCCTCACTGACCCTCAATGTGCGTTGCGTGGATGGGGTGGTTCTTTATCTCAATGGCACCGAACTGGCTCGTTTCAACATGCCCGCGGGTGCCGTGGTTTACCCGGACCTGGCCGCCAGTCCCATCAACGGGCCGGATCAATACACCTATTTCTCTTCGAACGTGATCCCCACGAACATGGTTGTCGGCAGGAACGTGCTCGCCGCGGAGATGCACAAGGCGAGCCTGACGGCTTCGGACGCGGTGCTGGACGTGGAAATGCTCAGCGTTCTTCCGCAGTTCCCGACCACCCGTCGAGTGGATGCCCTCTCTATGACCACGGGCCGAGACGTTCTGCTGGGGGATCGGCTGCCCGTAACTGTCACCCTGACCAACGGGGGTGGCACGACTGAAAGCGTGCTGGTTCTGCTCAGGAATTATATGACCGGTCAGGTAGTAGGCTCGCAGACCATTGCGGCCTTCCACCCCACCGACTCCACTTCCGTCACGTTCGACTGGGGAACCCTTGGTGCGCCCGGTGGCGCGAACCTCCTGCTAGCGTATACGGTGGTGGGCGGGGTTACGAACTTCACGGGCCGTTACACCGTCCCGAGCGTGATCAGCGATTCTCTTTTCAGCACGAACCTGGTGAATGCGACTACCTCGATCGGCGGCAGTTGCTCCGCGGTGGCCACGGCTGGCAACTTGCTGCTCGTAGGCGCAGGGGCGACACTTGAAGTCTGGGACAATTCCAACCCCGTCGCACCCGCGCGAGTCGGCACCGTGCGTCTGCCCGGACTCATCCAGGACATTGTGGTGAGCGGCTCCCACGCTTATGCCGCCTGCGGAAACGCCGGCGTGCAGTTTGTGGATTTGAGCTTTCCGGCGCTGCCGCGCCACCGCCTGACCTTTAACACCTCCGGGCATGCCTGGGCGCTAGCTGTCAGCAATCATTACCTGTACGTAGCCGATGGCGTCGCCGGCCTCCGCATTGTCAATATTGTGAACCCTGATGCGCCGGTTCTGGTCGGTGCATACTACACCGTCGGTCCGGCCCGGGCGGTTGCGCTGTCGGGCACCCGGGCGTGTCTGCTCGACCAGCAAGAGGGATTGCTCGTCCTTGACGTTTCCAATCCGGCGGCGCCCTCCCTGCTCGGCACCTGCGCCGATTTTGATGCCGGACAATCGCTCGCGGTCGCCGGCGCGAATGCTTATGTCGTGGACGGAAACAATCACTTCTTCGTTGTGAACATCGCCAACCCGGCAGCCCCGACGACGATCGGGTCGCTGCTGCTGGCGAACAAGGTCGGTCGGGCCGTGACGTTGAACGGCTCGACGGCTTACGTTGCAGCGGGCGAGGATGGCCTTCTGGCTATTGATGTTGCCACGCCCTCGGCACCAGCGCTCGCCTCGGCTATCGCCACGGCGGGCCAGGCCGGGTCCCTGGCCCTGGCCGGCTCGAAGCTTTATGTCGCCAACGGCTTCGCAGGGTTTCAGATCTTCGATCTGACTTCGCCACACAGCCCGGTGTTCCAGGCGGATCTTCCGACCGCCTTGCGCGCGGTGGACGTGGTCGTCACCACCAATGATCTGGCCTACGTGGCGGGGGGCGAGAGTGGCCTGCGGATCTTCAGCTTGGCCAACCCTCTGTCGCCAGCATTGTTGAGCCGGTTCAACGGTGTCAACAATGCTCGTGCGGTGGCTGTGTCCGGCGCAACGGCTTACGTCGGCGACGGCCAATACGGCTTGAAGATCGTGGATGTCGCCAACCCGCGGGCACCCTCGCTGCTCGGCGCGTATTCAAGCGCGGGTCTCGGCACCATCCGCAACGTCGGCGTCTCCGGCTCGCTCGTGGTGGTGAGTGACGGCCGGACGGTTCTGCTGCTGGATGCCTCCACGCCAGCCAGTCCATCACTGGCAGGCACTTACAACCCGACTAATTTCGCCCTCTCGTTGGCGGTGGATAACTGCAAAGTCTATCTCGCTTGCGGCAACGCGGGCCTAATTATCCTGAGTGTCGCTCCGGGTGGATTCACCCCAGTCGGCAGTTACGTTTCGACCTGGTCGGTCAGCCGCGTCGCTGCGGCCGGTAGCACGGTTTATCTCGCACACCCCGCCGGAGCCTGGAGCATCCTCGACGTTTCAAACCCGGCCACCCCATCGGTCATTAAATCGTCCACCGTTCAGGGGCCGATCCTCGACCTTGCGGTCGGCGGAAACAATATCACGCTGGCCTGCGCCACCAACAGTCTGGCGGTCACCCTTGATCTCAGCGTGCCGCTCAACCCGGTCCAAACGGCTGCCCTGGGCCCGCTAACGCGCGTGCTGCGTCTGGCCGCAACCCCAACCCTGGTGGTGAGCGCAGAAGACGAGGTGGGCCTGGCCATCTTCAGTAGCCAGATCCCTCTGGTCCTGTATGCCCAGCGCTCAGCGAACAATTCTGCTTTCAACCTCTCCTGGTATAGTCTCGCGGGCAAGACTTACACCATCTACAAGTGTACGGACCTGAAAGAGGGTTTCTCCTTGCTCAAGGAGAATATCAGCGCCACCCCGCCGCTGAACACCGAAACCGACAGCACGACCAGTCCCGCCGCGTTCTACATCATCGGCGGCGAGTAATCTGAAACCCGAAACCCGAAGACAAAGCAGAAATTGAGAAAGCAGAAAGCAGAAATCCGAAGCCGCGTGGCTGGCATTCCGCCCCTGCTTATTTCTGCTTTCTGCTTTCTTAATTTCTGCTTTTCCTCGATTTCACGACTGGCCTTTGCCGCAGTGCTAGGCTTTTTAACCCTTGCTGCCGGGCGCGCCGACGATTTGCCCCTCGCCACCTGGCAGGGCCAGACGATGGGCTCCACTTACACGGTCAAAATCGTGGACGCCCGGCTCACCGAGCAACAGACGGAAGCGCTCAAGGCCGAAGTGGAGCAGAAGTTGAAAGAGGTGAACCGCCAGATGTCGCACTACCAGCCGGACAGTGAGCTGTCTCAGTTCAACCGTGCTTCGGCCAATACACCCTTCAAGGTGTCACCGGATTTCGCCCGCGTCGTGCGGCAGTCCCTGGAATTGAACCGCGGTTCCCACGGCGCCTTCGATCCCACCATCGGGCCGATCATTAGTCTCTGGGGCTTTGGGGCGCAGACGGATGTCCATACGGTGCCGCCGGACGCGCGGCTCCGCGAAGCGATGAATCAGACCGGCTGCCAGCACTTGTCGGTGACTCCCCGGGGCGAATTGGTGAAAGACATCTCGGGCCTCCAGCTCAACCTCAGCGCCATCGCCAAGGGGTTCGGCGTGGATGCAATGGCGGGAGTTCTGCGCGCCCACGGTTTGACGAACCTCTACGTCTCCATCAGCGGCGAGGTGTTCACCAGCGGTCGAAATCCCCGGGGGGGGAAGTGGCAGGTAGGCATTTCCGCCCCCGTGCTGAACTGGCGGCCCGGAGACCCGACGGTGGCCGTCTTGTCAGTTTCCGGCCAGGCGGTCTCGACTTCTGGCGATTACCAGAAGTTCTTCATTGATGCGGAGGGCCGCCGCCGGGCTCACATCTTCGACCCGCAGACGGGGAATCCCGTGCAGCACAATCTGGGCAGCGTCACGGTGGTGGCGGACAACTGCACGATCGCCGACGGACTCGCCACGACGCTCTACGTGCTCGGGCCCGAGGCGGGACCCCGCTTCATTGAAACCTGGACCAATGCCGCCGCGCTATTTGTCGTGCGTGAGTCAGCAGGCAAGTTCCGGTCCCTTCCGAGCGCCCGCTTTGCCGGCCTGACGGGCTACCAGCCCTGAACCTAAAAGCAGCAGTTGAACAACAAAGAAACAAAGACGCAAAGGCTGAAAGACACAGGAGACACCGAGGTTTGGCTTGCTCAAGAGACTTCACCCAGCAGGTGAATCCAAATCAGCCTCCGTTTCCTGCTTCCCGCCCGATCTTTGTTTCTTCGTTGCTTCGTTGT
>CAIWJG010000466.1 GCA_903912925.1 uncultured Verrucomicrobia subdivision 3 bacterium | reverse complement strand
GGGGCTCACGTCGTTTCCACGGGCTCAGGATCTCTGAGCCTCGGAGGTCTGCGCTACCATCGGCTTCGACGCTCAGTCCTGGTCCCCTCTCAGCGCAGCAGCTTCGCGTTGGCCCAGTTGGCGTGGTCGGACATAATATCGTCCGGCCCGTGCCCGACGATCAGTTCCAGCTTCTTCACGCCTGTTACGTCAAGGTCCACTAGCTTGGCTGGGCTCTCCCGGGTCATTAAGCCGGACTCCCACTGCTTCTTCCCATCGGCCCAAACCTCAAAGGTGATCGTCGCATGGCTGGCCCCGTCGGCTCCGACCCAGGTCTGGAATCGCCGATAGCGGCCGCCGATATCATAGACAATGCGTCCGTCGGCGTGCGTCCCCAATCCGCGGCGAAAGTGCCGGTTGCCAATGGTCATCGGCTTCTCCCAAACGCTTTGGTTCTTCTGCAGCTTGCCATAGCCCTGAACCCAACTGACCGGTTCCAGCGCGTCCAGGAAGATGCCGTCTATCTTCTCCACCAGGCGCTGGCTCCGAACCAGCCGCGTCACCGCGGTGGAGTCCGTCGGGCTCAACAGCGGCTGGGCGTCGAGTGAAATCGTTTCTGGCGACGGCAGCGCATTCGGATAAGCCGGCAGGGTTCCGCCTGGCTTGGTGGCCCAAACCCAGGCCGACAGCCTTATCTCGGCGTCTCCCCACAGCAGTTTCAGGGACACCTGGTGCCGTCCGCCCGGCACCGTGGCTTTCAGGAACAGCCAATGTTCCTTGACCGGCTCGCCTGTGGCGGCCCAACCCGTCGCCGATGAGCTTATTGCCAGCGGCACTTCCTTGCCATCCACCAACAGACTCTGCTCGACCGGCTCCGACAATGGCTTGGCCGCCTCGGTCAGCACCAGCAATTCGGCCGTGGGGGCGGAGACGGACACTTCTGCGTCCAGCTTCAGCTCCAGCCCCTTTGAACCACTGGGCCCCGGGCTCGTCCAATCCGCCCCCAGCGCCTGCGCGGCTCCCTCGAACTCGACGCGGCTGAGGTCCGGGTTTACTTTCTCCACGACAACGCCTTTGCTCACCACGTCCGACGCCTTGGGCAGACCTCGATTCTTCAGCCCTTTCGCCAGCGAGAGGACCACCGTCTCGTAAGGCGCTAGCGGAATCGTCAGGGTGTCGCCAAACCCCGCTCTGCGGGCGTAAATCCGTGGCTCAGGATAGAGGCTCACCACCTCAAGCTTCTTCGCCCCGCCCTCGACGCCGAGGCTTTCATCCAGCCGCAAGGTCATGGTCTGCGGCAGGATCCACGGATTGCGAAGCGCTATCAGCCCTTGTCCGTTCTTCCAATGAGCGTAGCCATAAGGCTCGCGCGGCATGGATTGGTCGTTCGAGAAATGCGGCACCTTCCCGCCCTGCCAGGCCGTCGGCACGATGGCCGTAGTCTCCTGCAACAGCGGGGCATTGTGCCGGGACCAGCGCAGGAACTCGGCGAGCGCCTTCCAGCGGCCCGCATCGAGATAAGCAGGATTTACATAGAGCGGCAGGAAGGCATGTCCGCGCATGGCAGTGATCACTGCGTCGTTCATAAACGGCTCCGGTGTCTGGTGGATCACCCCCAAAACCTCTTGCGCCACGATCGGCACCGGCATTCGCGCCGCCCCTTGCAGATTGTAGTAGTCCCGGCCCGTCGTGTAGCTCTCGCGATAGACCGGGGCCGGCACCCGCCCGCGCGGAGCGTCGTCGCCGAAGGTCCCGATGACCGAGTTCACGTGAAACAGCCACCACGGGCTCGGGTTCCAGCCGAAGCAGGTGGATTCCAGCCAGACCTCCGGCTGCACTTTGCGGACTGCCTCGAACGCGGCGATGCCGCCCTCCGTCACCGCCTCCGCCGACAATGCCCCGGGGGCATGTCCGTGGTCGGTGGCCGGGCACTCCAGGTAATAGCCATCCAACTTCACGTGCCGGATGCCGTAGCGCTGCACCAGGTCCACCAATCGCACGCGAAACCCCGACGCATATCGTGGCCCGCCCAGGCAACACAACTGCGAGCCCGGCCCCGTCGTGCCCGCAGGCCGGAACGTTTCCAGATTCGTCCGTGCCCAGTCCGGATTGAGCGCATCGGAGTAGCAGGCGCTCGGCGAAATCCACAGCCCAAGGCTGGAGCCCATCTTCGCGGCTGAAGCCTGTATTCGGGTAAAGCCCACCGGGAACAGGTCCTTCTTGATCTCCCACACGCTCCGCGGCTCGGCCCAGCCCATGTCTATGCAAAACGTGTCGAACGAAACGCCATAAGGCTTGAAGAGCTTCTGCTCAAACTCAGTCATCAGCTTGAGGATGTCGCTCTCCTTGTAGAACGGGGCAGGGGAGGTCCACCAACTGTTGTAATTCACATGCAGCCCGGCGGGCTTTGGGCGATGGGCCTTGATATAGCGCGCGAACTGCTGCCGCTCGCTGCCTTCGGGCGCGACCCCAAACACCGCCTTCCGGCTTTGATGCCACTCACCATTCCGCAAGGTCCAGCCCGGACGATGCGCCACGATCAGCCGCTCCCCCTCCACCCGCGTGGCCGCCACCGGAAACTCTACCCCGGCAAAGAAGCCGCGCCAAAATGCCGGATAGCTCTGCACCCCGCTGCCTTCCAACTGCGGTTTCTGCCCCGCCAAGTCAACCTGTTCCAGGATGACTTCCTTGAGCAGCAGCGGTGCGGGCGCGCAGACCAGACGGAACTCGGCCCATTTCCGCAATACCCCTTCGCCGGCCGACCACTGCAGCAGCAGTCTGACTTCGAGTTGTCCGTTGGTGCCCATCGCCTGGACCGGATACGACACTTCGAGCGGCTCCCCGCGCGCGAGACTGCCCTTGATGCTCAGAGGCGCAGCACCGCCAACTGTCCCTGACTCAAACACAAAGGAGGGGCAGAGCAGCGAGATGCTGACAGCCCCCTTATCACTCTCCAGCAGGACATCGCGGCCAGCCACACGCGGCACGTTGGCGCCCGCGACCGGCATACTTGTGACCACCCCGGTCAGCAGGATCATTAACCAAACTCCGACGTTTATGCGGTGAAGATTGACGTGTGCCATAGCAAAGCGATGACGGTACAGGCAATGCTCTCATTCCTGTTGCTCAAAGGCCAGCACGAAGCGTTGCCCGAATCCGGGCGCTTGCGATGCGCTACCAGGTGCAGGCTAAACAACGATAAAACCCAATATCCCTTCGAAGCCCCTTCGAAGCTCCTTCGAATACCCCTCGAAGCATGGCCGGGACAGCACCGGAGCATGTGGCTATCATCACGCTGGCATCACGCCTCTATCAGGCGTTACACAGTCTGCCCGCACCAACGCTTCCTCCTACAGCCGGTAGGTCGCGCAGTCCTCTGCGCGCCCTACCCGCCACAGCAATTGACTCTTGCCGCCAAATCCAGACACTACCAGTGTCATGACGGCCCCTAACCCTCCGGCAGTTGAGTTGCGCGGACTGACCAAACAGTTCGGCAGGGTGCTGGCTAATGCGGGGGTGAATCTGCGGGTCGAGGCCGGAACAATCCATGGCGTCATCGGGGAAAACGGCGCAGGCAAGTCCACGGCCATGAAGATCCTCTACGGCATGTTGCGCCCGGATGCCGGGGAGATATTCGTTGGCGGAACGAAGCGTGTCTGGACTTCCCCCTCGGATGCCATCGCGCAGGGCATCGGCATGGTAAACCAGCATTTCATGCTGGCCGGGCCGTACTCGGCGCTCGATAACATCCGCACCCGCGACGAAGGCGCCGGCGTTTTGGGTGAATGCAGAAGGCAGAAGGAAGAATGCAGAAATGGGAATGGCTCCCGTTCAGCCTGCGGTTTTCATTCTGCATTCGGCATTCTGCACTCACCCTCGGGGAGAGGGAGAGGCGAAGTCTGGCCCTCGAAAAATCCCAATCCGCACATTCGAAACATGAAAACATTATCCCATAAACACCTGGGGCTGCCGGATAAATCCGGCGTTCCGTATTGCCTGGCGGCCGTCCTGGCGCTTGGCATCCTAAACCTGTTAGCCTCGGCCAGCACGCTCGCCGCAGGCACGCTCTCGATCAGGAATGACACCCTCATCGCCAGTTATAGCGACGCCTCCAACACCTTCCAGCTCACGGAGCGAACCTGGGGCCGGGCGTTCCTCAAGGAGGGGAAGCTCGAGGGCGCAACCGGCAAGGCGCAGGTCGAGTCGGTCAGAGATCCGGTGTTCAAGTCGGGCAAACGTATCGTACTGAAACGCGCGGGCGGGGGTGCCATTTCGATCGAGCTCTATAAGGACCTGCCTTTCTTGTTGGTCCGGGGTGAACTGCGCAATGAAGGCCCTGCCGTGGCCGAAGTGACGAGCCTATCGCCCGCGAGCTTTGAGCTCGATATGGGCCGAGCGGGCACCGAACTGCGCACCATGGGAACGGCGGGTCTCACGCCACCAGACAAAAACCCCGGCAGCTATCTCTTCCTCACCTTGGCCGATCCGGCCACGCGACGAGGCGTGGTCGCCGGCTGGCTGACCGCAGACCGCGGCAGTGGCGTGATCTTTTCCGACGTGCCCAATGACCGCGTGCGCTTCCGGGCCCAAACCGACTACGGCCATTTGCGCCTTGAGCCCGGCGAGACCGCGAAGCTGGAAACGCTGGCGATCGGCTGTTTCGACGATGCTCGCATTGGGCAGGAGCTGTATGCCGAGGCGATGGCCCGGCATTACAGCATCCACCTGCCCACTCCCCCGGCTGGTTATTGCACTTGGTACTCCCAGCCGCACGGCGGGGCCGCCGACGAGAAATCCATCATCACGCTCGGAGAGTGCGCCGCGAAAGAACTCAAGCCCTTCGGCTTCTCCTTCATACAGATCGATGACCAGTGGCAGGACGGCAAGGAACGGAACGGCCCGGCCCGCCGCTTTATGCGCGCGAAGCCCAACGGCCCCTATCCCAACGGCATGAGGCCCACCGCCGAACGCCTCCACGAATTGGGACTCACCGCAGGCCTCTGGTTTCTGCCGTTCGCTTCGGATTACCAGGACCCGGAGTTCAAGGATCGGCAGGAATGGTTCGCGCGGCGTTCGGACGGCAAACCCTATGAGACGCCCTGGGGCAACACCTCCCTCGACCTCACCCGGCCAGATGTCCAGGCGTACCTGGCGGAGATGGCACGCACCATCCACGGCTGGGGCTACAACTACTTCAAGATGGATGGTCTCTGGACCGGCACCGCCACGGAACAGATTTACGTGAACGACGGTTACCGTGACGATCATATCGGCAACAATGCCCCGTTTCACAACCCGAAGAAGACCAACCTCGAAGCCTTCCGCGATGGCTTGCGACTGCTGCGCCAGGCGGCCGGCCCGGAAGTGTTCTTCTCCGGCTGTAACGTGAGCCAGAACATGCGCACGCTGGGCGGCACCATCGGCCTGCTCGACTCGATGCGCATCGGACCGGACAACGGCCACGGCTGGGGCAATTACCGGCGGGAGATCGAGAAGAATGCCGGCGGCTCGCTCATTACCGGTCCGATCCGCGGCACCCGGCTCTACTTCCTCAATGGCCGGACCTGGTGGAACGACCCCGACCCCTCCTATGTCCGGGCATCCATTCCGATCAAGCACGCTCGGCTCATCACGTCCTGGGTCGCCCTGAGCGGTCAGGTCTATCTGAACAGTGATTGGCTGCCCGGCCTGCCCGCCGAGCGCCTCGACATCATCAAGCGCACCATCCCCACCCACAACGCCACCGCTCGGCCCATAGACTATTTTGAGACGATCATGCCTCGGATGTGGCTCGTCACCGACACTCGCCAGGCTGTGCGCCGCGACGTGCTCGGGCTCTACAACTGGGAGAGCGAAGAGCAGGCCATGAACTGCCCCGCCGCCAAAGCCGGCCTCGCCCCGGCGAAGACTTACTTCGCGTTTGACTTCTGGAGCAATGCCCCGGCGCCTTCCTTCGTCGGGGAATTCAACTACAAAGTGCCGGCTCAGTCATGCCGGGTGATCGCGGTGCGAGCCGCCGCAGGTCACCCGGTGCTCGTAAGCACTTCGCGGCATGTGACGCAAGGCATGGTGGACGTTCTCGGCGAGAAGTGGAGCGGCTTGACCAAAACGCTCTCCGGCACCAGCCAGCTTGTTGGTGGCGATTCTTACGAGCTTCGCGTGGCCGGTCTGAACCACCACGACAAGCTTTGGAAGCTCGTCTCGGCCACCGTCTCTGCCGCCGACAAAGCTGCCGGGGTCAGCGTTGAGGTCAGACCGGCTACAGCGAGCGAAGACGGATGGGCTCGCATCGTCATGAACTCCAAAGACAGTCGGACAGTGAACTGGTCACTCAAGTTCGCCACCGAACGGCGCTCCTCCCCCCCACGGCCAGTGACAAAGTAGGCGATAAGGCGAACCGGTTCTAATGGAAGCGGCCTTCGTGCTGGCTCGCGACGGTTTTGACGCCGATGAGCTGTTCGCGCTGGCCGAAGCAGGCGTGATCCGGGTCGGCCTCCGCTTTGAAGACGAGCGGGTCTCTCCGCGCGAACTCATGGCACGTTACCGCGATGTGCCGATGTCTTTGGCCGACGCGACGCTGGTCCGTCTTGCTGAATTGAACGACGAATCAAGAGTCTTCACGCTGGACGCAGACTTCCGGATCTATCGCCGCCATCGCAACAAGATCATTCCTGTGCTGATGCCAGACGATCAAGCGTCTGGGAGCCATCTGGCGGAGTCGCCCGTCCCCTACGGCGTCCGGCGCAGGCCGGCCAAAGGCTCGTGAATCATTGGTGATCGAGGAAACGAAGAGCTTCGCTGTCTTTGCGGCCTTCTGTTAGAATCACGGGCAACATGAAGGTCAGCTCCATTCCAAAGTCGGGCCGGGAGGGCTCCGTCGTCTATGTCAACAGCCGTCACGGCAAGGTCGCGCGCCAGCATATTGACGGTTGGACCGATGTTCCAATAGTGACCCGCGCCCGCGTCCCCGCCGCAGCCGCATAGGCGCGGAAACTCGAAACCCGAAGCCCGAAACCCGAAACAAACCCGATTGACGAATAAACCCATGCCCAAAACCCGCCACCGGGCAGTGGTCTAAGTCGTTACTATTCAGTTGGAGGCCCCGTTCCCCCTCACCCCAGCTCTCCCCTGGGGAGCGGGTCAGGGTGAGGGGGAATTCGATGGCCAACTGCATAGATACGACTAAGTCATTCTCTGCCTGGCGCTTCGGATGTCGGATTTCGGATTTGGGACCCCACCGCCCGGTCCCCCGCCATTCGACGGTCTTCCGCGTCTCGGTGACCGTCACCCCCGCCGGGCTCCCCGAAAAGCCAAACCACCCGTCCCACAGCTTTCGCCATTGTGGGGGTCCATTCCTGCTTACTGGCCCGTATCCTCCCGGGAGTCTCGCCGTAGTACCTCTGATCGGCGATCAGAGGTACTACGGC
>CAIWJG010000465.1 GCA_903912925.1 uncultured Verrucomicrobia subdivision 3 bacterium | reverse complement strand
GCGCTGGCGTAAAGCTCTTGTACTGATACTGCTGCCGGTAAACGCCTGATTTGAAGTTTTTTAAGTTCATACTGCCAAGACCGCGGGATAGACGACACCGAGCAACCCCTCACCCCAGCCCCTTCGGAAGGGGAGAGGGAGAAGCCTCGGCAGCTTTGGGTGTAGGGTATGCTGCGGACTCCTCAGTAACGCGAAACTTCCCTCCGAAAACAACGCACCCGCCCTGGTGCGCCGATCTAACGAGAGGGGGGGCGGGTTTGTTGCCGCCAACTTACGCCCCCTCCCAACCCACGTCAATCGCGGCTCAGCAATTCTCACTATGGGACGATGGGACAAATGGGACGGATGGCGGATGATCATACGCGGCCTGGAACACCCTAAAGGGTGGACACCGAACCTCCCAGACCAGCCAAAATGAGAACTGCTGATCGCGGCTCCAATTCGCCAGACAGTGTCTGGCAATTTCTTGGCAATCGAGTTTCTACTGGCATGACCCCAGTGGTCACGGTCAATTTGCTAGCCACCGGCTGGCAGATTATAGCGGGAGCTGAGGAACACGTATCGCGCGGAATTGGGAGGGAGGCAATTACTCTAGCCACTGGCGAGAGAATGTCGGCCAAGGTCAATTCGGCAGCCACTGGCTGCCGAATTCCAATCCTCTCCGCGTAGAAGTCCCGCTGCAGGTGCTTCTTCAGCGGCAGCGACTCCACAAAATGCGACCAGCCCAATTCTTTCGACAATGTCGCAACAATCTTGTCATCGGGAAAAACCTCTGCAAACTGCACCATCCGCCGGAGATTCTTCTCTGCAAAGCCCCCGCCAAACTCCGCCGTTAATTGTCGCGACAGCGTCGCGACAATTTCCTCCCCGTATCCCGCCCGCCTCTCCCCTAACCTCAATGCCTTTCGGTTATTCCGTGCGAGGCCAGTGCCGTGCGGAACGACGGCGAGACCGATGGTTCTGCAATCCCAAAGGGATTGTGTCCTCCAACCCAGGGTTGCCGAGTCCGCGAGGCTACCCTGGGTTAGCGTCCGTGCAATTTTCAACCCCAACGGGGTTGTGCCCCATCTCCGCCATATGGCATTATCGTTGGGGTTGGCTGACACCACCGGCTTTTCCCAGGGTAGCTCGCGGCTCGCAACCCTTCGGGGCGGAATCCCTTTGGGATTCATCTCTGGAATTTCCGAAAGGCATTGGATTGGGCCTGGGAGTTGCGGTCGCAGGCGACGATGCCGCTGGCCTGGATTGCAGAGCGGCTGAACCTGGGCACCCGAGGTTATCTGGCGTGGTTGCTACCGCAACGGGGCAAGAGCCGGCCCGGCGCCCCCACCAACCAACGACTGCTAAGAATATGACAATCTCATTAACTACGTGGGGACGCCGGGTGAGGGCACCCGGCCTGCAAGCGGGCGGTTTGGCGGGGAATGTAGGCCGGGTGCCCGCACCCGGCGAAGGGTGACAGGTCCATCATGAGAACTGCTGATATTTTGATATTGGAACTTTCCCTGCTTCAGCGCAGCATGAGGCGACTTTTGTCATGGGTGGCGCAATTGCAATTTCATCGGTTGGTTGCCAGGTGTCCCTTCTGGGACACTATGCACGACTATGTCGCGCCACCGGCTGCTTCCATTTCGACTTCGCCTTCCCAATCTGGACCCATCCCGAAATTACCTCATGAAATCACTCAAAGACCTTTGCACCCCGCGGTCGTCCGTCTTCGCCGCTGACCGGCGAGCCACCGTTCTCAACCTCGATACATTTCTCAAAGGGGAGATAAAGGGAGCTGAATTTTTCGAGGAGAACTTCTTCACCAACGGTATGCTCACGCTGGTGGACCGGGCTTTCCGCCATCTGGGCGGTTCCGGGGCCGGCTCGTCCGTCTTTTTGCTGTCGCAAGCGATGGGCGGCGGTAAGACGCACAGCATGATTGCGCTCGGATTGCTGGCGCGTGATCCGGATTTGCGGAGGCACGTTCTTGGCGACCAGAACCCCGCCCCGAAACTTGGTCGCTGCCGAGTTGTCGGCTTCAATGGCCGAAGCACCGATGCCGCAGGCGGAATCTGGGGATCTCTCGCCGAACAGCTCGGCAAGGGCGCACAATTCGCGAAGTATGTCTCGCCGTTGCTCAGTGCGCCGGGACCTGAAGCGTGGAAGCAGTTGCTCGGTTCTGAGCCGCTGGTGCTTTTCCTGGACGAACTCCCGCCCTATTTGGAATATGCCGTCGCCGTCCCGGTCGGTAACGCCGACTTGGGCGTGGTGACCACCACGGCGCTGGCGAATCTCTTTATCGCGGTAGGCGAGATGGAAAATGTGTGCCTTGTCCTTTCCGACCTGGCGGGAACGAATTTCAGCATCGGCCAATCCAACCTTGAGGCGGCATTCAACCGGGCCGTCCAAGGAATCACGTCCGAGTCTCGGCGAATTGCCGTCCCGATTACTCCCGTCAACCCGAACGGTGACGAGCTTTACCACATTTTGTGCAAACGCCTTTTCGAGCATGTTGCACCAGAGATCGAAAAGCAAAAGGTGGCTGCGGCCTACCGCGAGGCGCTTCGCGAGGCTGCCAAAATGAACCTGACTACCTCCTCGCCGGAGTCCCTCTATGCTCGCGTCATTGACGCCTATCCGTTCCATCCTGACCTCCGGGAACTCGTGGGCAAGTTCAAGGAGAATGAAGGATTCCAGCAAACCCGCGGTGTCATTCGCCTCATGCAAATGGTGGTTTCCAACCTCTGGAAGTCCGAGAAAGCGGCCGGCATCGACCTGATCCACCCTTACGATCTCGATCTGAATCTCGATGAAATCGCTTCCGAGGTCCGCACCATTAACCCCTCGCTCAGTGAGGCTATCGCCCACGATGTCGCCCATAGCGGCGATGCCGAGGTTGAACAGATTGACGTCGCTAATGGAAACTCCGATGCCTCAGATGCCGCCCGCCTCATCCTCGTGGCCTCGCTTTCCACGACGCCCGGCGCCATTCACGGACTTCGGGAATACCAGCTCGTTGATTGCCTCCAGCGCCCCGGTCGCGACCTCTCGACCTTCAAGGCCAATGTCCTCGATAAGCTGGCCACCCGCGCTTGGTATCTCCACAATTCCGCCGACGGCCGCCTCTTCTTTAAGAACCAGCAAAACCTGGCGGCAAAGCTGCGTGCCACCGCCCTCTCCCTGCACCCGGAAACCGTAGATCGCATGCTCCGTGAGCACCTGGAGGACTACTTCTCCGCCTCGCTCCGCGACTGCTACCAAGTCGTCAAAGTTCTGCCCCCACCCGATGAGGTCCAGGTCGAACAGGAAAAGACTACGCTGGTCATCGTCCGTCCGGGCGGCCAGGCAAACCAGTTGCCCATCTCCGCCGATTGGCAGGCGTGGTGGAGCCCGCAGCAGTACAAGAATCGCGTCCTCTTCCTCACGGGCGCGCGAGACACCTTCCAGAAAGTGCTCGACTCCGCCCGGCAGACTCGCGCCCTGCAAAGCATTGAAGACGAACTCAAGGCGGAGAACACACCCTCCGACGATCCGCAGTGGCGGGCGCTCGACGCGCTTCGCGATCGCGTGGGCCTCCAATTCACTGCCGCTTTGAAGGAAGCCTTCGACCAGATTGTCTATCCTTCCATCAATTCCGCGCTACGACCCACCGGCACCGATCTCGCCTTTGCTGGCAATCAGAATGGCGAAGCCACCATCCGCAAGACCCTCGAAGGCGCGCAGAAATTCACGACCAAGATTGACGACGACAGCTTCCGCACCCGCGCGGAGGCCCGCCTCTTCGGCACCGCGGAGACCAAAGTTGTGCTTTGGTCGGATTTCAAACGGGCCGCGGCGGTTAATACCAACTGGCCGCTCCACAAGATTTCCGCGCTCGACGATCTCAAGGTCGAGTGTCTGCGCCGCGGACTATGGCGTGAAGAAGGCAATCACATTCGCCGCGGCCCCTTCCCCCCACCGGTTCCCGAGGTCTCCATTCGCGAACTCTCGGTCCAGGAAGACGGTGACGGCCACACCTACTTGAAAATCGAGCCACTGCACGCGCCGTCCGTCGTCTATGAAACCGGCGATTCCGACCCCACTACGGCTTCTAGTCCCGTGCCGACACCGTCGCGCTTTGAGGCGGCTGGGATGCGCTACCGGTTTCTCGCCTTTGACCCGGCCGATTCAGGACGCGTCAGCGTCCTGAAAGAATGGACCGCGAAGGTTCGCCTGAAATACCAACTCCACAATCGGGGCGACCATTTTGAAGTCGAATTGCTAGCCCTGCCAAAGGCCAGCGGGATCACCATTCGCTACACCACCGACGGTTCTTCACCCTCCACCACCGGCTTCGCCACTTACGACGGTCCATTCCGTGTCCCGGCGAATTCCCGCATCGTGTGTGCCATGGCCGTCGCCTCCTCCTACGATGTGAACTCCGAGACGATCCGCATCCCGATCCCGCAGAAAGGCCAGGAAGATCGCACCCTCGATCCGGCGATTCCCGCCCGCTGGAATCAACAAGCGAAACTTGATGACTCGACGGCCGTCTGGGACTTCATCCAGCGCTTGGAACAAGCCTCGCGTGTCAGAGCCTACGACATCAGCCTTACCGCCGAAAGCACCGATGGCCAGCAGAACGTGGAATACTCCGGGGCCATGGATAGTGGTTACGATGCGGCCGCTCTCAAATCTGTAGCAGAGGCGCTCCAGGGAATTGTCAGCGGCGGCAGCCTGCGCATGACCACTGGCTCGCTCGGATTTCCCACAGGGCAGGTTCTCCTCGACTGGCTCAAGGCCGCCAACCAGCCGTTCAACCTCGCCAAGGTGACACAAGGATGAACTATGAAGTGTGAACAAAAATACCAATCCCGCCGCCCCGCCTCCCGCCTCCTTTCATCCTTCATAATTCATCCTTCATAATTTCCCCTATGCCACGCGCCACTCCATCACCACCCCGGAAGATCGTCGGTCTCGGCTTCCTGCCCGAAGAAGCACGCCACGGATTTCTGATCGACGTTCCCAGAGGCAGCGGAACCAGCGAAATGATCCGCATCACCGAGCATCGGGGCTCTGATCTAGACCATCTGGGTGCTCGCGACGTGCCCGCTCCGCCGCTCGGCGACCCTTCGCTGCGCGTCGTCATTGACCGCACCCGCTGGCTGGCCCTCGCGCCGGCGTTCTGGGAAGAGGCCAATCGCCGCCTGCGCGCCAACGGCCTGCCGAGCGCCAAGTTTCAAAAGAACCCCGGCAAGCCCGTGCCGGTGCATCCCTCGCTCGGCAAGGAACTCTGCATCCTCTGCTGGGCTGTGGAAGAAGCCTCCCCCGACGACATCCCGAATGCCCTGCGCAACTGGGAAGCACTCGCCCCCGAAGAGCGGTGGTGGCTCTACACCATGACCGTGGCCACCACCGGCCAGGCGATGCAAAAAGGTCTCGGTTGGCGCAAGGCTCTACGCGCCGCCATCGCCGACAATCCTTTTGTCAAAGGTGAAGGTCTTTCTCCGCGTGCCCGCCGTGAGCTGCTCGGGCATTCGCAACTTTCGCTCACGCTTTGACTCACCATGCCTGCCAAAAACTCAGCCGCCAACATCGTCGTTGAGTTGTCCCCGCAGCAAGTGGCATCCCGAATCCATTCCATTCGCGGGGTTCAGGTTCTGCTCGACCGGGACTTGGCGCTGTTTTTTGAGGTGCAGCCGATCCGCCTGCGAGAGCAGGTGAAAAGGAATGCGAACCGCTTCCCGCCGGACTTCATGTTTCAACTCACGCAGGACGAGGTCGCAGATCTGGTATCGCAAAATGCGATACCTTCAAAACAGCAACTGGGCGGCTACCTGCCCTACGTTTTTACGGAGGAAGGCGTGGCCGCTCTCACTGCGGTCTTGAGAAGCGGGCGTGCCGTGGATGTCGGCATTCAGATTGTGCGGGCCTTTGTGGCCATGCGCAAATTCATCCTCAACCACGCACGGATTTATGAGCGCTTGGATCAGGTCGAGCGCAGACAACTCCTCGCAGACCAAAAATTTGAGGAAATCTTTCACACCCTCGAAAGCCACGGCAACGAGCCTCCGCGCCAGGGCATTTTTTACAAGGGTCAGATTTTTGATGCCTACACCTTCGCCGCCTCCCTCATCAAGCAGGCGAAGACCTCCATCATCCTCGTGGACAATTACGTGGATGAATCCGTCCTCCTCATGTTTTCCAAGCGGCGATCCGCTGTCTCCGCAACCATCTACACCAAGAAAATCAGCAGGCAACTCGAACTCGATCTCCAAAAACACAACGCCCAATATCCGCCCATCGAGATCAAAATCATCGCCGCTTGCCACGACCGTTTCCTCCTCCTCGATGGACAGGACCTCTACCACATTGGCGCGTCGCTCAAAGACCTTGGCAAGCAATGCTTCGCCTTTTCCAAACTGGATTCACTGGCCGATGAAGTTCTCAATCGCCTGCTCATTCATCCTTCATAATTCATCCTTCATCCTTTCCCCCTCATGCCCACCTTCATCGAGACCCAGTTCCCCATCGCCCGCCTCTCCGCTGAGTCCTACAAGGAGCGCAAGGCCAACAACGGTCAGACGCTCACCCGGTTGGGAAAATGGTGGGGGCGCAAGCCGCTCATCCTCGTCCGCGCTTCCATCCTCGGCATGTTGATGCCGGCGTCCGGCGACCCAAAACGCGACCGCGAGATCTTCTTGGAGATTCTGACGATGGACGACGCGGGCACACTCGCCCGCTGGCGGTCGGACAAGCACTTCAGCGCAGACGAACTGGGTGTGCTTGCGAACCGGGAGGAAAAGGCGCGCTGGAATGAACTCGACGGCGCGTGGGAAGCCGCACGCGAGGAGGTGAAGCGGCTCCGCCTCGTCTCAAAAGCCGTCGCGAAAGGTGACCGCGACGCGAAGGAGCGCATCCGCGAATCCATCGACGCCGCCAGGCACGAGGTCGAGCGCCGCGGCGAAGCCTTGCAGGAGTTCATTGGCGAGTTGCAAGTGCGCTGCTTCCAGCGATTACCCTACCCCGAGCGCGTCGCGCGGTGCGACCGACCGGAGAATGTGAACGGCCCCTCCGCCGAGACATGGGCGGAGATCAACGCGCACCTCGGTACCACTGCTTCAAGCCTGCCAGAGCTGGTGGAGCAACTCGGCCACCGCACCTTCGGCCACACCCCTCGCGTGGGTGATGCCTTTTGCGGGGGCGGTTCGATCCCCTTCGAGGCGGCCCGCATCGGCTGCGAGGCGCTCGGTTCCGATCTCAACCCCGTGGCTGGCCTGCTCACTTGGGCGAGCCTGAATCTCCTCGGCGGCGGCTCCGCCGTGCAAGAGGAAGTGATGCGGGTGCAGGCCGAGGCGCTGCGCGAGGCGGACCGGGAGGTGACTTCCTGGGGCATCGAACACAACGCGCAGGGCGAGCGCGCCGACGCCTTCCTTTACTGCGTCGAGGTCAAGCCCGAGGGCTGCGACTATTTCATTCCGCTCGCTCCGAGCTGGCTCGTGGGCGAAAAATCGAAGGTCGTCTGCCGCTGGCACCGGGTCCCCGGTTCCGACCGCCTCCGGCCGGAAATGGCCACCGTCTCCGCAGACGAGGTGAAGGCCTACAAAGACAAAAAGGACGCCACCGTGGTGGACAGCCGTGTCATCGATCCCTTCAACCGCGACCGCTCATGGTCGGTCGAGGCCCTTCGCGGGGCTGATGGGCTGCGCCGCTGGACCAACGACGACCTCGTGCCGCGCGCCGGTGATGTCTTCCAGGAACGCCTCTACTCAATCCGCTGGGTGAAAACTGTCACCGCCCCCGATGGCAAAACCCGCGAAATTCGGCGCTACGCCGCCCCCGATGAAACCGACCTCCGGCGCGAGGCCCGCGTCCTCGCTCTCCTCCGCGAACGCTTCAGCGAGTGGCAACGCCAAGGATTTATTCCCTCGAAGGCGATTCCGGAAGGCGGTGCTGAAACCGACCGCCTTTTCCGCGAACGCGGTTGGACCCACTGGCATCAGCTTTTCACCCCGCGCCAGCTCCTCACCCACGGCCTGCTAGCGGAGCTTTCCGGTCGGCTGGGGACATCGAGAGAAGAGCGGGTTTATGGGCTGCTCGGGATCGCAAACTTGGCAAATTGGAACTCCCGATTGAGCTGCTGGCTTCCTCAGAAGACCAACGAAAAGGGGAATAACACTTTCTACAACCAATCCCTCAACACCTTCTTCAACTACTCCGTCAGGCCGATGATGAAGATCGGTCCTACGTGGGAAATTTTCGATATTCCCGCCGACATGGGTTTATTCGGTTCCTCTCAAGTCGAAGTCTCCGACGCCCGTGATGTCCGCGAGACCTGTGACCTGTGGGTGACCGACCCGCCCTACGCCGACGCGGTAAGCTACCATGAACTCGGCGACTTTTTTCTCGCGTGGTATGACAAGCAGCTCGCCCGCGTCTTCCCCGAATGGACGCCCGATGCCCGCGCCGAACTCGCCGTGCGCGGTGACGGCGAGGATTTCCGCCGTTCCATGGTCGAGATCTACAAAAACCTCGCCCGCCACATGCCGGACAACGGATTGCAGATGGTGCAGTTCACCCATCAGGACCCGGGCGTCTGGGCCGATCTGGGCATGATCCTCTGGGCGGCTGGATTGAAAGCCACCGCAGCGTGGACCATCAGCACCGAGAGCGATGCCGGAGGCTTCAAGGTAGGCAACTACGTCACAGGCACCGTTTGCCTCGTCTTGCGCAAGCGCGTTTCTCCCGAGCCCGGCTTCCTCGACGAGGTCTATCCGCTGGTCGAGGACGAGGTTCGCCGCCAGATCGAGTTCATGCAAGCGCTCGACGAGGACGGCGAGCCGAACTTCAACGACGCCGATTTCAACCTCGCCGCCTACGCCGCCGCCCTCAAGGTCCTCACGCAATACACCACCCTTGACGGCAAGGACGTGGAGCACGAGGTTTTCGCCGTGCGGGACCGCCACACGAAGAGCGATTTCCAGATCGTCATCGAGCGCGCCATCACGATTGCCTGCGACATCCTCATCCCACGCGGCCTGGACACCCTTTGGCGCGAACTTTCACTAGTCGAGCGCTACTACCTCCGCGCCCTCGACATCGAGAGCCGCGGCGAGCGCCGCCAGGGCATGTATGAGGAATTGGCGCGCGGCTTCGGCGTCAGCAACATCAAGCCGCTCCTGAAGAGCGACAAAGCCAACGGCACGCGCATGCACACCCCCAGCGGCTTCGCCGCCGCGGGGCTGGCGCCGGTGAGTGGCGGCAGTGCGGCGGCGCTCCCCACCCGCCGGGGCCGCGCTGCTGCCGGAGCCGCGCATCCCTTCGCCCCCTCGCCACTGCGCCATCTACTCTTCGCCATCCATGAAACCGCCGGCGCTGATAGCAGCCCCGAGCCTGGCCGCCAATACTTGCGCGATACCTTTGGCCAGGGTTATTGGGGCCAGCGCGAGCGCTTCATCGGCCTGCTCGAATGGCTCGCCGCCTTGGGGAACGCCGAAGGCATGAGCGAATGGATCACCGATTCCGAAGCCGCCCGCATCCTTGCTGGCCGCCTTCGCAACGACCAGGCCTGATGCATCAATATCGAATGCAACTGAATCCCCACCGCTTATGAACATCGAAACCATCCGAGTTAAGAATTTTAAGGCTCTGCGTGACGTGGAAATCAAAGATGTTCCGGCTTACTGCGTTTTTGTCGGCCGCAACGGGACGGGTAAAAGCACCCTCTTCCGCGTCTTCGCCTTTCTCAAGAATTGCCTCGCCAAGAATGTTCGGGCCGCGCTCAACATAGAAGGCGGCCGCAATGGCTTGCGGGAGGTTCTCAGCCGGGGCCATGAGCAGGAGGACTTGGAGATCGAAATCCAGTGTCGGCTGGACATCGCCGGAACCAATCGGCTGGTCACCTACCATTTGGAGATCGGTGAGACTTCAGACAAGGTAACCATCGTCAAACGCGAAATCCTTCGCTACAAGCGCGGACGCCATGGTTCCCCATTCCATTTCATTGATTTTGCCAACGGGGAAGGCTACGCCATCAACAACGAGGAGGCGTTTGATAAACCAGATTCTGAACTGGAACGTGAATCTCAGAAGCTCGACTCGCCGGACACCCTGGCCATCAAAGGGCTGGGCCAGTTTGAGCGGTTCAAGGCCGCGTCCGCCTTTCGCCAGCTCATCGAAAACTGGCACATTTCCGATTTTCACATCAACAGCGCCCGTGGGGACAAGGAGGAAGAGGATGCCAAGCATCTTTCTCCCAGTGGCGACAACCTTCCTTCCATGGCCCGTTACCTGTATGAGAAGCACCGCAAAGTTTTCGATTCCATCAAACAACGCATGCAGCAACGCGTTCCCGGCGTTGCGGATATCGCCGTCACGGTCACCGAAGACGGACGCCTGCTCATGCGGTATCGTGATGGCGCATTTGTGGATCCCTTTATTGATAAGAACGTTTCGGATGGGACCATCAAGATGTTTGCCTACCTCGTCCTGCTGGCGGACCCCAAGCCGCACCCCATCCTGTGCGTGGAGGAGCCGGAGAATCAATTGTATCCAGAGTTGATGGGAGTCCTCGCTGAGGAATTTCAACAATACTCCGAACGCGGAGGGCAGGTTTTCGTTTCCTCCCATTCACCGGACTTTCTCAATGCCGTACCACTGGAATGCATCTATTGGCTGGAGAAGGAAAAAGGCGAAACCTCCATTCATCGGGCCGCCGATTCTCCGTTATTGGCGAGCCTCGTCAAGGCCGGCGATCTTCCCGGCTATTTGTGGAACCAAGGCCTTTTTAACAGCCGAACCCTGCCCGCTTCATGAGAGGTCGCATTATCTTCATAACAGTTTATGAATTATGAGAATTAGGCGTCCCTTAGGTTGTTCTTCCTTCGTAATTCATCCTTCATAATTTCCACCCATGCCGATCACCCGCCATTCCAGCCGCCGCAACCGACTCGACAAGGCGGTGCTGAACCGGCGGTTGGAAGGCGCTGTTTCATACGACCGCATCGCTGGCTATTTCCGCTCCAGCCTGTTCGAGGTAGCTGGGGAAGCCATCGCGAAAGTCGCCGGGCCGGTGCGCATCATCTGCAACTCGGACCTTGATCCGCAGGACCTCGTCACTGCCGCCGCCGCTCAAGCCGCTCTCCGCAAGAGTTGGTGTTCTGGGATGCCGGAGGAAGCTCCACCCAGCGCGCTCCCTCGTTATCGCGCCCTGTACGAAGCCCTCACGAGCAAGAAAATCGAAGTCCGTGTGCTGCCTGATTCCGCGTTCGGTCTGATCCATGGCAAAGCGGGAGTCGTGCGGCGTGCGGATGGCACTGCCACCGCTTTCCTCGGTAGCGTCAACGAGAGCGCCTCGGCTTGGAAGGTGAATTACGAGTTGCTGTGGGAAGACAACGATCCCGAAACGATCGCCTGGGTGCAGGAGGAGTTCGATGCGCTCTGGAACGATGCACGGGCCGTGAGTCTCGCTTGCTGTCCGTTCATCGCTCAGGATGTGCAGCGCATTATCGGGCGAAGAGTCGTTGAGCCGGAAGAATGGAAAGAAACCGCCGACCCTACCACCGCCGCCGCCACTGTCGCGGTTGAAATGCCCGTCTATCGCCGTGACCAGGGGCTCTGGCCGCACCAAAAGTATTTCGCCCGCTTGGCTCTCGAACGACACCGCCTTGGTGGCGCGCGCTTAGTCCTCGCCGATCAGGTCGGCTTGGGTAAAACGGTCCAGTTGGCCATGGCTGCACTGCTCATGGCGCTCGATGATCCCGGCGGCGGTCCGATTCTCGTGCTCGCTCCCAAGCCCCTTCTCCAACAGTGGCAGGATGAACTGATGGAATTGCTCCTGCTGCCATCCGCCCGGTGGAATGGCCGCGCCTGGGTGGACGAGAACGATCTGGAATATCCATCCGAGGGAGTCAAGTCGCTCGGCAAGTGTCCGCGAAGAATTGGACTGGTTTCTCAGGGGTTGGTTGTCCGTGGTCTGTCGGAGGCGATGGATCAACTTCTGGACCGCCACTACACGTGCGTCATTGTGGACGAATCACACCGGGCGCGCCGCCGCAAAGTGCCGCAGGTGGACGCCGGCGCCGATGAGATTGATGAGAAGGCGGATCCCAATAAATTGATGGCCTTTCTGCGGGAGATCGGTCCAAGGACGAAAAGCATGCTGCTGGCCACGGCGACCCCAGTGCAACTTCATCCCGTCGAGGCTTGGGATCTTCTGCATATCCTCGCCCACGGTAACGACAGCGTGCTCGGCGGCTGGACGCAGACCAGCCCGTGGTTTCGCCCCAGTCATTGCCTCGATATTGCCACCGGTGTTGCAGCCGTCCCGACCAATGACGTCCACGGTGGCTGGCAATACGTCCGCGACCCGTTGCCATCCCGGTTTGAAGACCCCGCCCTGAAGCGCCTCCGTGACCATCTTGCAGCCGAAGATACCCGCTGGCAATTCAACCCCGAGAGCCTTGAAAAACTGTCGCCCGCGATACGAAGGGTTCAACTCGTCAATCGGCTGCTCCCAGACTACGGAGCGCGCTTCAATCCTCTCCTCCGCTGTATCGTGCGCCGCACCCGTAACGATCTGGAGGCGACGATCAATCCGGCCACCGGCAGCTATTTCCTGCCGAAGGTCACCGTAAAGTTGTTCGGCGAGGAAGACGAAGGCGCCCTCGTTCTCGGTGGCTACCTGCGTGAAGCCTATCAGGAGGCAGAAGCATTTTCCTTTCTCCTCCAGCAAAGGGTGCCCAAGGGTGGAGGCTTTTTCAAAACGCTGCTCTTGCGACGCCTCGGCAGTTCCATGGAGGCCGGCCGCCGCACCGTCAGCAAGCTTCTTGGCGAAGAGCCCGACACGCCCGACGACGAGGATGACGATGACGCCGAAGAGGACGCTCCTCCCCAAGTTGGACGACCACCACTGGGAGCGAGCGACTTCAAGAACTTCACCGCTGCGGAAATAGCCTCGCTTCGCCGCTGTCTCGCACTGCTCGAACAAGGCGGCAATAACGATCCCAAGCTCGAAGCCCTGGCCGGCTACCTGCTGGGCACCGTTCCGGGGGTGACCCGCCGCTGGCTCGATTTGGGTTGTATCCTGTTCTCGCAGTATTACGACACTGTCCGCTGGGCCGGGGAGCAAATCGCCCAGCGCCCGGAATTTGCGAACATGGACGTCGGTCTTTACGCGGGGAGCAACCGCTCCGGTTTCTGGCGCGAGGGAAGGTTCCAGCGATGCGACCGGAACGTTCTCAAAGGACGTGTCCGCGCCGGGGACCTCAAGCTGTTATTTGGCACGGATGCCGCCTCAGAGGGGCTGAACCTCCAGCGGCTTGGCACGCTCATCAATATCGACCTTCCCTGGAACCCGACTCGCCTTGAGCAGCGCAAAGGCCGCATCCAGCGCATTGGCCAGGCGCGCACCGAAATCTGGATCGCCAATCTCCGCTACCGCGACTCCGTCGAGGACCGGGTCCACCAAGTCCTGGCCGACCGTCTCGAAGCGATTCATGGACTCTTCGGCCAAATCCCCGACACGCTCGAGGATGTTTGGGTGCACATCGCAAACAACGACGAGCAAGCCGCCCGGCAACTCATTGACCGGACCGCGGCGACCAGGAACCCGTTCGACGTGAAATACAGCAAGGTGGAAGACGCTGACTGGGAGACCTGCGCTTCGGTCTTGAACCCTGTGAGCATGAAGGAACTGCTCGCGCGCGGGTGGTAAGGATTTTAAGGCGCTTCACCGGCAAACAAAAAATAGTAGCCCTGTACTGCCTGGTACTGGGGATCAGACAACTTGCCCGCAGGGCAAAATCCGCTACACTTTCCGTATGAGCGTAAAAGAACCGGTCCTTCAGGCGATCCAGCGACTTCCCAATGATATTGACTTCCGCGATGTGACGGACGAAATCGCCTTGCTGGCAGCCGTTCAGGAAGCGGAGCGCGACATCGAGAACGGCCGACTGATCTCCAACGACGAGATGAAATCACGGATTGCCCAATGGAGCGCGGGATAGTTTGGACCGAGCGGGCCTCCGGTGACATTGAGGCGATCGTGCGCTATATCGCGCGGCGCGACCCGAATGCCGCCGGCCGCATCGGGGTCGGCATCTACGACCGAGTGCAGATCCTCCAGCAGAACCCGGAGGCTGGCTCGATTGACACTGGCAGGCCGGTCGAGTAACCGGTTTGTTCATGTCGCGGCAAGGACCCGCCTTCGCGTGGCTTCGGCGCGGCAAGGTGCGGAGGACCAAGGAGTAAGCTGACATTAGGAAAAGGGCTTCACACCGTGAAAAAAGTGTTGTTGATTTGCAGCCACTTACAGCAATTCAGTAAAATAATTTCACCCCCTAACCAGCCCCTTCCCGCGCCCCAATAACGTTAACGGTGTACCTAACCCTCTGCCCATCAACCACTTCCCGCCAACACTATTTTCACCAAAGTGCTCCCCTATATATGATAGGGCAATTATTTTTATGAGAAGAATGAAGAATCTCCCGCAGGGGCGGGGCAGGAGACGAAGGGACGCTTCGACAGTTGCCTCAGACAAGGCTTTGGGCCATCGTGGTCCTCGTTATGAGAGGCTTTAGGACCGTCGTCACACACAGGGGTCTTCCCAGACTCCGATTCTCCGTGCTCGGGGCATTAGGTATGGCAATCCTGGGTGCTCTTGCTGCGCCCGGCGCGGAACGGGCGGCCGGCGCTCCAGCCCTGGTCCCGGACAATGCTTTCCCCGCGTGCATCCAGTTCTCGCCGGTTCCGTCGGGCAAGGGATGGAAGGGCGAGAAGCCACCCCTCCCGGCTGCGGTTCGGGAGGATACGCTGCGGAACCTGATCGAGCACGGTTTCAACGTGCTCTATTACCCCGTGGGCGGGCTTTCGGAAACCGAAGGCCAGGAAGTGCTGGCAGCGGCCGAGGCGCTGGGCATGAAGGTCAATTACATGACCGGCGGATTCGAGATGTTCGACCGGGAGCATCCTCCGGCCATCAGCGTCTATTCGCCCCGTTACGCGGAGGAGGTCCGCAAGCGGGTCGAGGCGGGGCTGGCGCCTATGAAGGCGATCCGACGGCTCTATAGCGTATTCCCCTTCCAGGACGAACCGTTCCATGCCAGTCCCGCTGCATTCGATTACAGCAGCGACGCCAAGGCGGAGTTCAACCGGCGGTATGGCTATCCCATGCCGGCCAGCCTGGATTCCGCACGGAGCGACCCGAAGCAATGGCTGGATCTGCTGAACTTCCAGTCCGAGACCTTCCGGGATGGCTGGCGCCAGGTCTATCGGATCGTGAAGGCATTCGACCCGCGCCCTAGGATCGTCCTCACGCACGACAGCCACGGCACGTTTGGCGCCGGGGTGAAGTCCGATTCACGGGTGGCGATTGACGACGTGTTCCATTGGGGCGGCGATTTTGCCGATGTGTTCATCTATGACATCTACCCCTACACGATGTTTGACTACCGCTACGGAGAGTGCGGCCGGCTGCCGAAGCCGCGGATCAGCCAGTTGCACTACACGATCTCCCAATTGCGGAATGTGACGGCCACCTACGGTAAAGAGCTGGCGTTTTGGGTCGGCACCTACAACAAGGCGTGGTTCAAGGATTTCCTGAGCCCGGCGAAACAGCAGGAGTACTGGGGCGAGCGCGAAGTGGCCTACACGGCAATTGCCCAGGGCGCGAACTTCCTGGTGACGGGTCTGGATGTTCCGGAGGATGCGCGGCACTGGGAGGATTTCGGCCAGGCCATGCGGGTGATCCAAAAGGCTGGGCCCGGGTTGCTGCAGGCGCCAAAGGTGAAGGCCAAGGCGGGTTTTGTGTTCCCTCGCAGCCAATACCTGCAGCTCCAGGAGGAATGCTTCAACGTCGGGCTGAGCTTCGAGCTCTTCCTGCGAGCCTTCGGAGAGCTGGACATCCTTCATGAAGACCAACTCAAGGCCAACCAGCTCGCCGGTTACGAGGTGCTGGTGCTCTGTGATGTGAAGCTGCTGGCGGAGCAGGCAGCCAGGAACATCGAGCAGTTTGTCCGTCACGGCGGCACGGTCATTGCCGATTGCGTGCCCCAACTGAACGAATACAAGAAGCCTCTCAACACCCTGCTGCCGCTCTTCGGCGTGAGTGGCGCGGCCACGGAGCGGTCGGTTCAGGAAGGGCATTGGGTCCCTTATACGACACGTGACCCCATCATGGTCAATGCAGCCGCAGCCGGGACGAAGACCGCTTCACCTGCCCTCGCTGACGCCGCCGGTAAGGCATTCGGTCACCGCTATGAGTTCAAGGTGGCGAACCCGCGCGCCTGTGAAGTCGCGGCGGGCAAGGTAAGGCTAGGGCTCAAGTCAGGCCAACCGGCCTTAATCAGCCATCGGGTTGGCGCCGGCAGAACCTATCTGCTCGGCTTCTGCGTGCAGGAAAGCTATTTCCAGACCTACCGGGACGCGGACATGCCGGCCCGTGGCCAATTGTGCAGCCTGATCGGCGATCTCTTTCATGACGCCAAGGCGCGACCACACATCCGCTCCTCCAACCCGGACATCGAGGCATCCGTACGAGCGACTTCGACGGAAGGCTATGTGTTTGTCATTAACCACGAGGCAGCCCAGCCCCAAGCGACGGTTCAACTGGCCGATCTGGGTTTTCGGATCAAGCGCCTGGTGGACATCGAATCCGGTGAGCCCGTGCCGTTCCGTTCGAGCAGGGGTGGGATTGAGTTCCCGATTACGGCTGCGTTTGGCTCGACTCGGCTGCTCCGGGTTTTACCATAAAGACGAGAGAATCTAACAGAACACAGGCAGCAAAGGCGAAATGGCAGGCCCAAAACGTTGCAGGCGCTCACAGCAGGCCGTGGGATGCGGCGCACGGCTTTCAGGCCGAAGGCCTGATTCATACCAGCCCGGGGCAACGCCTGGACTATCCCCGAGCGTTAGGCTTGGGTTTACCCATCGGCTCGGGTATGATCGAGAGCGGGCATCGCCATGTGCTGCAAGCCCGCCTCAAAAAGGCGGGCACCGCCTGGCTGCATGACCACGCTGACCAAATCGCCCACTTGCGGGTTCTACGAGCCAACCGCCATTGGGAGGCTTTATGGAATTAGCCTCACCCGCTTTCAATCACACCCCTACCAGGTTGCCACCAAGGTACTATCCATGTGGGGCTGATAGGCGATAGGGAGCATCCGGCTTGCTCTGGGGGTTGGCTGGGATTCGGCGGAGCTCGATCCCGAAGGGATTGCATCACTCAGCCCGGGGCTGCGCACCGTGCGCTACCCCGGGTAACCGCCCCGAAAAGCACCCCAACCCCAACGGGGTTGCATCACCCGCAT
>CAIWJG010000464.1 GCA_903912925.1 uncultured Verrucomicrobia subdivision 3 bacterium | reverse complement strand
TTAAATCCCCCCCCCCCCCCCCCCCCCCCCGTACAACTACCCCTGATTCCGCCGCTTTGCGTCGTGCCTCGGGGGCGCGGGTGAAGAAGCAACCCGCCACTAACCCGCCGGCGCCGGTAGCCGATTTGCAGCACACCCAGCATGAGCTGGAAGTGCATCAGGTCGAACTGGAGATGCAGAACAAAAGCCTGGTTGCGTCCCAGGCCGAACTTCAGGCTGCCGTGGAGCACTTCGCCGACTTCTACGAATCCGCGCCGGTGGGCTACCTCAGTTTGAAGCCCGACGGGGAAATCCGACAGCTTAACCCCTTCGCCGCAGCTCTCCTCGGGCGCGAGCGTTACCTCCTGATAAACCGGCGTCTGGGGCTACTCGTGGATCTGTCGGATCGTGCCGCCTTCAGCGACTTTCTGGGAAGGGTGTTTGAGGGCCAGACCCAAGCCTGTGAGGTAACTCTGGAGCCGCCAGCCGCCGCGCCGCTCCCCATTCGTGACAATCCGTGCAATCCGTGTCGGATCGTTCGCTTTGAGGCTGTCCCTACGCCGTCCGGGCAGGAGTGCTGGGTGGTCATGACCAACATCACCGAGCGCCGTCTGGCAGACGAGGCGTTGCGAGCCGAGGCCGATCGCCGGCTCATCCTGTTCCAGCAGTTACCTGACGGGATCGTGGTTATTGATCCGCAGACGGCGCGCTTCGTGGAGTTCAACACGGCGGCGCATCAGCAGTTGGGATATTCCCAGGCTGAGTTTGCCCAGCTCACTGTTCGCGATCTGGAGGTGAAGGACGCGGACGCGGAAACCCTGGCGCGCTTCACGGAGGCGAACCAGACCGGCTCGGTGGATTTCGAGACCCTCCACCGCACCCGGCAGGGAGAAATCAGAAATATCCATGTCACCGCACGGCTTGTGATCGTGCGGGGTCGAGCGGTCCATCAGTGCGTCTTTCGCGACATCACCGAGCGCAAACGGGCGGAGGCGGCGCTGAGTCAGAAAACCATCGAGCTCGGCAAGCGCGTCAAAGAACTCCAATGCCTCTATGAAATGTCAAAACTTGTCGCCGCGTCGGACAAATACATGGGGGCGATATTCAAGGAGGCGGTTTGCCTTATTCCGCCCGGCTGGCACTACCCCGAAATAGCCTGTGCCCGAATTGCTATTGGAGAAGAGCAGTTTATGACGGATAACTTCAGGCAAACACCGTGGCGACTTTCCGCCGATCTGGTCGCATCGGGTGAGAAGCTGGGGTCAGTTGAGGTCTGCTACCTGGAAGAAAGGCCAACGCTGGACGAGGGGCCGTTTCTGAAGGAAGAAAGGGCTCTGATTGATAGCCTCGCCAGGAAGATTAGCGCCACGGTTGAGCGGGAGCGGGCCACCATGGTATTGCAGCAGACCAACCAGTCCCTCGCAGCGGCCAACGCGCGCACGAACGCCCTGGCCGAGCAGGCCACCTAAGCCAACCGCGCCAAGAGCGAGTTCCTGGCGATGATGAGCCATGAGATTCGCACCCCCATGAATGCCGTGCTGGGCATGAACCGCCTGCTGCTGAACACGCCGCTCGATGCCCGGCAGACCGAGTTCGCCCGCACCGTCGCCACCAGCGGCGAGGCGCTGCTCGACATCATCAACGATATCCTCGACCTGTCGAAGATCGAAGCCGGCGGTCAGCTCCAGATCGAAGAGCAGCCCTTCAGCCTCCGCAAACTGGCGGGCGGCGTGGTGCAGTTGCTCCAGCCCCGCGCGCAGGAGCGCGGCCTGGCGCTGACGGCCGACCTGGCCGAGGACATTCCGGACTGGCTCCAGAGCGACGCCGGCCGACTGCGCCAGGTGCTCATGAACCTCGCCGGCAACGGCCTCAAGTTCACCGACCGGGGCAGGGTCACCATCCGCGTGCGGCGCCTCGGAGCCGAAGCCCCCCGGGTCTGGCTGCGGTTCGAGGTGCAGGACACGGGCGTCGGCATCAGCGCCGCCGATAGCGCCCGCCTCTTCCAGGCCTTTGCCCAGGTGGACAGCAGCGCGACCCGGCGCCGCGGCGGCACGGGCCTGGGGCTAGCCATCTCCAAGCGCATCGTGGAGCTGATGGGCGGGCGCATGGGCCTGAAGAGCGAACCCGGCCAGGGCTCCCTGTTCTGGTTTGAGCTCGCCCTCGAAGTCGCCTCCGCCCCCGCCGCCGAGCCGGCCGAGCCGGGTGCCAGTGCTGCGACCGGCGCCCAGGCGGCCACGCTCGCCGGCCCGCTGCGCATCCTCGTGGCCGAGGACCATGAGCCTAACCGGCGCCTGGCCACTTACATGTTGGAGAGCCTGGGGCATCGCGCCGATTTCGCCGCCAATGGCCGCGCAGCGGTCGAGGCCTGGGAACGTTCCGGCTACGACGTCATCATAATGGACTGCCAGATGCCCGAAATGGATGGCTTCGAGGCCACCCGGGAAATCCGGCGGCGCGAAGCGGCACGATCCGCAGACGGAGCCCGGCACGTCCACATCGTCGCGTTGACAGCCAATGCGGTCAAGGGCGACTCCGAGCGTTGCCTGGCGGCCGGCATGGACGACTACCTGAGCAAGCCCTACACGGCGCAGCAGCTTGGCGCGGCCTTGAACCGGCGCGCGGCGCCGCCCGACCGGGAAGCCCCGCCAGCGGAAACCGGGTCCGCGCCCCTGGCTGCCGCGGACTTCGATCCGCAGCGTCCCGCCGAGCTCTGCGCGGAGCTGGACCAGGAAGGCGTGCTGGCGATCATGGAGGACTTCCTCCGCGAGCT
>CAIWJG010000463.1 GCA_903912925.1 uncultured Verrucomicrobia subdivision 3 bacterium | reverse complement strand
AGCAGGAAGACTTCACGGGCCAAGCGTAGTCCGAGTCTTCCTCTCATTAACACCCAACTTCAGTTGGGTGAACCACGCCCCCGCTGCGGTCCAACCGTTTCAACGGTTTCCCCTGACTTTTGCCCATAATGAGAATTGCTGGTGCGGCGATGAGATACGGGTGTCGTCGGCGTAATAGCCATTTCATAAAGCTGGTTAGTGTAGTCGTCATAGGCGGTTCGGCTGCCCTTTGGGGTAGGGCCGCCCCGTTTGGCAGCCTCGGCTGCCCAGGTTCAACTGTTCCGGATACCGCACTCGCAGTTCCCTCGGAATCCAGCTCGGCTGGGGTAAGATGCTTGATGCGGGGCCTTTCGATCGATCATTCGACTCGCACCTCCCGGGGCATCAAGGGATGGCGATGCGGTAGAATCCCTTGGGACCGTGCGTCTGGATGGTGGCGTTGGTCACGTCAGTGAGATTGGTGATGGTGACGAAGCCTCCGCCGGATGCCACCAGATTGGACGAAGCTTGCAGGGCAAGAGTTCGGTTGGGCACGGATTCGAAGGCGATGGAGAGGTTTTGGGTGTCGGTGCGGCGGACGGATTGGATTTTGAAGGGCGCTCCGTTCCAGATCCGGACGAGGGCCTGGGTGGGCGTCTGGCTGAGGATCCGGGCGTTCCAGCCGTAGGGGGTGGCGGTCGCGCCGGGATTGCCGGAGCCGGAGAGCGCCACACCGTTCGCCACCAGATTGGTGGTGTAATTAATGTATTCGTTGGTGCCGCCGGTGACCTTTTCCTGCACAATGTAGGAGAAGTTGCTGCCGACGGGATATCCCGACGCTTTGATTCCGTAGTTGCTGGCGCACGGAATAACGACCCCGGCATCCCATTGCGCTGTCATCCAGCGATTGGTATCGCCGCCGGGAAAGACGGCTCTTTCCAGTCCCGGATAGTAGCCTAAGGCATCGCTGAATAGCGGCACGGCGGAACGGCCCGCGAAATTGGTTTCCGAATGCACGAAGGGCGGTTTCAGGGAAAAGGCGACGGTGTTGGAGAGGCTGAAGGAGGCGTCCCGCATCAGGCATCGGTCGAACACGTTGGCGCGTTCGCATGCCACGCCTTGCGCCAGCCAATAGGGATCGCGGTAGGGTTCCGGATGCGCGTCCACTACCAGCATCCGGCCCTTCGGCCCGAAGGAGGGGGGATTGGCGAGGTAGTTGGCGATTTCGTTGTCGGAATAGAGCGAATTGTGGTGCCAGACCAGCAGGCCGGAATTCGCGGGGCCGAACCGCCAACGCGAATCCCCGAGGCAGCTATCGTAGCCGCCGGAGGCGGCCGTGTTGCGCCATTGCAGGTAGAAATCCTGCGGGTAGTAGGCGACCGAAGTAGCCCGCGCCCACGCGCCCACATAATTCCAGAGACCGGAATCCGTCTCCGCGTTGTCTTGAAACAGGGTGGTGGCGCCCGACACGATGCGCACATCGTCCACGAATACGCCCGCGCCAAGGACGGAGTAATCGGTCGTGTATTGGAAGACGACCTGCACATTGCGATTGGCGAAGGCGTTGAGGCTGTTGGTGAGCGTCCGGTAGGCGGGGAATCCCGCACTGGTCCCGCTGGTGGAACTCAGTTGCGTCCAGGTGGTGCCGTTGTTGGTGGTGGCCCAGATGCGGAACCAATCGAAGCCGGATTCGGTGTCGTAGGCGGCGGCGTAGATGAGATTGGCACCGCCGCCCGGAATTGTGACCGGGGCGGCCATGACCATGTTCGCGTCGCTGCCTAGTTGATCGCCGCCCCACCACTGGTAGTTGCCGCGTGGCTGGACAGCCAGCGGAACCGTGCTGTCGGGCAGTTCGATCTTCACCGCCCGATAGGTGTTGGAGCCGCCAGGGAAGGCGCTGGCCTGGCCGATCTGGATCTCGCGAGGCGACGAGGAATTGGAGATGACCAACGGATCCAGCCATCCCCATTCGTCCAGATGGAGGGGATCCAGTGCCGGCGGCTGGAAGCCAATGGGGAACCCGGTCCAGTCGTCCGCCATCAGGGTCCAGAAGCCCGCCGAGGTCTCGCCATCGCCATAGGCGTAAAGATCACCCGCGCCCAGGTTGTGGGCATATTCATGCGCCAGCACACCGATGCCACTGTTCTCCGGCATCATGATGTAGGTGGAGGCATAGATTCCGGGAGCCACGGGATAATTGGCGCTCAGGGAGGACGAGTGGGACCACATGCCGCCTTCGCGATAGGTGGTCCGATTCAGGAGGATAGTGTTGTCCTCCTCGCCATATCCGGCGTGGATGATCCACAGGCGGTCGATAAGCCCGTCGCCGTTCACGTCGTATTGGGCCCAGTTGAAGGCCGGATAGGCAGCCTTGACCGCCTCGATGGCGTCGATGACGAGCTGGCGCGCGTTGCCCGCGCCGGGAATGGCGCCGCTGCTGGCGGCGCTTGACGCGCCCGACCGGCGTCCGGGAACGGCATCGGCGCCGTAGTACCAGACAGAGTTGGTGACCTGAACCCATCCCACCACGTCGCCCACGATGTCATAGCGGTTGGAGGAGAAATCCCGATAATAATTCCGGACGGATTTGCCAGTGAAATCAGCGCTGACCGGGGATCCATCCTGCCGGTTGTAGGAAAAGGTCCAGCCGTTGCCGAACACGACGTTGCTGTAGTAGGCGGGGGAGAAGTCCGGCGTCCAGATCAAGTCGCCCGAGGCGTCGTTCGCGGACAGCGGGCGGGGGATCTGGTTGTGCAGGGGGCCGGCATATCGGCAGTTCGTGGGGGCGACGATTCCGTATTTTGCGGCGAAGAATGCCGAGGCTTTGGCGTTGCCGTAGTTCGTGCCGTCGTATTCTGTCTGTTCGCAGATGCCGAGGGGATCCCACGTGGACACACCGTTAGTCCAGGTGAAGGTGTTGGTGCCATTGAATTCAACCAGGATGATCAGCACCCGGTCGGTTCCCGTCTGGGCCAGCTTTTCGATGCGCGACTGGAGGTCGGCCTTGAGCGCGGCGGCCTTCAGGCGGGAGGGTTCCGGCTGCGCCTCCAGTTGGCGGAGCTGCCGGATCAGGCGCTTCCGTTCCTGGATGCGCTGGTAGTCGATGGGGTTCGGCTCGTCTCGCTCGCCCTTGGCCGCCGATCCGTTCGCGAATCCATCGGAATCGCGGGGCATGGTGGCTTCGGCATTTAGAAATCCGAGGGAGAACAAACCAATCAGGATCGCAGACAATTTTCCGGTTTTCATAGCTTCAAGCCTTGCCACCGAGAACTACTGCCCGGGTAATGGAGAACTGCTTTTCGCTCTCATTCATGCCCCCACCATCCAGCCAGAACTGGCGGATGGCGTCAACGAATAATTCTTGCCGCAATTCTTGCCGAGTTTCTGGCGGCACCGTGTTTCACCAACCTCGGCTCACCCATCATCCTAAATTCGGCAGTTGATTTAACCGCAAAGAACGCAAAGATCACAAAGACAGATAGTTATGCATGGATTGCCTAAGCCTTCCATTCACCCGGCAGGTGAATCAGTTCTTTGGCTCGGAATCATCACAAGTTCCATTCTTT
>CAIWJG010000462.1 GCA_903912925.1 uncultured Verrucomicrobia subdivision 3 bacterium | reverse complement strand
GCCGGCTGAACGGGAGCCATTCCCCTTTCTGCATTCTTCCTTCTTCCTTCTGCATTCACCCTTAGGGTGAGGGGGAACTGTGCTCACGCCGTTTCCACGCTGCCAGCAGTTCTGTGCAGGTCACCCTCCAGACCAGGGGCCAATTCCTAGCGGCATTGGACATTCTTGTCCGCCGGTGGGCTTTGGGGTCTGCCATGACGCAAAGGCGGACAAGAATGTCCGCGCTCCATTCACCCGTGCCAACAACATTGGAAAAATGTGAGCTGCGCACGTGCGTGCGTAACCGATCCTTGGCTTTCGGCTTGCCAAGGCTCCTGCCGAGAGCCAAGGTTGAGATATGCCGGTTTCAATTGAGCAAATCGTTGCGGAGACCCGTGAGATGCCGGGAGAAGTTGTGGCCGAATTGATCGACCGCATCCTGGCCGCTCGGCACGGCGGCATTGAACCGTCCGTGGCGGCATCATGGAAGGCTGAAACGGACCGGCGCATCGCGGAAATCGAATCCGGGAAAGTCAAAGGCGTTCCGCTGGAGGAATCGCTGGCCCGAGCGCGCAAGATCGCGGGCCTGTGAATCATTTGCTTCACCCCGAAGCCCCAAGTTCGATTCCATCTGGATGGTAGCCGTGATGCACATGAAGCGACGTCCCGGTTATTGGCGCGAGCGGCTGTGAAGGCAAGCTCTCTTGGCAATCTGTGGAAGCTGCCACTGGTCACACTCTCGCTCGGGTGGCTGGTTACCATGGGCGCAGCAAAGGGTGCGGCGGATAGATCCCCCACCTCTGTCTCGGCCCGCGGCACATCGTCACTGCCGGTGCTTTTCCGGCTGGAGGACGGCACGTTCGATGTGGTGCGCGATGGCGTGACGGTGTTCTCCCGGGCGACGGCGGACGCACTGATAGTCGGCCCCGGCGAAAAGCCGCGCCGCACGGTGTCCTTCGCGGACGCCGGCCAACGCTCGCAGGACGACACGGGAGCGTTCGTGAGCCGGACCGGCGACGCCGAGCTGCGGCTCAGGTTCGGGTGGTTCGGCGAAGACCGGCGGCGTTTCACGGTGCGCCTTTCGGTTCTGAACCGCGGGGATGCCCCGATCGTAGTCCTCAAGGCGGCGCCTCTGGTCGTGGCGGCCACAAATGGTGGCGCCTTGCGGCTAGGCGCGCAGCCCAGAACCCATCGCATCCTCGAGAACGGCCGCTTCGCGATGTTTGACACCGCGGTCCAGGTGGAGGCTGGCGACGCGCCGCGTTTCGCGCTTGGCGGTCTGTTCCCCATTCCGCTGCGCGGCAACTCCGTCGCCAACTGGAACCATCTGGTCTCCGACCTGGAGAATCCTCACCGCTCGCTGGTGGCGGGTTTCCTGACCTTCGAGCGCACTGTGCCGACGCTCGGCATCGGATACGATCCCGCAGTCTCGAAAGATGGGGCCTTTACGACCTACGCCGCCGAGTGCGTGGCGGTCTTTCACGGCAAGCAACTTAAGCCCGGCCAAAGCTTCGACTCGGAGCTGCTCTATGTGGATCCGCTGCCGCCCGATCCGCTGGGCGCGCTGGAGGATTACGCCACGGCGGTCGCGGCGCATCAGGGCGTGACGCCGTGGCCGAAGCGTGGCCCGGGTCACGACGTGCCCAATGGCTGGAACTCCTGGAGCGGTGGCTCGGGCACGGGCGGCTACGGCCAGTCCATTGACGCAGGCTTGATTCGCAGCAACCTGGCAGTCTTTGTCCGCGAGTTCCAGCCGTTCGGCGGGAGCTGGTTTCAGGTGGACGAGGGCTGGCAGGCGGCGCCGCGCGGAGATTGGCGGTGGAAGGCGAAGACGTTCCCTGATGGCGGCACCAGGATGGCCAAGGAGATTGCCGATACCGGCTTGCGGCCCGGACTATGGATAGCCCCGCTGCAGGCCTCGCCCCACTCCCCGGTGGCAACCGCCCATTCGAATTGGCTTATGCCGGCAGAGGACGGCGCGGTGCGCAGTTTCGCAAAGGACCGCGAGACCCTGGACGGGTCCAACCCGGAAGTGCTCGCGTTCCTGCGCGACACGTTTGGCGGCCTGCGCCGGGAGGGCTGGCGCTGGGTCAAGGTGGATTTCGCCTACCTGGACTTGCTCGGCAAGCCGCAGTTCGACCCTACGCTCACCAACGTGGAGGCCTATCGCCAGGCGTGGCGGGCCATCCGCGAGGCGCTGGGGCCCGACATCTTTCTGCTCGGGGTGGGCACGATGGGCACCCTGGCCGGGTTCGTGGACGGGATGCGCCTGACGCTGGACAACTCCCCCTGTTGGGAGGAGGAAAAGCCCAATGACCTTCTCGGTTCGTCCCGCGGATTCAAATCCACCGTGCGCACGGGCGCGCGGCGCTGGTACTATCAGAATCGGCTTTGGGTGAATCACGACGACCTGATCTTGTTCCGCTCGTACCCCGACAAGAAGCATCCGCCGTTGTCATTCGAGGAGGCGCGCGCTTTCGCCACCTGGATTGGGCTGGGGGGCGGCATCGTCAAACTGGGTGACAAGCTCGTGGACCTGGCGGCGCACCCGGAGTGGATTGATGTCGTGCGCCGGCTCCTGCCCGCCTGGCCGGAAGGCGCGAGACCAACTGATGTTCTCACCCGCGATTTCCCTGAGACTTACCGGCTCCACGTAAAAGCGCCGGCCGGCGAGTGGGATGTCGTAGGGCTGTTCAACTGGGGCACGAACCGCGACCTGACGGCCAATCCGCCCGCCGCCATGCCCGACGCCGCGCGCAGCTACCAGGTCCAGTGCGCCGACGATTGCCTGGCCTACGAGTTTTGGTCCGAGGCGTTCCTCGGTCGCCACACAGGTTCATTCAGCGTTACGGTTGAGCCGCACTGTGCCAAGGTCATCGCCCTGCGCAAGCCCACGGGCGTGCCGCAACTGCTCGGCACGAACCGGCACCTCACACAAGGAGCCAACGACTTGGGTCCCGTGACCTGGGACAGCGGGCAGAAGCGGCTATCCGGAACCCTGTTGGGGGCGGTAGGATCACAGACCGCGCCGCGGCAGTACCACCTCGCCTTCTATGCGCCAGCGGGCTTTACGCTGCGCAGTGCCAGCGTGGACGGCGTGCCTGCGGCGGCAACCTCCCAGCAAGGCGAGGTCATCCGTCTCACATTCGCACTGCCACCGGAGCTTCAAGGCAAGCCGGTCGCCTTCCGCCTCGAGTTTCGCTAAGAACATCGGAACATAAATCCAGTGGCGTATTCGGAGCCGCCGCGTCGTAACGCAGACTTGCCGTCCAATGCCGCCAGGATTTGCTTCCGGGGCAGACCCGCAGAGCCAGGCCAAGCCGTTCACCCTAAATTCGGCAGTTGATTTAACCGCAAAGAACGCAAAGATCACAAAGACAGATAGTTATGCATGGATTGCCTAAGCCTTCCATTCACCCGGCAGGTGAATCAGTTCTTTGGCTCGGAATCATCACAAGTTCCATTCTTT
>CAIWJG010000461.1 GCA_903912925.1 uncultured Verrucomicrobia subdivision 3 bacterium | reverse complement strand
CTTATATCATTTGTAAGTCACTACTGTCAATGACTTTATGCAATAAAGAGAAGGATTCCAAGAAACCGAATGTGCTCGGTTCCGACGTCTCAGAGCTTCCTCTTATCTTTTCGGATAACCTCTAGTATGCTGTTGCACCGGCGCTTTCGGCTAAAGCGCCTTGGCAGGGCTGCTTCGCCCAAGCAGTCGGGACTTGCAACGCTTTGTGCATAAAGAAGAAGGGCGCCCGTGGGGGGCGCCCTTGACTCAAACTGGTTGGCGTTGGCCTAAGCTCCCGTGGTCTCGCCGATCTGGTAGCGGGCGAAGCGGTGGATCGTGATCTCATCGCCTAACTGCTTGGCGACAATGGCCACGTGCTCTTTTAGCGAAATCTCCGAGTTCTTCTTCACGAAGCCCTGGTCCACCAGGCAATAGGTCTGGTAGAACTTCTCGAGCTTGCCTTCGACGATCTTGGCGATGGCCTGCGGCGGCTTGTTCTTGAATTGCTCCGCCGCGATTTCCTTTTCCTTCGTGAGCACGTCGGCCGGCACTTGTTCGCGGGATACCGCATAGGGATGGCCCGCGGCGATCTGCAGCGTGATGTCCTTCACGAGTTGCTTGAATTCGTTGTTGGTGATGGTGGTCTCTTTGCCCGCGCCGACCTCGACCAGCACACCCACTTTGGCGCCGGTGTGAATGTAAGCGGCCACCATTCCGTTGCCGGTTACTTCCATCCGCTCATGGCGGGGAATCTTAACGTTCTCTCGAATCTTGGCCACCATCGCCTCGCGCTCGGCGTCGAGGTTGACCTTGGGGTCAGCGGCAAGCTTCTTGGCCACTTCATCGGCGAAGGCCCGGAACATATCGTTGCGCGCCACAAAATCCGTCTGGCAGTTCACTTCCACGAGCACCCCCGTCCGGCCGTCCGGGGCAATGTATTGGGTAATGACGCCTTCCCGGGCCTCACGCGCGG
This sequence comes from uncultured Verrucomicrobia subdivision 3 bacterium, assembly GCA_903912925.1. Taxonomy (GTDB): domain Bacteria; phylum Verrucomicrobiota; class Verrucomicrobiia; order Limisphaerales; family UBA8199; genus PALSA-1440. The sequence goes on along the minus strand of CAIWJG010000461.1, from coordinate 5,577 downwards.
CGATTTTGCCGGCCGTAAGCGTGCCCGCCTTGCGTAGCACGTCCACCGCCGCGTCCACGTCGCCATTGGCTTCGTTGAGCGCTTTCTTGCATTCCATCATCCCGGCGCCGGTCATCCCGCGCAGCTTTGCCACGAGGGCAGCAGTAATTTCAGCCATACAAATAGTCTCCAGTTCTTAGTTGATAGTTGGTGAACACCAGCATCCCGCAGGTAAGGTTCCCGCGAGCGGCGTTCCGGATGAAAGCTAAGCCGTGGGGGCGGTTGGTGCTGCGGGAGTGACGAGCGTCTCGGCCGCGGCCACCGGCGCCACTTCAGCCGGTGCCCCAGGTGCGGGCGCGGCGGCCTCTTCCGCCGTTTTTCGGCGCGCATACCTTGTTTCGTATTCCGCCTGCGCCTGCGTCAGCGTCTGGCCGATCGTGGCCAGAATCATGCGCACGGAGCGGATGGCGTCATCGTTGCCGGCGATGGGATAATCCACCAGCTCGGGATCGCAGTTGGTGTCCACAATAGCCACGACGGGAATCTTGAGCCGGCGCGCCTCAGCCACCGCGTTGTGCTCGCGCTTGATGTCCACTACGAACATGACGCCCGGCAGCTTTTCCATGGTCTGGATGCCTTCAAAGAACTTCATGAGCCGGGCGGCCTCACGCCGAATCACCGACTGCTCCTGCTTGACGTAGTTATTGATGCTGCCATCGGCTTCCATCTTCTGGATCTCCTTGAGCCGGCCGATGGAGCGCTTGACGGTGGCAAAATTGGTCAGCGTGCCCCCCAGCCAGCGTTCAACGATAAAGAACTGGCCGCCTTCCTTGGCGGTGTCCTTGACGGCCTGCTGGGCCTGCTTCTTGGTGCCGACGAACAGGACTTTGGTGCCTTTGCCCACGCTTGCCGCCAGGAAATTGCAGGCGGCTTCCAACTGGCTGAGCGACTTGCTCAGGTCGATGATGTGAATGCCGTTTCGGGCGTCAAAGATGAAGGGCTTCATCTTCGGATTCCACCGTTTGGTCTGGTGTCCGAAATGGACGCCGGCATCTAGCAATTCCTTAATTCCAATACTAATCACAAGTTTCCTTTGGTTGAGAGTTCACCCGGTGGGCGAACCATCCCGCGGAACACGGGATTGTTTTAAGTGTTGTTGTGGCCCCCTGAACCCATCGGCACAGGAATGTTAAGGCCGTTAAACCCTTCCGGGCTGCTTACGCAGCTTCCCGCGTAACCTTCCCGAAAGAGCTGTGCAGGGTAGCAGGCCCTGAAGCCATAGCAACTCTTATTTTCGCCATTTTGTACAAGATTCTGCGTGACTGGCAGCCGGGGCGTCGCTAATTTTCACACGTTAAATGCGCAACAGTTGAATTTACATTGCCCATGCAAACACGTTTTGATCTGACACAAGCCGACATACCTAAGACCTGGTACAACCTGCTGACTGATTTCCCGGAACCACTGCCGCCACCGCTGCATCCGGGCACCAAGCAACCCATCCCGCCCGAGGCGCTACTGGCGATCTTCCCGGAGAACCTCGTGCAGCAGGAGATGAGCCCGGAGCGCTGGATCGAGATTCCCGAGCCGGTGCGCGACATTTATGCGCTGTGGCGGCCCACGCCGTTGATGCGCGCGGTCCGCTTCGAGAAGGCACTCCAGACCCCCGCGCACATCTATTACAAGTACGAGGGCGTCAGCCCCGCCGGCAGCCACAAGGTCAATACCTCGGTCGCGCAGGCCTACTTCAATAAGCAGGCCGGCACCAAGCGGCTGGCCACCGAAACCGGCGCGGGACAATGGGGCGCTTCGCTCGCGCTGGCCTGCAAGTTGTTTGGCCTGGAGTGCAACGTGTACATGGTCAAGGTGAGTTATCAGCACAAACCTTATCGTCGGATGCTGATGCACACCTGGGGCGCGACGGTTCATTCCAGCCCCAGCGACCAGACGGAGTTCGGCCGCAAGATGCTCGCTGAGGACCCGCATTGTCCGGGCAGCCTCGGCATCGCCATCAGCGAGGCGATCGAGGACACCGTCAAACATCCGCATACGAAATACTCGCTGGGCAGCGTGCTGAACCACGTTTGCCTCCACCAGACTGTCATCGGCCAGGAAGCCATCAAACAAATGGAGATCGCGGGCGAGGAGCCGGATGCCATTTTTGGCTGCTGCGGCGGCGGCAGCAATTTCGCCGGCCTGGCATTTCCCTTCATGCGCAAGAAGATCGTCGAGCAGAAGAAATACCGCTTTGTCGGCGTGGAGCCTTCTGCCTGCCCGACTTTGACCAAAGGCGAGCTGCGTTATGACTTCGGCGATACCGCCGAGACCACGCCCTTGCTGATGATGTACACCCTCGGCCACAAGTTCATGCCGCCGTCCATTCATGCCGGCGGGTTGCGCTACCACGGCATGTCCCCGATGGTCAGCCACGCCCTGAAACTGGGCCTGATGGAGGCCGAGGCTTATCACCAGACAAAAGTCTTCGAGGCGGGCACGCTATTCGCCCAGACCGAAGGCATCGTGCCAGCGCCGGAATCGGCCCACGCCATCGCCGCGGTGGTGGATGAAGCGATCAAAGCGCGCGAGGCTGGCCAAAAGCGCGTCCTGCTCTTCAATCTCTCCGGCCACGGGTTGCTTGACCTGAGCGCCTATGAGACCTACCAGACCGGAAAGATGTCGGATGTATAACTAACTCACGGCTAAACCAACAACCACATACCAGATCCAGTATGAGCATCATGCGAAATCAACTGACTAACTCCGTCGGTGGCCTGCTCTTCGCGAGCTTAATCGTGTTTCCTGGCGCCCTCCAGGCGCAAACGCATTATCCCCAAGGCGTTGAAGGCATTAAAGGCGCCTCGTTGCCGCCGCCGGGCTTTTATGTCCGTGACTACAACTATATGTATTGGTCTGACACTCTCAAGGGTGGCCCGCCCAATTTCGACCTATTCGCCTACGTTCAGGCGCCGCGTCTCATCTACATCACGGACGTTAAGATCCTCGGCGGCTTCTACGGCGCTGATGTGTTAGTCCCCTTCCCTTATCAGGATCTTACGGCTGGCGGCTTTAGTGGGAGCAAATTCGGGCTGGGTGACGTCTTTGTTGAGCCAATTACCCTCTCCTGGCACCCAAAGCAATTTGACTTCGCCGTCGGTTACGGTTTTTGGGCTCCCTCGGGAGCTTACAAACCGACTGACCCCGTATCTCCCGGAAAGGGTTTCTGGACCCAGATGTTGACCGCCGGGGCCACGTGGTATCCCGACGAAGAGAAGACCTGGTCGCTGTCGTTGCTCAATCGTTATGAGTTCAACCAGGAGAACCAGGATACCGACATCACTCCCGGCCAGGCCCTAACCATGGAATGGGGCATCGCCAAGACCTTCCGCAAGACGATCGACGTCGGGATGGTGGGCTACTATCAGTTGCAGACCACCAAGTCCACAGGCTCAGGCGCTTATGGCCCCGCCTCGGTCTCCCAGCCGTGGGTCGTGGGCCTCGGTCCGGAGATTAGCATGGTGTGCCCGAAGCTCGGCGTCATCACCTCCATCCGGTATGTGTATGAGATCGAGTCCCGCGATCGGCCCCAGGGCAACATGGTGAACATCACGTTCACGAAGCGGTTTTGACAGACAATCAGTGGGACGAATTGGTCGCGGTGCTCAATGGTGCGCCGCGTACCCGTCCGACCATCGGGTTCATTATTGATTCCCCGTGGCTGCCGAACTGGTTTGGCATCGACATCCTCGATTACTTCACCAACCAGGATCTGTGGTTCGAGGCTAACCGCAAGGCCATCGAGACGTTTCCCGAGGTCACCTTTCTACCCGGCTTCTGGTCGGAGTTTGGTATGTGTACGGAGCCGTCCGCCTTCGGGGCTAAGTGTGTTTTCCACCAGAACGAGTTCCCGTTCGCCGAGAAGGTGATCCGCGAGGTCGCGCAGATCGACGACCTGGTCGAGCCGAACCCGGCTACGGACGGGCTGCTACCGTTCATGCTGAACCGGCTCAAGAGTGTGCGCCCGCGCTTGGAAGATATGGGGCACAAGATTCGGTTCTCGGTCTCGCGCGGCCCCCTAAATATCGCGACGTTCCTGATGGGCACCACGGAGTTCCTGATGGCCCTCAAGACCGACCCCGATAGAGCGCACAAGCTGCTACGGGTCATCACCAGCTTTCTCAAGAAGTGGCACGCGCTCCAGCGAGAGACTTTCCCCTCGATAGACGGCATGTTCCTCCTGGACGACATCGTCGGGTTCATTGGCGGGGAGGACTTCAAGGAGTTCGGGCTCCCCTATTTCAAGGAAATCTACGCGGACGGCGGCACGGTGAAGTTCTTCCACAACGACGCGCAGTGCGCCAAATCCATCGCCTGCTATCCCGAGATCGGGATCAATCTCTACAACCCCGGTATCTTCAACACGCTCGCCGAGCTGCGCCAGATGTCCGCCAATCGCCTCACGATCCTGGGCAATATCCCGCCGCGCGACGTGCTGGCCAAGGGCTCGCCTGCCGATGTCCGCGCGGCGGTGCAGAAGCTCCTGAGCGAGACGCCCGACAGGTCGAAGCTTATTCTCTCCTGCGCGGGCGGAATGCCCCCAGGCGTGAGCACAGAGAATATAGCGGCGTTTATTGCAGCAGTAGGAGTTTGACGCGGCACCCCCGAGCCGCCTTGCAGAGGGCTTCGTCGCGGGAGGCCAGCGGGAGCTTACGTCGCACCGCTAGTTCCAGGTACGCGGCATCGTACACCGTCAGGCCATGTTCAGCGGCCAACTCTGAGATTTTCCCCAGGGCAAGGCGAGGGCCTGCTTCGTCCACCACGATCGGCAGTTGGGCTAGCGCTCCCATGGCCCGGTCGCGGTCTTCCGCCAGGATCTTCTTTCGCCGGTGCAAGACCAGCAGAGAGTTGGCAACTTCAAAAGGCCACAGCGTCGGCACCACCAACAGAGTGCCGGCTGCCACGCGGTCCAGCAATTTGTCCGTGACAGCGCTGGCTTGCGAATGTACCGCCCAAGCTACGCCGACCGAGGCATCCGCGATGAAACCCTCGCTCATGGGCGCCCTTCCTCGATGGAATCCTTGATTTCCCGGTCAGTCAGTGGCACAACCCCACGGCGTTTGGCCATGAGCGAGCGGCCCGCCCGGAGTAGCGCCACGACCTGCTGGGTATGCTTCAGGTTCGCCCCGCCCTCCGGTACCAGCCGGGCTACGGCCTTTTCGTGCCGGGTGATGACGATTTCCTCCCCGCGCACCACCCGGTCGAGCAATTCACCGAACCGGGTCTTTGCTTGGAATGCAGTTACGGTTGCCATGATATCGCATCAAATTAACCAGTCATTGGCTAGTCTAGCACTGGCCGCCACGGCGGGCAACGATGGAAAATCCGAAAACCGTTAGTGAAACGTGAAACGTGAAACGTGAAACGTGAAACGTGAAGGAAAGGCGAAGCAGGGCCGGGGCGGAGATCCGATACCCGAGATCCGAAAACCGAAGGAAATCCGAAATCCGAGAGCCGAAATCCGAAAGTGAAACGTCAGACGTGAAACGTGATCTGGGGAGCGTGCTCTGTCATTCGCCTTTCCTTCCCGTCTCACGTTTCGCG
>CAIWJG010000460.1 GCA_903912925.1 uncultured Verrucomicrobia subdivision 3 bacterium | reverse complement strand
GTCCCCGGTTGCGTTCGCCAATCAGCCAGACCTGGAGACGAGCCGTCCCCGCCCCTGCCGCGTGCGCTTGGGCGACCTGAACAGTTACTCCGTGGTTAACATCGGTTGCGGCTCTGCCGCGCTGCGATTCTCTGCACTGCTATATCCCGCTTTGCTCGCAGGCTGCGAAGATTTAACGCCGAGTCGCAGAGAGTTCTTCTTCTCTGCGTTTCTCCGCGTTCCTCTGCGTCTCGGCGTTAAGCCCGATTTGGTCTTGGTTGCGGCTTGGCCGCGCTGTGTTCATCTGTGGTCGCACTGCTCCTCCTAACCGCTAATGGACGCGAATGGACGCGAATGATGGGCCGCCGATTGGTGTGTGGTTGTCGAGAATGAGCCTGCCTCGGGTTTATTTGCGACGGGCATCAGCCGCAGCCAGCCAGGCGCGACCTTTGTCCGTCAGGCGGTATTTTTGCAAGCGGCTGGTGGGCTTATCGGGGATGGTCATTTCGATGAGCCGGTCGGCAAGAAGCGGATTTAAAACTTGGTGCCGGAACTTGGTGCGGTCGCTTCGGCCAGCCAGTTTCAACAGATCCAGCAACGGACTGTCGGTCAGGCACATGCGCAGTATTTCGACTTGGTGCCGACTTGGTGCCGACTTGGTGCCAACTTGCGGGGTGGCTTGTGCGGACTCCGATGGTGCTGGACGCAGCGGCAGGCGCACGAGAAACGATAGTCGGTCGTCATCGGTCTCGAAAATCGGTTCAGGCGAGCCATTGCTCCGCAGGGCATGGAGGATTTTAGGGATACCCGTGCCGCGGCCTTCGCTCAGTTCCAATTCCTTCAGGAACTCTCCGATGCGCCGATTGCGATAGCGGCGGGTGACGGCCCGACCGACGCGCAAATCTTCCATTCGGACGGTGCGATCCGTCCCCGCCCCTGCCGCGTGCGCCTGGGCGACCTGAACAATTACGATTTTCGTTTACTTCACCGGACCTTACAAAGCAATGGGTTTCCACCCCGCACATGAACGCCCCAGCGTTGTTATCCGCTGGTCATTTCGTGTGTTTCGTGTATTTCGTGGTAAGTGCTCTTTTTAGGTTTACCAGTAGCGGGCCTTGGCCGGGATGACGTGGCGGATGCCGCCGCGCGGGTCCGGCACGGCGCCGGTGTAGCGCGGGATCACGTGGAAATGGAACTGCGGCACGGTCTGACCGGCGGCGGCACCGTCATTCAGGCCGAGGTTGAAGGCATCCGGAGCGGGGCGGAGGTGTGCGGCCAGGTGCTCCTGGGTCCAGTCGATCCAGACCAGCAGACGGGCCTTTTCGGCCGCGGTCAATTCCTGGAACCGGGCAACGGGCCGGCGGGCAATGACGAGGGTGCTGAATACCCTGAGGTTCGGGTTGGTGAGCCGCTCTACTTGAGCCGTAGAGTACGCGGTGAGTCTTCGCCTGCCACGGCGATCAGGACGGAGTCCCTCTCGATCTTGAGACACTTGATCGTCAGTGTGCCTGGCTTCACTGGGATCGTGGCGGACTCGCCTTCGGACAGGGTCCTGCCGTTGATGACGGCGAGCGGGGTCTTGCCGCCAAAGGTGATGCCCCCCAACTTCAGGCGGCGGTCACCTTCGGGAACCGCACGGACCAGTGGCGCCTGCCAATGGCCGGCTTTGAACTGGGCGGCGAGGCTCTGGGCCTGCTGGAGGGCACCGGTATCCAACTGGAGCGCTAATTCGTTCAACTCATAGCGCGCGCTAACGAAACCGGGCGGTATGGTTGCGAGCAGGCTGAGCCAGGCGCAGGCAGCGACCAGGTTAGTGCTAGTGCCGAGACCTTGCCGGAGGGCTTTGGCCATATTCCGGCAGGCGTAGGCGTGGAAGTTGGTCGCGGCCATGAACGTCCACCGGATGCCTTCGGTGTGGTTCGCCCGGACGGTGAAAGTGTCGGGAATACCCGGCGCACCAAAGAGAAGCATGTCGCCGACGTGGTATTTCCCTTCGACATCGCCCTGGCTGGCGGCTTTGCGGTACCAAACCAAGGCTTCGCTCGCGCGGAACCGAGAGGCAAGTGCGTTTCCAAGGGCCACTTGGGCTCCAGCATCGCCGGCCTCGGCCCTTTGCTTGATCGCAGCGACGTCGCCCATTCCCATAGTGAGAGTGCCGCGCAAATTGTCTTGGGCGGAGGCCGGATGGGTGAGCAGCAGGGCCAAGAACGCCAGCGGGTATCTCCAGTTGAGTTGGTTCACGCAACAGGAAGATGGTGCGGCGGGGGTTCTGAGGGCAATCCGAAAGCGCTGGCAGTAGCAGTGCAAAGGGTTCGGCCGTTGGGTGCCATCACCCGCTGGGTGAGTTATGCCTCCCGGTTATTCCCTCGTCATCTCCCCGTCCCTTGCGTCTTTGCCTCTTGGCGTCTTTGCGTTAACTGCCGTTTCTAGGTTGCCCCAACGCAAAGGCCCAGCGCGGCCAGGCCGCAAGCAAGACCAAATCGGGCTCAACGCCGAGACGCAGAGGAACGCGGAGAAACGCAGAGAAAAAGAACTCCAGAACTCCTGACATAGGCACGAAATCCCGTTGCGTAGTTTTCCGCAGTTTTGACCCCGAGAATGCGATTCGCGTGCGGGGATTCTGCCAGTGCGACGCTTTGCACACGCAAAGACTTGTGACACACTCCCGCCG
>CAIWJG010000459.1 GCA_903912925.1 uncultured Verrucomicrobia subdivision 3 bacterium | reverse complement strand
TATCGAAGAACACGGAAACGATATAAAGAGGCTGATGCGCTTTGCGTTGCGGCAATAGACGGTCGTATATTTCCAGCGCTCAGTCAAATAAAGGGTGGACATGGTTGTATATCAGACCTCGTGAACTGATGAGCTGCAACCACTACTAACTAACCAAACTTATTCGTTTTGCTAAAAAAATGGGCGTTCGAAAGTTGCAATAAAGCAATATTATGTAGATATAGTATACATAGTCTTTTAGTTTCACATATTATGGTTTTTGTGGTACAGTATGTCACCTCCATTTGACACGGTGACAGCATGCAAACCAAGACGCTTATTGACGACGACAACTCACAAGAGCTACGGATTTCTCTGGGCACCGGCTTGACCATGGTAGTGAAAGGCGGACCCACTAAGAAATCACGCCGAGCGACTCTTTACCGACAAGGCGTTTTGGTTAGAGAGGTCGATCTGTCGGACCGCGTTGCCAGGCGACTCTTTATTGTCGATACGGTGGATCTGGGCGCTAAAAAATCATCTCTCGCCACAGCGCTTGGCATCAGTCGCCAGACTATCGATAATCATCTGGACACTCGGAAGTACTTTGGCCAGGAAGGCTTGGTCCAAGGGTACAACGTCGATGCCAGCAAGGATCGTCGCCAGCAGCGTAAACTGCATCAGACTGAACTATCCAGCGGGAACAAAGCGCATAAAGTTGCCGCACTCCGGAGCAAAGAGCGGGAGGCGTTGGCAACGCCACAGGAATCGTTGTCCTTCACTGATGGCGATAAGTTTAATGGACTGGCGCCAGAAGAGCACCCCTTTAGCGAGAACCACGACTGGGAGAAAACCCGTTATGCCGGAACATTCCTGTATTTCATCCCGCTCATTGTTCAGTGGAACTGGTTGCGTCTGATCTTGGGGTATTTTGGCGCAAGCTACCGGATAATAATGGTTTTTGTGCTGATGGCCGCCAACAATATCCGGTCTATTGAGCAATTGAAACACATCAGGGGACGAGAAGCAGGGGTAGTGTTGGGGCTCACTCGCCTGGGAAGCAAGCCAACGCTCTGGGAATGGTTTTATGATGCTGCCCGCCGGAAAGCTTCGGGTCCGGTGCTGACGGCGTATTTCCGGCAGCAGCTGCGCTGCGGACTGGTTGGCATCTTTATCTGGTTTACTGATGGCCATCTGTTGCCCTACACCGGTAAGCATCGAGTCCATTCGGCCTATAACACCCAGCGGCGGATGCCGGTCCCGGGCAGGACCGGTCTGGTAACGTGCGATGGCAGTGGCCGGATCGTGGATTTCGAGATTCAGGAAGGCAAGGGAGACCTGCGGGCTCTTATTGGCGCCTTGGGGCACAAGTGGCAGAAGGAGTTGCCACAGACTCCGGTGCAGGTTTTTGACCGAGAGGGCCATGGTGCTGACTTTTTTGCGGGTCTGGTGCACAACGAAATCCCCTTTGTGACCTGGGAAAAGCATGTCGATGCGAAGAAACTGGCGGCCATCGAGGATAGTCGCTTCACTACGGAGTTTGAACTGAACGGCAAGAGCTACGGAGTCTTCGAGGAGGAAAAGATTCTCCGTGATGACACCCTTGATCCGCCGCAAGCAGGGGTAACACTCCGGCGGATTTACCTCTGGAACAAGACCAGTAAACGCCGAGCGTGTGGTCTGGCCTGGACCAAGCCCGCGACCCTGACCACAGAAGAGTGTGCCCAGGCCATCCTGAGTCGCTGGGGCGCCTCGGAAAACACCTTTAAGCATCTGAAAGATCGTCACCCCTGGCACTATCACCCCGGATTTAAGCTGGCCGCCAGTGAGCGGCAAGACATCGCCAATCCGGAACTCAAAGAGCAGGAAACGCTCCTCAAGGTGCTGAAAAAGAATCTCGGCAAACTGTATCGGAAGCTGTCCCCAGCCAAAGAGGTGGTCAACGCTGACGGCAGTCCCCGCCAGAACAGTGTCCGGGAGCGGTTGCGACGCTCCATTGCCGAGCAAGAAGCGAAAGTGCTGGAGATAACGGCAGACAAAAAGCAGCTTGCGCCACGGGTGGATGTCTCGACCTTGGAGAATTACCAGTCATTTAAATGCATTGACAATGAAGGAAAGTATCTCTTTGATTTTGTGACTATCTCGGTCTGGAATGCCCGGAAACAGATGGTTGACTGGCTGCGTCCGCACTATCACGCCACAGAGGAGGTCGTCGATTTGTTCTATGCGATCACGGCGTGTCATGGCTGGATTAAGTCAACGGCAACAGAAGTAACGGTTCGCCTTGAACCCCTCCAAAGACCGAGTGCTCGTTTGGCCCAAGAACAACTCTGCCGTAAATTGACTGGCCTTCTGGCGCGAACCCCGAAGGGGAAGCGTCTCCTGGTTGAAGTCGGCGAAGCTCCGTTCTAAAAGTGTCCAAAAAAATGACTGAATTCTACGGCCTGTTGACGAGGTCTGTA
>CAIWJG010000458.1 GCA_903912925.1 uncultured Verrucomicrobia subdivision 3 bacterium | reverse complement strand
CACCAAGCAGGGCGACGAAATCAGAGAGCCATCATCATCGAACTGATGGCATTTGCTTTTCGCGCCCGCTCGGACTGAGCGCCGCGCGGGTGACCCAATGCGAGCGTGGCAATTGGGCAAAGAGGTTAGGGCGGCACGGCGGCAGAAAGTACGGTGAGAAAACAGTTCGTAACAGGTGGATGCGAATTGGTCCTAGCAGAAGCCCGAGCAGATTACCCTGCCGCAACCCCGCCGCTCATGCCCAATATATCACCTTTCCGGGACCGACCCTTTCACGGGGCGCAAGCAAAACATTACAATCTCATTACGTTTTCAAACCAGCGAGGTGCCCCATGAGGCCGTCCCGTTCACTCGGATTTCAGTCTCGTGGCAGTTCGATGCGCCAGATCTGAAGGGCCGGTTCGCCCGTCTTTCGGGCTCCGCGGTTGGAATTAAAATAGACGTACTTGCCGTCAAGGCTGACCGCCGGTCTGGTGTCATGTGAACCGTTGACCGTCAGTTGCGTCGTTCCGGTGCCGTCAGCCTTCGTAAGCCAGATGTCGTAGTTTCTCTCGCCCTCCTCGTTGACCGCCTGATTGGAGGAGAAAACGATTCTCTTTCCGTCAGGCGTCCAGACTGGATACTGGTCAGTGTGGTCGCCAGTGGTGAGTTGCGTGGGGAGGCTGCCGTCGGCATCCATCACCCAGATCTTCTCATGTCCGGCGGTGTCGGGAGCCACATAGACGAGCTTGAGCCCGTCAGGGGACCAGGAAGGACTCTTCCCGACCCGGATTTGCGTCGGCAAGGTGCCGTCCGCGTTTGCGACCCAGATCTGTTGCAGTTTGGTCCCTCGCAAGTAGCAGGTGAATGCCATGAGTTTCCCGTCTGGGGAGATGGCGGGCTCAGTGTCCACGACCGAGGACGGGCTGTCAGTGATCTTGGTCAATCCTCCACGACCCACCGTACGCACTCGCCAGATGTTGTAGCGGCCAGGGCTGAGTCGGTCGGAGGAGAAATAGAACCACTGGCTGTCGGGCGACGTGTTGACTTCAAGGTCCTGCTGGGTCGCATCGGTCACGCGGGTGTGCTCGTGGCCGCGCTGCAACCAAAGGTTGAAGTACGTTTTGTCAGGCGAATCAGGCAGCCAGAAGGGTGTCGAGTAGATGATTTGCTGGCTGTTGGTCAGCACACTGATGCGGGTCTCGTACTTGGCCCGATCCAGATCGAAATCCGTGATCTTCGTGGCTCCGCCGACCTTCGGCTCGCGTTCGATGTCTCCCACCTGCGACAACAGGTTATGCTGGACAGCTTGCATACCTTCCGAGGTGGGCTTCATCTCGATCACAGGGGACAAAACGAACCGGATCGGCTCCAACTTGACGGCGAGTGAGCCTTTGCGGGCCTCGTCGTAGGTGAGAGTTGTGGAGAAGGGCTGCACATCCCCAGGCTGCAAGTTGTTGGCGGGGCGGAAACGGTATCCTTCTCGTTCCACTACCACCAGATAGGTGTTCCACGCTTCGTTCTTGCCGGAATTGGTGTACACGAAAGTGTGCCGCATCGGGGCACTGCCTATTGCGGCTCCGTTCACCTTGACGGACGTTCCATCTACGTTGCAGGTGATGTCCACCGTTACTTCCTCGCGTATCCGGGTCAGCTTGAACGACACCGGCCAAGGCTCCTTGGCGGTCCTGGCCTTGGCGTCCGCGACAGTCAGGTCCACTTTTTGAGACTCGAAATCAGCGAACTCGACCTCAATCCGGTGAATGCTTGGGTTTTTCTTGTCATCTTTCCATTCAAGTCGTTCGGTGCGTGGCGCCACGCCACTACCCGTGCCGTCCACTTTGACCATTGCGCCCACAGGCTCGGTGGAAATCTGGACAGACCGGCGCAGCGGAGCACATCCTGCCAAAAAGGATGCGGCCAGCACAGCGACCAACAGGCGGCCCGACAAGCGACTCAGGGAAGTTTTCATGCCTCGTAGCGTAAACATCGTTCTCTGCCTCGTCCATTCCTTTCTCAATTATCCCGAACTTCTTACCCAGTTGCCGGAGGTGCCCGAGATTCTTAAGCGCCGCCCGGTTGACCAGATCGCCGGAAGCGACAAAGCGGACACGCTTGGGCTTTGAACCTCGGCGAAGCAGCGGGAAGACAGAACGAAACAATTGAGTGACCCGATTACTTCTTCAACCGATAAAACTTCTTCCCACCGGTAATTGGATTCGTAACGGTGTTTTGCCCGTTTACGATTGCTGCTGGAATCGAATTCGACACCCAACTCGTCGGGGGCAGATTCGTGGCGGTTTCAAGTGTGAATCCCGTAAAGTTCGTCGGCCAACTGAGCAACAAACCGCTGCCCAGACGGGTTGCGCTCAACGTCGGCAGATTAGAAGTGGCAGTGGTGAATGACGCGGCACGGTAAAAACGTACGGGCTGGTTGCTTGCACCGGGATCAGAAATGATCACCGAGCCTTCGGCCGGGATTGTGTTCGTTGAAAGTGGGAACCAATGGACGAGATCGGATGAAGCTTCAATTACGTAGCTACCGCCTAAAGGCCCAGTTAATTCGAGCCGGAAGATACCATTGCTCAAACCCAAAGCGTTCAGCCGTAAAGGCGATGGCGTGTAGATTACCGACAGCGCATCCGTCGCGGTGTTGCCAGCAGCATCGGAAGCGGTCACTTCAATGACGTTGAGGCCGGGTTGCAAGGGGATGCCATTGACGCTCCACGGAGCGACGCCATTGGCCGCGCCTTGCCCGCCGCGACTGCTGGTCCATTTCACTTCCGTTACCCCCACATTGTCTGCCGCCGTGCCCGAAAGGTCGAGCGTGCTGAGTTCGGTTTCAAAAACCGCATTGAGGGTCGGGAAGCTGATGCTGATGCTGGGCGCGTTGGTATCGCGCGGCGCAAAGAAGATCACCGCCGTATCGAAGGCGCTGTTGCCGCTGGAATCGGTGGCGGTCACCTGAATGAGATTTGGGCCGAGGGCCAGCAGCAGATTCGTGACGCTCCAGTTCTGTCCCGCGAGGGCGATTGTGCCAGACCCGCCGCGATTGTTGCTCCATGTCACGTTCGTGACGGCTTGATTGTCCGCCGCAGAGCCGGAGAGGGTGATCGCAGAGGTATCCACGGTGAATTCGCTGTCCGGCTTGGGACCGGTAATTACAATAACAGGAGGAGTGATATCCGGCTGTGTAGAAATCACAGCGATTTGATCTGCGCCGGAATTTCCTGCGGCGTCATATGCAGTCGCAGTAATGATATTTGTGCCCGGTTGAAGAACTACGTTAGTGGCGAGCCAATCTGTCGTTCCTTGAGCAACGCCGCCACCGCCCCGGTCATTAGACCATATCACCCGGTTGATTTGTCCTGAATCGTCCGCTGCGCTTCCGCCAAGTGTGATGGCGGAATTGGTGGTTTGAAACTGCGGCAGCGCAACGGGTGCTGTGATGAAAACCTGCGGAGCCACTATGTCCGGCAATCCGAGCACTTGGATTCCAGCCTGATAGTCGGCAACAATCAAACGGTCGCCAATTTTTGCGAGCGAGAATGCCTGCCCCGGAGTGTCGTAACTTCGTATGAGTCGTGGGTGGCTCTTGTCGCCAATATCATAAACCAGCACACCTTGATTGTATGCGGCCAAATAGGCTTCGTCTCCGTTGATCAAAATATCGCTGATGCCGCTGGTCGTAGCGTTGGTGCTCAAGCACACCGGGTTGGCCGGATCAATCAAATCGTAAATACGATATTTCAGGCGTTCTCCAACGTGCAAGAACCGGTTGTTGTGGGAGAGTTGGAGAGCATTAATGTCTGCAAGGCCGGAAATCTGCCACGTGGGTGTGCTTGCGCCCCAATTATACGATGCCAAATTCCATTTGCCCGACGAGTCATCAAAATGAGCCAGATAAAAGAACTCTTGTGCGCCGACAATTTGCACTCCGCCTAACCCTGCGATGAACGACAACTGCTTCTGTCGCAAAATCCAATTCACCCCCGAAGGATCATGCTCGGTGATAACGGCATGGGCGTCGCCAGGCCATGTTTGCGCAACGCTGAGTAACCGACTGCCGTTATAATAGGCGTCGGCAGGGATCGCATTCGACACTGTCAATGATGCGAGCGGTGTAAGAGTGCCATCCGACTGCAACTGAAATCGCTCAAATAAACCATCAATATCAAATAGAGTGTTTCCATAGAAAAAGACACTATAAGGGTTGCCGCCCCCTTGCGCCGACAAAATGGCGGTTGGCGCCAGAGCGCTTCCGGAAAAACTGAAAGCGAACACTTTCCCAATAGTTGCACCAACGACATTAGTGCCGAAACTTGCGACTTTCTCGAACCGGCCACCTTGATCGTCCTTTCGGAAAATGCGCTGCGGAGCGTCCAGGTTTGAAATGTTGACTCCAAAAACAGCCGCCCCTCCAGCAACCCACACAACACCATTCTGGATCGCCATTCTGTATGGGCCGGATGCAGAGTCCATGGAGAATACAGAAATGTCAAGATGACCGCGCAGGGTTGAGGTCACACCAGACACATCTACCAGTTGAAACGCGTCTTGCGCGTAGCCCGCCAATGCAACGGTGTTGCCCGTTGCGGCGACTGTCACATACCAACCCGTGAGAATGTGGCCGCGATTTACCGGGCTGCTTAGATTTGAGATGTCCACGGTGTCAGCCTCGTTCCCAGATCCTCCCAAAAAGGCGAGGTTGCCAGCGAGAGCAACTGACCAATTGGGGCCTGCGCTTGAGCCTGCGACTTCAGAAAGTTTTGAGGGTGACTGTGGGTTGGAAACATCAACGATGAACATCCGATCTTGCGCTGCCACGATGGCGAAAAGTCCGGCGACTGTGTTCTTCAAAGCGACATCGAAGGTGAATGCCCCAAGATCAAGTGATGACAGGAACGTTGGCGCATCGGGGTTTGTCACGTCCAGAATGAGCAAGCCACCGCTCTTGGCGGCCACATACGCTCTGCTGGCCAAAACCTTCACTCCGTAGGCAACGCCCGTCGTATCGTAAAAACCGCGCAGTCTCGGCGCGGCAGGATTGGAAATGTCCACGATATGCACGCCCGCATCGTTTGCCGCCACAATCGCATAGTTTCCATTCAGCGCGATATCTTGAATGAAGCCCGGAACTGCTACAGACGAGACAAAGACCGGGTTGGCAGGATTCGCAATGTCATAGACCAGGAATGTAGTGCCTTGTCCAATGAATAAATACTGATTGTTGCAGGCGACCGCTTGGTAGGTGCCGCCCGAAGACGTAATGAGCGTCATATTCGTTCCGCGCGAAATTCCATAAGCGAAAGCATTCGCGTTGGTCGCGCTGCTGGTTCCAGTGTACACCACTATCTCGGCACTGCCAAACACAGGGCTGGGTGGAGTCACAGCGGTGACTCGCGTTGCGCTAACAAACGTGACGTTGCTTGCCATTCGTCCGCCGATGGATACGGCGGCGTTCGCTGAAAAGTTCGCACCCTCAATCGTCAGCAAAGTCCCGCCTGCAATCGGCCCGGTCTTTGGCGAGACAAAGGTTATCAACGCTAATCCGGGCGGTGGGCTGTATTGGCCGAGCGCGATGACGTTTCCCCCGCGTTGCACGGTGACTGGTTGCGTGACAGGCGTTGTCCAATCGGGAATAGTTTGAAATTCGACCTGATGCGCGCCGGGGATCACTCCGGCAATGCTCGCGGCACTCGCCTGCCAGTCGCCTCCGTCCAATCGCCAATGAGCACCCGCCGTGGCCACAGCGTCAGGTTCAATCGTGACTTGAACCGTGCCCGGTATTTCCTGATAAGTTGCGTTCGTGACCGTCGTTTGCCCGCCGAAGATGCTGGCCTGGAAATTGTCCGGTGTAATCCAGCCGGGAATGTCCTTGAATTGAACGTAGCGATTGATGCGGGGAGTGACGCCATCAATTATGTAACCGCTGTCCTGCCAGTCGGTGAAATTGTCGTATTTCCATTGCGCTCCTTCGTTCACGGCCTGTGGCGGTGACAAGTTCACCTGCAACCTTCCGTAGGATGCATCAGCCGCAAAATTTGCCGTGACGAACTTATTGCCGTCCATTGTGATGTAAACCGTGGGACCAGTCCCGCTGGCATTGCCGCTCCAGTGGTCGAAGACATAATCGCCGTCAGGGGAAGCGACCAAGCGCACTTCCGTGCCAGCGGGATAGCTGCCCATTTGCGGTTGGACGCTGATATAGCCGTGACTTGCCGCAAGTGTGAGCGTGTAGGTCGGCACGGCGTCGGTGTTGCGGATGGTCACACCTTTGGTTGCTGTCTTGGTCACGCCGCCTGCGGTAAAGGTTGCTTGCACTTGAATGTTCTGATCGCTGGTGACCGCCGAAGTGTCGAGCAAGCCGGCACTTGAAATACTTGCATAACTGGAATCATCAGCCCATTGAGCATTCACATAAGCAGAGGAACTATCAGTGTAGTATGCATGCGCCAGATATTGAGCGGATGTGCGTTCATCCACGCTGGATGAGCCTTCGATGGTGAGGCTGGAAAGCACCTTGGCAGGCGGCGGGGTTGCGCCAAAAATGGCGGTGACCGTGTGCGGACTGTTCATGGAGATGGCCGTAGTGGAAGTAAAGGCGAGATCGTTGCCATCCATCTGCCATTTTTGGAAAACCAAACCTCCGGCGAGAGTGTCGGGACAAGCAATGCCAACCGCCGTGCCGCTGGCAAAAGACCGGTTCGTGGGCGTTGTGCCGGAGACACAACTGCCGTTTGCGGGACAACTCCAAACGGAGACGCCGCTGGATGGATTCGAAGAAGCGATGGTGAGCGTGTAAGTCGTGCCCGCCGAGGGTTGCGTTGTGGCACTTGCAATCGCGGAGTATGCGGAATCGCCTGCGGCATTGTAAGCGCGGACGCGGTAGGAGTAAGCAGTGCCAGCAGCCAATCCCGTGTCCGAATAACTGGTGACGTTGGCTGAACGAGTGGTGATTTGCGACCAAGCGCCGGAAGAACCGAGGCGACGCTCAATTTTGAAACCGGTTTCGTTCGCGGTGTCCGACCAAGTGAGATTTATCTGGCTGGTGGAAATGGCGACGGCAGAAAGAGTGGCAGGCGCGGAAGGGGCAGCAACACCAACCGTCAATGTAGCTGACTGGCTGTAAAGTTGTCCGTTGGCATTGCTGACACGAACAACGTAAGAACCAGCATTGGCGGACGAAAGATTATTCAGCGTTAATGATGAACCTGACTCAACGTAAGTTCCGCCGACTTTATACCATTCATAGGCAGTCGTTTGATTCGCAGTGACGTTAAAGGTAGCTGAACCGCCAGTTTGCCCGGACTGGTTCGCCGGTTGAATGGTGATGTGAGGAAGAAGCGATTCCCAAGCATAAAAGCTACGCTTCCATCCGATTTGTTGATAATCGAACGGGCAACCTGCTCCCTGCAGCCCGCTCGGAATAGAATTGGGAAATAAATCGGCACTGATGCAATCCGAATAAAACTGAATCGGGCCTGAATGCCAATCGTAATTGGCGAAGTATGTCACCGAATTAGGTCCTGGTGGATTAACAAGAACAGCACCCCAATCAACTCGCTGATTGATGTCAATTCCACCTCTCCAAATAAAATGTTCCTGCGTGTTGTATGTCGGTCCAGTGTATGAACCAAACGGATAAGCATTCCAACCATCTATCAGGAAATCATTCGCGTAATAGTTCTCCAGACGTTGAATCCGTGCGTTGCCGGTGACGGATTTGGCGTTCCCCATGGCCACGTCAGAATAATCGCCTGTGTCACCTGGGGATGGAACAAAGGGATCAAGAAGTGTCACCTGAACTACGACATAAGGGTTTAGCGCCAACAATTGTTCCATTGCTTTTCTGGCTGCCCAAGACCCGGCGCTATGCGCGATGAAGTGAACCTCTCGAAGATTAGGCGCTAATTCATTGAGTTGATTGGCAAGATGGAAGCCATGAGCTCCAGCGTTGTAGGCTGCCGCAGATGCGCGTCCATAGTTAAAATAATCAGTGAACAAGAGACCAAATATCCCTCCTGTTGCCGCATCCTCATGCCAATCGTAAGCCACAACGCCCCAGCCAGAGCCGTTGAGCCTCGCCTTCACGTTGTTTAGGAGACTGGACCATTCAAGGCCGCCATAACAGTTTATGTTGCCATCTGGATTCCATCCGTGGATTAAAATGGCGCATTTTGTGGTGGTTGCGGAAATAGACTGCCCGCCCAATTCGTTTATCAGGGTGGGCGGATAAGTCATCTGTGCGTGCGCGCTCGCGTAGATGGACACCCCAAACACCAATTGTAGCAGTCCCGGAATGCGGAATACATTCATACCTCCACCCCTCCACTATTGCTTTCATAGACCTGCTCCACTCGACTTCTCAGCCGCTCCAGTTCCCGACTGTTATGAATTTGGTTTCTGGCGCGCCCGCTTGACGCTACGCGGACGAGGAAGAAATGGTATTCGCTGCCATTCATTGCAGCCCGATCCTGTCAGACCTGGCCGAGGGTGGCAACAGGCATTTTCTGCCGGCTTTCTGTCAGTTTTGGCGTAACGCCGAGGGGCGGTTGGCTGACATCTGGAGATCGGCCAGGCAATGCGCGAGAAGTAGCGCGGTTCTGCGGTGGGCCGGGCACGAAGAGACCGGCTCCAAACCGCCTTGGAGAAGAGCAGTTCTGGAAAGTCCCGGAAGGCATCAAACAGAGCTGCCAGGCTGGTGAGTTGGGAGCAGGGCGAATCCAGTTGTCGAGGCGGTTTCTGATGAGGACGGCACCACCTACCTTGTGGAAGGGCCTTTGGAACCCCCCAGCGGCCGCAGGCCCCGCCTTCGAACTGTTTGGCTTATGGAAAGGGGCAAGCTTGCGCCGCGCTTCATTACAGCGTACCCTCTGCCTGCATGATCAAAGAGCTGGATTGCGTGGCGCTGACCGCTGACCTTCCCGAGCACGGGCTTGCCGCGGGTGATGTTGGAGCCGTCGTTCACGTCTATGAAGGCGGCCACAGCTACCAGGTCGAATTCACGACCTATGATGGAAGGACGGTCGCTGTGGCGAAAGTCTCCGCCGATCAGATCCGTTCCCTCGGAAGCAAAGAAATTCACCACGCCCGCGCATTTGAGCTGGCAGTCGGGTGATCACCTGGGACGCTTGATTGAGGAGAGGAGCCTCCACCCGTAGCCACCTCGGGCTCATTTGGTGGGCGTGTTGCCCAAAAGGCCCGCGCGATTTGAGGTGGAACGCGCGTTCCGCTGCGCGTCGCCGGCAGGGGCCGAAACGACGACGCCGTTGAGTTGGATGCTTGGCTGCGAATGGTGCGCATGGCCAGCCGGGAGCGTCTGCCCGCGCTTCTGTAACCGCGTCGAGAGAACCGACGCCTGCACTCGCTGGCCAATACGCGCTGGGAACATGACCATCTCATTGACCGACCCCTTTCCGTAGCAGCAGCCGGGAGACACACTGACCCTCCCAATGGCTGAGGTTGCCACACTTCCAAGATATGCTACACTGCCCGCATGAGCGCAGTTGAGATGGTCATGGAGAAGGTTAAACAACTGGACGAGGCGCATGCCCGGCAGTTGCTGATCTGGTTGCACGGGCAGGAAGATGCCGTGGCGCCGGCCCGGCAGCCGGCGGGGGCGCTGGCGATGCTCGGTTTCGCCCGGCGCTTTCGGCCTGAAGCTCGCACCACCGCTGATTGGATGGATGAACTCCGCGCCGGGGAGCATGAGTGATGGCCTGGGTGGTGGATACCTGCCTGCTGATTGACGTAGCCGAAGCCGACCCGACGTTCGGTGTGGCGTCAGCCAAACTGCTGGACCTCAAACGTGCGGAGGGCCTTACGATTTGTTCCGTCACCTACATTGAACTCGCGCCAGTTTTCAATGGCAACCAAGCTGCTCAGAACGAGTTTCTGTTCAACCTTGGCTTGAACTGGCCTGAACCCTGGACGCAGTCGGACACCGAGAGGTCTCACCATGCCTGGCATCGTTACGTGGCCGCGCGCCGCACAGCCAGAGTTTCGAAGCGCCCGCTGGCGGATATTTTGATCGGCGCATTCGCGTCGCGCTGCGAGGGCATTCTAACGCGCAACGAAAGCGATTTCCGAACGGTGTTTCCGAAGCTGGTCATTGCTGTTCCGTGACAGGGTGGCTCTTAAAGTTAAATGAGAGTGTAATGTTTCGCCTGCGCCAAGCGGCGAGGTGACGCCAAGCTGGGTTCAGGGCTCGGAAGCTGCGCATTCAATATCCTGGGGAGATTTATCAGGTGCTGAATCGGGGCAGCCGGCGGGAGGCGATCTTGGAGGATGACCCGGTCCGGGGGCGGTGGCTGGCGACACTGACCGCGGCGGGTGAAAAGACTAGCTGGCAAGTCCAGGCGGATTCCCCCTCACCCCGGCCCTCTCCCCTGGGGAGATGGAGAACTATCGGCCGCGTGACGACAAATCGAGGCATCCAGGCATCTCGCGTGACGCCCGACAGAGCACCCTCTCCTTGGGGAGAGGGCTGGGGTGAGGGGGAACTGCCCGGTGCGCAAGGCCGCCAGTTGCGCCAGCGTGCGGAAGGCGATCAGATCGGTGATTTGGGACAGTTGCCGCACATCGCGCTCGACGTAGGTCTGCACGTAGCCACGGAACCATTCCGCCGCGCCGTCCGT
>CAIWJG010000457.1 GCA_903912925.1 uncultured Verrucomicrobia subdivision 3 bacterium | reverse complement strand
TTCAGTGCGCCGTGAACACGGAACAGGACTCCCGTGGGGGAGAGAACCCCACCCGGCAACTTTCGCTCCGCCGGAAGCAGTTGGGACGCGGGCCGCTGGCAACGGCGGCAGGCGAAGCTCCCGATGTCAAAGGCTCGTACAAGCGAGTCAGCGAGCGAGCAGGTCCTAATATGAGTGAACACCGAGCAAGCCTCGAAAAGGGCAATGCGAACGCCGACCCGGTTGAAATACGGGGAAGGCTGGCAGGGCGTGGGAAGCGAGCGAAGAAAGCACCACGTTCGTATCGCCGGGGTAGTGGTGAGGACATGCGCGCAACGGAGACCTGCGGCAACACGGGAAACCCAACACGGTGGGAGGTCAAAGCTCCCAACCAGCAGCCCGCGAGGACCAGGCTGGGCTGTGAGGGGTGGCGGAGAGGCCCGTAGGAGCGAGGAAGCCGGGTAACGCCGGTGGAGCAAAGGGGCCTCAGTTCAAGGACAATGACTAAAGAAGGGAAAGCCCGGAGATTGGCATGAGCCTAATAACTCCAGAGAGCGTTTGGAACCTTCAGCAGTCATTACAGGCCAAAGCGAAGGCAAAACCTGCCGTGGGCGAACACCTGAGCACCTTGTCCGGAAGCCGGATGCGGGAAAACCGCCCGTCCGGTTTGAAGAGCGGGATGTGGAAACGGAAGTTCTCCGAGCTCACCGCGCCACATCTCGACTCCACCCCCCCCGAACGCCGCGTGCCCTCACGCGGCGCAGGGTTGGCGTTTCCATAGGAGTGTGAATTGTCCAGGTTAGCGTCTCCGGCCTTTGAGCCCTCCGCACGAGCTCGCTTCGCATCCCGGCAGCGGGAAGCCTGCGCTGCGATTTGCCGGTGGTTCCAGCCTTGTCCCCACAACTGGTGACATGCGGGGGACGGGCTTTCTGGTATGGTATTGGCGTTGACGATGCAAAAACGCAGTAGTCAGACCGTGTGAAACTGACAGGCGCAAATCTGCGGCGCCGCATCGGGTAAAGATTTGAAATAGTTCTCAGTGTAGAGTGTGGCAACGAGGCCGGAACCCAATTCCGGCCTTTTTGTTGTACCGGAGGGCTAAAGCTGCACGGAGGGATGGGTCTGGCTTCACGGGTGAGGGCGGTGGGGACCAGTTCGGTGAACCCAAAAACGGCAGTTGATTTAACCGCAAAGAACGCAAAGATCACAAAGACAGATGGTTATGCATGGATTGCCTAAGCCTTCCATTCACCCGGCAGGTGAATCAGTCCTCTGGTTCGGAACCATCACAAGTTCCTTTCTATGCGCTCTAGGCGTTCTTTGCGGTTGGTCGCAAGTGCCGTTATTAGGGTGTTTACCGGTCGCCGCAAGGTCGCCCGCTCGCAATCAGCAACGGAATTTGGTTTCCAACAGCCAGCCAAGCAGGTATTAGACTGCCGCGCATTTTACCGAATGAATGAATCAAATAGACTGTTGCTGAGCGGCGACGAAGCGATTGCGCTGGCCGCACGGCATGCGGGCGTCGCGCTCGGGGCCGGTTACCCCGGGACCCCCTCCACGGAAATCCTGGAGCACTTCTCCGAGTTGGGCGGCCATGCCCAATGGTCGCCGAACGAGAAGGTGGCGCTGGAGGTGACCATCGGCGCGGCTTTCGGCGGAGCGCGGGCACTGTGTACCATGAAGCACGTTGGCCTCAACGTAGCCTCCGACCCGCTCTTCACCGCCGCTTACACCGGCGTGAGCGGCGCGTTGATCGTTGTGTCTGCGGACGATCCGGGCATGGCGTCGAGCCAGAACGAACAGGATAACCGGCGTTACGCGGTCGCGGCCGGGCTGCCGATGCTGGAACCGTCCGATTCCCAGGAGGCGTATGATTTCATGTTCGCGGCCATCGAGATATCGGAGCGCTGGCAGATCCCGGTCCTGTTCCGGGTCACGACCCGCGTCTGCCACAGCTATACCGTGGTGCAACCGCGCGCGACCCACGAGGCGCCCAAAGCTGCGAGCTTTGAGCGGGACATCCGGGGGCGCGTGATGATCCCGGCTTACGCCCGGCCCGCTCATCGGCGGCTGCGTAAGAAGCTGGCCGAGATGCAAGCGTGGAACGAGGCGAGTCCTTTGAACCACATCGTCCAGGGCGGTCAGTCGTTAGGCATCATTACCTCGGGCATCTCCTTCATGCACGTCCGTGAAGCCGCGCCGGAAGCCCGGGTGCTCAAGCTCGGGTTCACCCATCCGCTGCCGATGGACAAGATCGCGCAGTTTGTGAAGGGCGTATCGCGCTGCGTGGTGATCGAGGAAGGTGATCCCTACCTTGTGGACGCGATCCGCGCGGCGGGTATCCCCGTGGAAGGGAAGGCGGACATGTATCGGTTCGGTGAGTTGGACGTGCCCCGCGTGCAGCGCATTCTCGCCAATGACCTTAGCCCGGAGCCAATCAAGCCTCCCGGCAAACCGCCGCAGCTCTGCGATGCCTGCCAATACCGCGTGGTCTTTGAAGCGCTGCGCAAGCACGACTGCATTGTGGCCGGCGACATCGGCTGCTACACGCTGGGCGTGCTGCAGCCGTTCGAGGCCATGGACTCGTGCGTCTGTATGGGGGCCAGCCTGGGCGTTGGCCTGGGGCTGCGCCACGTGCTCCCGCCGGACCAGGCCCGCCGCGTGGTGAGCGTGATCGGGGACAGCACGTTCATGCACAGCGGCATCAGCGGGCTGGTCGAGATGGTCTATAACCCGCCGCCGACTGGGCACGTGCTGATCATTCTCGACAATTCCACGACCGCAATGACGGGTCACCAGGAGCACCCGGGCACCGGCCGCACGCTCGCGCACGAGCCGACCAACAAAGTGGTGCTGGAAGACCTGGCCCGCTCGCTGGGCATCCGGCGGGTGTATGTGATCGAGCCGCGGATGGGCACGGGGGAGTTTGACCGCCTGCTGACGGAGTGCTTGGAAAGCAACGAACTGGCGGTGATCATCACCCGGCGCCCCTGCATCCTGATCGCCAAGCAACTCAAGCAATACGAAGATCAACGCTGCGAATGCGATGCCGCGCAGCCCGCTACCGCGTCCGCACCTTAATCACGGTTCACGTTTCACATTTCACGCCTCCATGAGCAAAGTCACCAACATCATCGTCGCCGGACTCGGCGGCCAGGGCGTTCTCAAAGGCACCGACATCCTGGCGGACGTCGCGCTGCGCGCGGGTTACGATGTGAAGAAGAGCGAGATCAAAGGCATGAGCCAACGGGGCGGCTCCGTGACCGGGGACGTGCGGTTCGGCAAGCACGTCTTCAGCCCGATGGTGTCGGCGGGCGAAGCGGATTTCCTGCTCGTGCTCGAGCCGACGCAGGTGGAGCCGCACCGGTATATGTTGCGGCCCAACGGCGTGCTGATCACACCCGATGCCGTGTCCGCCAGCCAGTTGCCGAACAAGAAGACGTTGAACGTGGCACTGCTGGGCGCCTTGAGCGCGCACCTGCCAATGACCGAAGAGCAATGGCTGGCTGCCCTGCGCGCCGGCTTTGCGGAGACGTTCTTTGAAGGCAACCAGAAAGCCTTCCTGATTGGACGCGAGGGCCAGAAGGCTAAAGGCTAAAGGCTGAAGGCTGAAGGCGAAGACTCGAAATGCCATGAGCAAGACACATGGGCCGCGCCCGGGAGAGGCGGATGAAAGCCTTCCGCGCTTCTTCAAGAATGATAAGTTCGCCGCGCACGCCAATATCGAGCTGCTCTCGGTCTCGCCGGGGCAGGCGCGGGCGAAGATGGTCTTGCACCCGCACCATTTGAACGGCTACGGGACCGTCCAGGGCGGGGCCATCTTCACACTGGCAGATTTTGCCTTCGCCGCCGCGTCCAATTCACACGGCACGGTCGCGGTGGCCATCAACGTGAGCATCACCTTCATGAAAGCCGGCACGAACGGCACGCTTTGGGCCGAGGCCAGGGAAATGTCCCGGAACCCAAAGCTGGGTTCCTACACCGTGGAAGTCAAAGATGACCAGGGCGAGCTGGTCGCCCTGTTCCAGGGCCTCGCCTACCGGAAGTCAGAAAAGATACCCGGCTGAGAGCGTGCAGTATATCTTGATTGAATGGCTAAGCTTAAGAAAGAGAATGGCACGGCTTCGGCAAAGGAATTCCGGCTCAATTTGACCGGGTTAATTGGCTTGTGCCTCTGCCTGGTTGCCGGGGCAGCTTTCATTACCGGGAAACTCGTTGGCACCCGCCAGGAGTCCGCCGCCGGGCCTGGGCTGAACCTGCCCGCCTCCGATGTAGCAGATGGCGCTATCTCGGCAAAACAGGGGCCGTGGGGAGAATTGTTCACCCAGAACATCACCCTGGAGCGTCCGACGGAATACTTTAGCAACGAATTGAAAGCCGTCCAGCCGTCGGCGTGGACGTTTCACGGGATGACGGTCGCTCAGGTTAAGTCGCTCTTCATCGCCAACGGTCTGACGCAGCCAGAAGCCGAAAGGGCATTGGCGCCGGACCGCGTCAGCACTCAGGGTACAAATGCACTTTTCAAGCCCAGTGAGGAATTCGTTCTTTCATTGCGTCCTGAAACTCGAGACCGGCTCTACGAAGCACTGAGGGGACTGGACGTGAACCTGTATATAGGCTCGCCCCACTATTATGCCAAAGACCAGCTCGAATGGCTGAAGGGGGACGCCCGTGTTCATCCGGACGACCTGGCCCTGTTCAAGAGACTTATTTATGGCGGCAGCGATGTTCGCCGTTTCAGCGACTATGAGACGTTGATGGGCAAGATTCCAACCCTTGAACGACGGGTTGGGGCGGCGGTCTCGTTCTCCCGGCAACCCGCCGTTCTTGCCAGACTTTGTATCCGTCCGGATGCGGACATTGACAAGGTGGTCATGTACTGGGGAAACACGTCCAATGTTCGCCTCATAGATGTCCGCCCGATGCTCGAAGCGCTCAAACGGCTGCCCAGAGGAGGAACCCTCAGCTTGATGTACCTGCTGCCACCCTTTGCCCGCGAGCGCCTTTACACATTCCCGCCACCGCCAGCGCCGGGCGAACCGATCCCGGATTGTCACTGGAGCACGTTCAATTTCAGCAGTGTGACCCCGGACAAACGCTTTCTCGACCTCGCGGAATGCAAACGACACATTGATCATGACTTCTATCAGATCGCCCGACCTGGCCTCTGCGGCGACGTGGTGCTGTTCAAGAACAATAAGGGTGAACTCCGGGATTCGGCGGTCTATCTCGCCGCCGACCTGGTGTTCTCGAAGATCGGGAAGAACTATACGATGCCTTGGACGATCATGCGCATCGCCGATCTGCAGGCGCTCTATTCCAATTGCAGTATCGTCTATCTTCGGAATAAGACCGATTGACGCGGCACGGTCATCCCGGCGCGCGTCTCAAGAACCACGAGAAGGAAGATGCTCTTCGACTTAGCCTGATTGCATGAAGCAGCCCAAAAATGGGGAGGGCAGGGGTTCTGCGAATGTGTTCCGGTTCAGTCTGAGCGGGTTGATGGTCTTCTGCCTATGCCTGGTCGCCGGGGTATCGTTCATCACCTGCAAAGTTGCCGGCTCCCGCCGGGCGTGGACCGCCGGACCGGTAATGAATATACCCGAACCGGACGAGCAGGATAAATATACCTTCACCCGGCAGGGCCCGTGGGGAGAGTTGCTCACCCAGGACATCAGCCTGCAGCGTCCGGTGGAATACCTGAACCAGGACTTGAAGACGGTCCAGCCGCCGGTGTGGACTTTTCGCGGGATGAACGTCGCTCAGATCCAGGCGCTTTTCATCGCCAACGGTTTGCCACCGCAGGAAGCCGAAAAGGCGCTGGCGCCGGACTGCGTGAGCACGCAGGGAACCAACACCGTCTTCAAGCCCAGTGATGCGTTCGTATTGTCCTTGAATTCCGAAACCCGGGACCGGCTTTACAGTGCTATGAGGGGACTGGATGTGAACGTATATCTTGATTGGCCTTACTTTTACCCCAGGGACACTGTCAAACTGGTGTTGGCTGACACCCGCCCTCATCCGGACGACCTGGCTCTGTTCAAACAGCTTGTGTATGAGGGCAAGGATGCGTGGCGCTTTACCGACTTCGAGACGCTAATGGGCAGGATACCGACTCTGGAACGACGGGTTATGATGACGGCGTCGCTCGCACGGCAACCCGCCGTAATGGCCAGGCTTTGTATCCGTCCGAATACCGACATCGACCAGGTGGCCACCTACTGGGGGCACGCGCCCAACGTCCGCTTCACCGATATTCGCCCGATGCTCGAAGCGCTCAAACGGTTGCCCAAAGGAGGAACCATCAGCTTGGCTTTCCTGCTCCCACCGTTCCCCCGCGAGCGCCTCTATACGTATCCCTTACCTCCGGCGCCGGGCGAGCCGGTGCCGGATTGTCACTGGAGCACGTTGAATTTCTGGAATGTGAAGCCGGACAACCGCCTCCTCGAGGCCGCGGAATGCGGCCGACGCCTGGATGATGACTTCTATGTCATCCCTCAACCTGGCAAGTTCGGCGATGTGGTGCTGTTCCTGGACCGCCAGGGTCAAAGGAGACATTCCGCTGTCTATCTCGCCGACGATCTGGTGTTTACGAAGAACGGGCAGAGCTACGTGCGGCCTTGGATGATCATGCGCCTCTCCGACTTACACGCCTTGTATCGCGATTTCACCATCGTTTACCTCCGGAGAAAGGCGGCCTGACGCAGCATCAAGATGGGGTAAGGACTTGGTTTTCCCACGCAGTTGGCGCATCTTACGTAGCAATGCAGTTCATTCGCGACATCTATACCGCCGGGCGCGCTGCCGGAAGGCCCGTGATTTCCTTTGAGTTCTTCCCGCCTAAGACCGAGGAAGGCGACCACAACCTGCTCGATAAGACCCTTCCGGCCTTGCTGCAAACCAAGCCGGATTACTGCTCGGTCACCTATGGCGCCGGCGGCAGCACGCGCGACAAGACGCTCATGATCGTGGACCGCATCCAGGGGCAGCACGGCTTGACCGCCGTGGCGCATTTGACCTGCGTGTGCGCGACGAAAGAGCAGATCCGTGAGTTGCTTGCCCGGATTCGTGCGCTGGGGGTCCGCAATCTTCTGGCGCTGCGCGGGGACCCGCCCGGCGGCGGCGATTTTCATGCGGCCTCCGGCGGCTTCGAGTACTCCAGCGAATTGGTGCGCTTCATTCGCGAGCAAGGCGATTTCTCCATCGGCGTCGCGGGTTTTCCCGAAGGCCATATCGCCTGCAAAGCCGGCAAATACGCTGATTGGCAGCACCTGAAAGAGAAGGTGGATGCGGGCGCGGACTTCATCCTCACTCAGTTATTCTTCGACAATGAGGACTTCCACCAGTTCCGCGAGCATCTGACGCGAAAGCTGGGCGTCAATGTGCCGATCGTACCGGGCATCGTCTCCATTCTGAGTGCTGCGCAGATCAAGCGTTTCACCGCGATGTGCGGCGCCCGCATCCCCGCACCCCTGGCCGCCAAGCTTGAGGCGTTGAGCCAGGATGACGCGGCGGCGGCCGAGTTCGGCATCGAGTACGCCACCCGGCAGTGCGAGGATTTGCTGCGCGCCGGGGTGCCGGGGATTCACTTCTACAGCCTAAACAAATCACAGGCCACCGTCCGCATACTGAAGAATCTTGGGCTGGCGAAGTGAACGGGTAGGTGAGTGAATGAAAGTCAGCCTCGCCTA
This sequence comes from uncultured Verrucomicrobia subdivision 3 bacterium, assembly GCA_903912925.1. Taxonomy (GTDB): domain Bacteria; phylum Verrucomicrobiota; class Verrucomicrobiia; order Limisphaerales; family UBA8199; genus PALSA-1440. The sequence goes on along the minus strand of CAIWJG010000457.1, from coordinate 1,556 downwards.
TGGTCAGGGCTATTTGCCGGTTGAACTGCCCGACGGGCGCACCACCGTCATCCAACCGTCACACAACCTCGGGTTGGCCGATGAGCGCGACGCCGTGCTGGCGGCGTTGGAAAAGCCCATCGCGGCCCGCCCGTTGCGGGAGTGGCTGAAGCCCGGCGGCCGCGTCTGCATCGTTTTCACCGACATCACCCGCCCCACACCCAACGACCGCCTGATCCCCTGGCTGCTGGGCTGCCTGGCCGATGTCCCGCGCGAGGACATTACCTTGCTCAACTCCCTCGGCACACATCGCCCCAACACCCGCGCAGAACTTGAGCAACTGCTGACGCCGTCCGTCGTGCAGAATTACCGCGTCCTGAACCACGAGTCTGAGAATCCGGACGCATTGATACCGCTGGGAGTGACCCGCGATGGCACCCCGGCCCTGCTGAACCGCCACTTTGTCGAGGCCGACGTGCGTATCGTCACGGGCTTCATTGAGCCGCATTTCTTTGCCGGGTTCAGCGGCGGCCCGAAAGGCATCATGCCGGGGATTGCCGGCCTGCGGACCGTGATGAGTAATCACGGAGTCAACCCCATCAATGATCCCAATGCCACGTTCGGCGTCACCCAAGGCAACCCCATCTGGGAGGAGATGCGCGACATCGCTCTGCGCGCCGGTCCCAGCTTTCTGCTCAATGTGACCCTGAACGAGCAACGCCAAATCACCGGGGTCTTTGCCGGCGACCTGGTCACGGCTCACCAGGCGGGCTGTGACTTTGTCCGGCAATCCGCGATGCAGCCGTGCGATGCGCCCTTTGACATCGTGGTAACCACTAACAGCGGCTACCCGCTCGACCAGAACCTGTATCAAGCAGTGAAGGGCATGAGTGCTGGCGCGCGCGCCCTCAAACCGGGGGGCACCCTCATCCTGGCCTCTGAATGCCGTGAAGGCGCTCCGGCCAATTGCAGCTTTGACCAACTCTTGCGCAGCGTTGCCAGCCCGGAGGAGCTGCTCGCTCGGCTGGCCGAACCCGGCTTTTCCAAGCCCGAACAGTGGCAGGCGCAAATCCAGGCGATCATCCAACGCCGCGCCCGTATCCTGCTTTACAGTTCACTGCCGGATGACGCCGTCCGCGCCGCCCATCTGACGCCCTGCCACGACATCGGCGCCGCCGTGGCGGAGCTTCTCCAGACCCTGCCGGGCACTGCCCGGATCGCCGCGCTGCCGCAAGGGCCGCTCACCATTCCCTACCTGACCGGCTAACGCGCTGCCTGGGGGGGTGCCCTATTCCAAAGCTTGGAGCAGATGTTCAGTAATATGGCGATGAATCATAGCTGTATAATCCACCACCGCACGGATGATAATCAACCACATTCACCTGGCACCAGTCTCTCCAAGGCTAGTGACAAAGTCTTTTTAATTCATTGTAGGAGACGACGTTAGGAGTCTCTGATCTCTTGGCCTGTTGCCCAAACCTGTGCTTTCTCGGAACGCGCTGATTAGAGACTCCGTAACTATTCACCTGGCATCGGTGCGCGGCAGGGGCGGGGACGGCTCGTCCCCGGTTGCGTTC
>CAIWJG010000456.1 GCA_903912925.1 uncultured Verrucomicrobia subdivision 3 bacterium | reverse complement strand
CCCAGGGTAGCTCGCGGCTCGCAACCCTGGGCTTCGGGGCGGAATCCCTTTGGGATTCAGCTCTGGAATTTCCGAAAGGCATTGCGGCTAGCCGCCATTCTACCAAACCCATGAACGGACTTACCTGGCTTCACCTCTCCGACTGGCACCAGAAGGGGCGCGACTTCGATCGCGACGTCGTGCGCGATGCCCTCATCCGCGACCTGCGCGAGCGGACGAAGATTGATCCCGCGCTCGGCCAGGTTGACTTCGTCATCTTCAGCGGCGACGTGGCCTACTATGGGAAGCCCGAGGAATACCAAGCAGCGCGAGAGCTCCTTTTTGAACCGGTCCTGAAGGAACTCTCCTTGCAGCCGAAAGACCTGTTCTTCGTTCCCGGCAATCACGACCTGGATCGGGGGTGCGTTCAGAAGATGCTCCCGGCTGCCTTGAACAAGCCGTTGGAATCCGACGCGGAGGTTCAAGAGTGGCTGGTGGAGGTGAAGATGCGAGACCGCGCCTTGGAGCCGTTCGAGGCTTACACCAATTTCGTCACTGGGTTCAGCGGGCAGAAGTCGCCAGCTTATGCCAACAGTGTGCGGTTCTTCGTAGGCAAGACGACCGTTGGCATCCTCTGCCTCAACTCCGCTTGGATGTGCGGGCGCAACAAGGATACAAAAGGCGCGGTCAACGACCTCGGCTGCCTGACCGTCGGCGAGCCGCAGATTAATGAGGCCCTACCCGCCATCCAGAGTGCGGATGTTCGGCTGGCGGTGTTGCACCATCCCTTTCCCTGGCTGGCTGAGTTCGACCGGAACCACGTGGAGGAGCGATTGAAGCGAGAGTGCCACTTCATCCTCTACGGACATGAGCATCAGCCGAAATTCAATCTGACTCACGGGCCTGCCGGTGAATGCGCAATTATCCCCGCCGGGCCCTGCTATCTGCGGCGCATCCCCGAACAGCCACGCTACTCGAACTCTTGTAATCTCGTCCATCTGGATCTCGAAACCGGTCGGGGGACGGTCTTCTTCCGGCGTTGGAGCGAGCAGCAGCACAAGTGGCTCGGGGACGTGGATTCCTGTCCCGGCGGGAAGTTCTCGTTCCGCCTTCCCAAGGAACTGGGCGCCGCCCAAAACCCCACCGCTCCGCACGCAGCGCCACCCGGAGCGGCGCCAGCCTCGCCCTCTCCCGCCATCACCGCGTATCTCGAAAGGCTCGAAGCCGCCACCTCTAAACTTCATCTCATCGGCCTGGGGCAGGGCGTACAGATCGAATTGCCGATCCAGCAGGCCTACATCCCCCTTAACGTCGTCGTCGCTCGCGACCTCAAGCACGAAGCGCAGCTCCACTTCGACGAAAAGGCCCTCCGCCAGCGCGAGCACGTCGAGGAGAATGTCCTCCTCTGCGACATCTTCAAGTGGGCCACGCGCTTCGACTCGCGCGGAGTGTTGCTGCTCGGCGATCCCGGCGCGGGCAAGACCACCGGCGCCCGCCAATTCTGCTGGCGCGTGCTCAAGGAAGCCGACCTCCCGCAAGCCCTCGGCCTGCCCGCCGGCACCCTGCCGGTGTTCCTCCGTCTCCGGAGCCTCACCCCGCACCACCTTGCCCAAGGGCTAAAAGCCTTCATCACCGACACCGTCGCCGCGTCCTCCCTGTCGGCGGACCTGGCCAATCCCGGCCCGGACCTGCTCGCGCGCCGGGGCGTGCTCTGGGTCTTCGACGGCCTCGACGAAGTGGTGAACGAAAACGCCCGCGTCCATGTCTGCAAGTGGATCAGAGAGGCGCTCGCCGACCGCCCGGACAACTTCTTCCTCGTGACCAGCCGCTACCAGGGCTACCAGGGTCGGGTGGATTTGGGGCCGGCCTTCTGTCAGTTCCACGTCAAACCGCTGAACCCCGACCAGGTCGCCGAGTTCGTGGACCACTGGTATCGCGCCGTGTGCCGCAAGCTCCACGGAGCGGGCGCGGCCACCGAGGAACGTGCCGCCGGCCTCATCCGGTCGCTGATGGAGCTGCTCCAGCAGTCCGAATACCGCATCGGTCGCCTGTGCGAGCTGCCGGCCAATCCGCTCATGCTCACCATCTTGTGCGTGGTGCATCACCAGGACCGCAACCTGCCGCGGCGGCGCGCGGACCTCTACGCCAAGTGCGTGCGCGTGCTGGTCGAGCACTGGCGCCAGGAGATGCGCGATCTGCAAAAGGTTTCCGGCTACGACCCTGAAGCGGCGGAAGGGGTCCTGGCTTCCGTTGCGTGGTGGTTGCACGAGCAGGAACACCGCACCAGCCAGACCGTGGAGGAACTGGGACCCGTTGCCACCCGGGCGCTGGCCGACCTGGCCCCCGGCGCGGGGTTGGGCCGCGACGGCGTCGAGTTCATCCGGCGGATGCGCGAGGAGAGCGGCATCCTGGCGATGTGGAGCGCGGGCCAATGCGGTTTCCTGCACCTGACCTTCCAGGAATACCTCGCCGGCCTGCACGCGGCACGCGAGGGCCAGGCCGAGGCGCTGGTCCAGCACGTGGGCGCGAGCTGGTGGCGCGAGGTCATCCTCGTGGCCGTGGCCGTCGGCTCGCGGGACTTCGCGCAGAAGTTCTTCGCCGCGCTGCTCCAGACTGACGCGGTGGCGCGCGAGGGGGCATTGGTGGACCAATGCCTGGACGAGGCCCGCTACCCCGTGCTGGAGCCGTTCATCGCGGCGCTGCGCGAGCAGGACGTGAAGCCGGAGCGGCAGTTGGACATTCTCCGCCGACTGCGGCAGTTCGACCATCCCGACCTCCTTGCCGTGTGCCGCGAACTGGCGCGCGCTGCCCATCCCGAGCTATCGGCCTTGGCGGGCGAAGTCCTGCAACGTGCGCGTCCCAAGGTCGTGCGTCCGGCCATCGAAGTCGCGGGCGCACCGCTGGAACTCCGCGTGGACTCGCGCACCGGCATCGCGTTCGTCCGCATCCCGGCGGGCGAGTTCGACATGGGAGCAGCAACGAGCCAATGGGAAGATGAACGGCCCGTCCATCGGGTTGGCATCTCGCAGCCCTTCCTGCTGGGCAAGTATTCGGTGACTAACCGGGAATACCAGCGGTTCCTGGAAGCCAACTCCGGGATCAAGCCCCCGGGGTACTGGAGCAACAGCCAGTTCAACGATCCCCAGCAGCCGGTCGTCGGCGTTTCGTGGGAAGACGCTAAAGCTTTCTGCCAATGGGCCGTTTGCCGCTTGCCGACGGAGGCCGAGTGGGAGTACGCCTGCCGGGCGGGCAGCCAGAAGAATTACTGCTTCGGCGATGACGAGTCCGAACTGGAGCAATACGCTTGGTATGCCAAGAACAGCGCCGGCAAGACACAGCCCGTCGGCCAGAAGAAACCGAACCCGTGGGGCCTGTACGACATGCATGGCAATGTCTGGGAATGGTGCCAGGACTGGTATAGCGGCTACGCTGAGGAGCCCGTCACTGATCCGACTGGGCCGGTGGAAGGCACCTCCCGCGTGTTGCGCGGCGGGTCGTGGGACGATGGTCCCACGGGTCTGCGGTCTGCGTGTCGCTACGGCCTCACGCCCGGCGGTCGCCTCAACTTCGTCGGGTTTCGGTGTGTGTGGGTGGGTGGTTCCTCTCCGTAGGCTGGGCTATCTTCTTAAACCTTAAATCCTTAGTCCTTAATCCTCAATCCTTCCGCGCGCAGCGCGGCGAAAATTTTCCAACAAAAACCGGCGGCGTGGTTGACATCAAACGGAGTATCCCCACCGCTCCGGCCACGGACATCCTTGTCCTCGGCACACTTTTAGCATTCAGCCTTTAGCCTTTAGCCTTTCTTCCACCTGCCCCCCCTCCCGTCCGCCACTGCTGGCGCTGCTGCAAGAGGTTTTATCCAGCCTAACCGCTGTCTCCGCGCCCGCAGGCTCAGCGGGAAAAGCCGCGGCGTGGGCCGGCCTCCGCCAAGGCTGCGGCGGGGCAAGCCAAGGCGGATGGAATGTTGCTACCTTGATTCTTTGACTCTAAACCTCTGGCGGTAAAGGGGTTAGCCGCGAAAAGGCGCAACAAGCGCAAAAGAAGGCCCAATTCCCATCCCGTTTGGGCTTTTGCGCGTCTGGGCGGCAGGCTCTGCAATCGGCTTTCAAGCTTTGGATAAGCTTGACTGATCAAAAACGGGGCTGGGGGAGGGTTCTACGGGTATAGGACGGTACCAGGGTGGTACCATGGTACCCCCAGACCACCCGGAGGGCGGCGGGAGAGGGAGGTTGTATTCTGAAAGCTTATGGTAAACACCGAACATCCAACCTCCAACCTCCAACTTCGAGCCTCGAAAAGCCCGGACAAAGCTACCTTAGGGCGAATGCAGAAGGCAGAAGGCAGAATGCAGAATGCAGAATGAAGAATGTCAGCGGCGGCGGGAATGTGGATGAAAACCGCCAGTTTGAAAATCCTGTCCCTCTCACCCATTCCGCCAAGATTGATCCTTGGCTTCGTCCAAAGGGCTGATAATGGCGGAGCTTCCCACGATTCCGTGTTTTCCAGCCGAGAGGATTTCCAGTCCTCGCCGATAGCACTGGCGATAGACCTGTTCGATGTCCTCAAGGTTAGTCAAT
>CAIWJG010000455.1 GCA_903912925.1 uncultured Verrucomicrobia subdivision 3 bacterium | reverse complement strand
CGATCTCGAGCGGACGGTGCGCGATCTTTGGCGGCAGCAAGATCTGGGACGCTATGCGGGCGGGTTTGCCACCCAGGTTCCGCGTCACGGCGTCGTGTTGGTGAAATTGACTCAATAGTTGGAACCACGGATTTCGCGGATAACACGGATAAAGATGGGCTTGCGGTGCCAGGGGTGTTCACCCGGCGGGTGGCCGCGAAAGAGGTTCTCGACCATGACGAGGTCCATCCCCATCCGTGTCATCCTGTCATCCATGGTTTCTGAACTGCCGGATTTAAGCTGAACACGAAACCTCCGCCAACCAGTGTCAAAAGTGAGGACTTACACCGGTTCACACCGGCTCGTCGTGGAACCAGGCACGTTCGGTGTGTTGGTCGGAAACTCCTCCGAGGACATCCGCGTTCAGCCCCACATCCAAGTGAGATGAGAGCAAGCCTGAACCCTGTTACCCCGAACGGGGTTTCATGATCCAGCCCAGCGGCGAAGCGCCAGGGTTCAGGGGAAGCGCTTCCACCCCGGGCCAACCCAGCAATTCTCATTATGGGTCTGCCACCCCGCGCCGGGTGCCCTCACCCGGCACCCCCATCTCGTCCATAATGCGAATTGCTGGGGCCAACCCGCCCAAACCACATCAACCCTGAAAGTGGTTGCCTCACCCATTCCGCACGGACCCGCGCCAAACAATCTGCCGGCTCCAGACCACCTCAGCCAAGCCCATGCAACCATGCAACCATGCAACCTATGTAACTTCGTGTCGGCTCGGTGCTTGGCCCCGTCCAACATGCGAACCCCCATCCGACATACTAAGCAATTTACGGTTAGGAATTGGCAAGAATGGGAGATTAACCGCTTTCTCCGTGCCCTAATATTCCCAACGTGGTGGACTGTGCAGCGGAAGATAACTGTCTGCCAGCTTGTATTAAGGGTTGTGTCAAGAATGGGTTCCGATTGGATTAGCACCAAAACACGCGAAGCCAGTAATTGGCGCAGGGTGCCAAAAGCTGCTGCGCTCAGGCTTGCCCCAGGGACCCCGACGACCAACAATTCCTTGTGCGGAAACCACAACGAGGATGAGCGCACAATTACCCAAGGAGAGAGCACGCATTATGAGAAGTAAACCGACCGTTTCGTATTCATGCCTGGCGCTGGTGGTGGCGGCATCTACGCTGTACCGTCGCCCGTTTGTAAGGAAGATAAGGACCATTTCCGGCCTTAAGTCCTTGGTTCTCTTGACCCTGCTGCTCGCGTCCCTCCGGGTGGCGTGTGGTGGTCCCGTGACCGCAGCGCAGGCTAAGGGCGCGGTCACCGGCTGGCTGAGATCCGACGCCGTCCCCCTTCACACAACCATGGGGCCGCAGGTGAAGAAGGTGGATACGTTTCGCGACTCCACGGGGATGCCCCTCTACTATATCGCCTACACGGACCCCAGTGGCTTTGTCATTGTCTCGGCCGATGACCTCATTGAGCCGATCATTGGCTTCGCCCCCGCGGGTCAGTTCGATCCCTCAACCAATAATCCTCTGGGCGCATTGGTGAGCAGTGACCTGCCCGGCCGGTTGGCATTGGTCAAGGCCGCCGCCGGAACCAAGACTCAAAGTTTGTTTTCGGCGGCGAAAGACAAATGGGCGCAACTACAAACCCTTGGCCAGAAGCCGCCCGGGACCGCGAGCGGTTTGGCAAGTGTGTCTGACCCTCGGGTTGCGCCTTTGACCCAGACCCTATGGGACCAAACGACAGCGGGTGGGAACGCGTGTTACAACTACTACACCCCTCCATATGCGGCCGGGACCGCCAACAATTATCCTTGCGGATGTACTGCGACCGCCATGGCCCAGCTCATGAGATTCTGGCAATATCCTGTCAATAGCGTCGGCACAGCGTCTTTTACAATCACCGTGGACGGTGTAAGCCAGAGCCGAAGTCTGCGCGGAGGCAATGGCGCTGGTGGACCATATGTTTGGAGCAACATGGCCCTCTCTCCGAGCACAGCCACGGAACGCCAAGCCGTCGGAGCGCTCTGCGCTGATGCGGCGGTCGCGGCAGAGTCCACCTACACGAGTGCGGAAACGGGCAGCAATCTATTGAAGGCAAGGAATGCTGTCCGCAACACGTTCGGCTACACCTCTGCTGTGTTTGGATGGAATAGCAACCTTGAGATAGGATCAGGGCTGCCGAACATGATCAATCCGGGTCTTGATGCAGGTTGTGTTGCAATTCTTGGCATCACGAAGACGAGTGGAGGGCACGCCGTTGTCTGCGATGGCTATGGGTACAACTCGTCAACCCTGTATCATCATCTAAATCTCGGTTGGTCAGGAACGGCAACAGCATGGTACAATCTCCCGACCATAGATACAGGAACGGGAAATGGCACTTATAATGTGATACCACAGTGCCTCTACAACGCGTGGCCCAGCGGCACAGGCGAAATCATCAGCGGGCGCATCACCGATAGCGGCGGGAGCCCGATTTCGGGGGCTTCCGTGTCAGCCACGCGCTCCGCCGGAGGGACCTACACGGCGACGAGTGATGCTAAAGGCATTTATGCGCTCAGCCGGATTCCCTCAGCCTCGACCTACACGATCAGCATCAGCAAGGCAGGCTATGCCTTCAGCAGCCGCAGCACCTCTACGTCCTCCTCCAGCGATTACTCTGCCACCAGCGGCAACGTCTGGGGCTTTGACTTCACTCCGATTCCCGCAACTTTAACCGTCACGCCAGCCTCTGCACTGGCCTCCAGCGGCTCCGTCGGGGGCCCCTTCAGCCCCTCCAGCCAGGTTTACACGCTCGGCAACAGCGGCAGTGGCACCTTGGCTTGGACCGCCAGCAAGTCTTCGAGCTGGGTCAGCCTTTCCCTCGCGAGCGGTTCGCTGGGCGCTGGCGGTAGTGCCAATGTAACGGTTTCGGTCGGCTCTGGCGCCAACAGCCTGGCGTCCGGGAGTTATTCGGATACGGTCACGTTTGCAAACACTACCACTGGACTCGGCAACACCAGCCGTGCGGTCAGTCTGACAGTCAATCCCACAGCCTTCGCCGTTAGTGGTGGGGGAGCGTATTGCAGCAGCGGTGCCGGGGTGTCCGTCTCCGTGAGCGGCTCTGAGACCGGCGTGAATTATTATCTGAAGCGTGGTGGAACGACAACGGTCACCAGCACCTCCGGCACGGGTTCGGCGATCACTTTCAACAATCTGACGGTTGCGGGGACCTACACCGTTGTTGCCACCAATGCCACTGTCCCGAGCAGTTGGGCCAGCATGACGGGCAGCGCTGGGGTAACCGTCAACACCCGTCCGACTGCCATCGCCAGCGGCGGTGGCACCATTTGCAGCGGCGGCTCGGCTTCAATCCAAGCGGCGCTGACCGGCACGGGACCATGGAATGTGGGCTGGTCCGACGGCGTCAACCAGAACGGAGTGGTGGCCAGCCCGGCCACACGCAGCGCCAGCCCGTCGGCAGCCACGACCTACACGGTGACCAGCCTGACGGATGCCAACTGCACAGCGCAGGCCGAGGACCGGACCGGCAGTGCCGTGGTGACGGTCAACTCGCGCCCAACCTCGGCGGTCAGCGGTAGCGCGACCATCTGCAACGGCGGCTCCCCAGCGATTGCGGCGGCGCTGACGGGCGCAGGTCCGTGGAACGTGGGCTGGTCCGACGGCGTCAACCAGAACGGAGTTGTTGCCAGCCCAGCCACGCGCACGACCAGCCCGTCGGCAACTACGACCTACACGGTGACCAGCCTGACGGATGCCAACTGCACAGCGCAGGCCGGGGACCGGACCGGCAGTGCGGTGGTGACGGTCAACTCCCGCCCGACCTCGGCGGCCAGCGGCACTGCGACCCTCTGCCTCGGCGGCTCGCCAGCGATTGCGGCGGCGCTAACGGGCTCAGGTCCGTGGAGCGTGGGCTGGTCCGACGGCGT
>CAIWJG010000454.1 GCA_903912925.1 uncultured Verrucomicrobia subdivision 3 bacterium | reverse complement strand
GAAAGACTTCACGGGGTAGCCACCCTACCTGCTAACGCCCCACCCATGCAGATCTCGTTTCGTGAATGGGAAGACTCCGCCTGCTCGCGTCGCGCGGGTGGCCCAGTGAAGTTAGAGCCGACTGCCGTCGGCTGCTACGAAGTAAAGGAAGGACTTCACAGGGGTAGCCACCCTACCTGTTAACGCCCCACCCATGCAGATCTCGTTTCGTGAATGGGAAGACTCCGCCTGCTCGCGTCGCGCGGCGGCCTCGCTCGGCCGAGACGAAGCTCAGGTGTGGGTAGCCACCCTACCTGCCAACGAAGCAAGCGTGACGGCGCTGGCCGGCCAGCTCAGCCCGGAGGAGCGCGATCGCGCCGGTCGGTTCCGAGTGAGTGAGCCGCGCCGCCAATTCGTGTTTGGTCGCGCCCTGCTGCGGCAGCTTTTGGGAGCCTGTTTGAAGGTCGAGCCGGCTACGCTGGGGTTTGGCTATCAGCCGCGCGGCAAACCCTTCCTGCTCCAATCTGGCCTGGCCGGCGAGCTTCGTTTCAACCTCGCGCATTCTGGCCGGATCGTGGCCATCGCGCTGGCGTGGGGACGCGAGGTTGGGGTGGATGTCGAGTCCATCCGCCGCCTGGATGACTGGCCGCTGCTGGCGGAGCGGATCTTTTCATCGCGGGAACTTTGCGAATTGCACTCGCTCCCCAAACCGCAACAACGCGAGGCATTCTTCAACGGTTGGACCCGGAAGGAGGCCTGGCTCAAGGCCACGGGTGAAGGATTGACCGACGCTCTCCCGGCAATCGAGGTCACGCTGGCGCCCGGGAAAGAGCCCAAGCTGCTCGGATTACCCACCGGCCCTGAAGCCGCACGCCACTGGGCGCTCCGTGTCATTCCCCTGCCGCCGGACTTTGCGGGCGCAGTGGCCTTCAAATGTGAAACGTGAAACGTGACTGCCTAACGCGGGGCGGGGCCGGTGGGGCGAGGGACGGGGGGGGGACGTGAAACGTGAAACGTGAGCTGTGAGCTGGGGAGCGTGCCCTGTCATTCGCCTTTCCTTCACGTTTCACGTTTCACGTTTCACGTTAGGCACCACCCGGTGTCCGGCCCTCCCGCCGTTCGCGCCCGCCGGAGGAAATCACTACACTACAAACTAGACATCGGCCCCTGGGACGGGTGTAATAGGGCGAACGCAGAGTTGTGACGGGACCAGACGAAGTCCCGGCAGAACCTGGGAAACCAGGTTAACGTCTGCGTTTCGTGGGCCGAAGAATCGGCCCGGCATCTGGCCCCGATGGGGCCGCAAGAGTTGCGAAGGTTAAATGGGTTAAGAAAGTTAAGTCAGATACATGAGCTGCAAAGTGGCATATTAGCAAATGCAGGACGCGCTATTCTATACTTTTGCGTTCCTGACGTTGATGTTTGGCTTTCTCGTCATCGCCAACCCGTTTAGCCGCAATCCGGTCACCAGCGCCATGTTTCTGGTGCTGACGATTATCTCACTGGCTGGGCTGTTCGTGCTGCTGCACGCGTTCTTCCTCGCGGCGGTGCAGGTGCTGGTTTACGCGGGCGCGGTGATGGTCCTCTTCCTGTTCGTCATCATGTTGCTGGATTTGAAAGCCGAGGAGCGGCGAAAGATCAAGACGCTGGGCGTTGTCGGCGGGCTGATTTCGACCGGGGCTATCCTGGCCATTTTCCTCAGCAGCCTGCTGAAGGCTCCGCTCGGGGCCACCCAATCTCCCGTAGTTGAAGGGGGAACGGTCGCGCTCGCCAAATTGCTCTTCACCCAGTATCTGCTGCCGTTTGAGATCGTGTCGCTGCTGCTGCTCGTGGCGATAGTCGGCGTGGTGTTGCTCAGCAAGAAGGACTTAAAGTGAAAGCGTTACATAAGGTGCCTAGTTTGCATGGTTACATAGGTTACAGGGCCTGCCCGCAATCCCGATGTAACCATGTAACCCATGTAACCCATGTAACCCATGTAACCATGACACCTGTGAAACCATGACCGTTGGCCTCGAACATTATCTGGTGGTCAGCGCGCTGTTGTTCTGCCTCGGCCTGCTCGGGGTCATTGTGCGTCGCAACCTGCTCGTGATCTATATGTCGCTCGAATTGATGCTGAATGCGGCCAATCTCGCGCTGGTGGCCTTCTCGCGGTTTACCAATAACCTCGATGGCCAGGTGTTCGTGTTCTTCACTATCACCGTCGCGGCGGCGGAGGTCTCCGTCGGCTTGGCGCTGATCGTGGCGCTCTACCGCAAGCGGCAGACAGCCCACGTGGAGGATTTGACCACGCTGAAACTCTAGCTGATGAACCCGGACTTCATACCCTGGATAATCCTGTTCCTTCCGCTGCTGGCGGCGGTGGTCATCGCGCTGTTCACGCAGCACGACCGCAAGCTCAGCGCGGGGCTTTCCGTGGGGGCAGTGGTGGCTGGGTTCGTCCTGAGCCTGGTCTTCATCAAACTGAACGGCTGGGCGCCGGCCCATGAGGTCTCGGTGGCCTGGCTGACGATCGGCGACCTGCAGGCGGACTTCGGGCTGCATTTCGATCCGCTGAGCCTGCTGATGATGCTCATCGTCACGGGTGTCGCCAGCGCCATTCACATCTATTCCTGGGGCTACATGAGCGAAGACCGCAGCTTACCTCGCTATTTTGCCTGCTTGAGCCTGTTCACCTTCTCGATGCTGGGCATCGTGCTCGCCAACAACTTCCTGCAGCTCTTCATCTTCTGGGAGCTCGTCGGGGTATCCAGCTACCTGCTCATCGGCTTTTGGTTCGAGCGGCCGGCGGCGGCGGATGCCGGCAAGAAGGCATTCATTACCAATCGTTTGGGGGACTTCGGGTTCCTGCTCGGTATTCTGACTGCTTGGGCATGGTTTGGCTCGCTTAACTTTGCTGAGGTCAACAAAGGGGTGGCCGACTGGAAGGGCGAACACTGGTTGCTGACCGTCGCCGGTCTCCTGATCTTCTGCGGTGCGATGGGCAAGAGCGCGCAATTCCCGCTGCACGTCTGGCTGCCCGATGCCATGGAAGGCCCCACGCCCGTCAGCGCCCTGATTCATGCCGCGACGATGGTGGCCGCGGGCGTGTACATGCTTTGCCGGGTGTTCTTCATCTTCACACCCGATGCGCTGACCGTGATCGCGTGGATCGGCGGGTTCACCGCTTTGTTGTCCGCGGTCATCGCGGTTCAGCAGGACGACATCAAGCGCATCCTGGCGTATTCAACGCTTTCACAGCTTGGCTACATGGTGATGGCGGTCGGCCTGCACGGCCCTACCCAGGCGATGTTTCACCTGACCACGCACGCGTTCTTCAAGGCGCTGCTGTTCCTGGGCGCCGGCTCTGTGATCCTCGCGGTTCATCACGAGCAGGACATCTGGAAGATGGGCGGGTTGCGAACGAAGATGCCGGTCACCTTCTGGACCTTTATGGTGGGCACGCTGGCGCTGGCGGGCGTGCCGCCGTTTAGCGGATTCTACAGCAAGGACGGCATTCTCGCGCAGGCCGCGCAGCATAGTCTCCCGCTATTCGTGGTGGGGGCCGTCGTGGCTGCGCTGACGACCTTTTATATGTTCCGGCTGGTCTTCGTCGCGTTTCTGGGCAAGTCGAGATCCGAGGCCGCTGGCCACGCGCAGGAGTCGCCGCCCGTCATGGTCTGGCCGTTGCGCATCCTGGCCTTCTTTAGTGTGGTCGGCGGGCTGATCGGCATTGAGGAACTCTATGGCACACAATTGGCCACCGAGCACACGGAACATGCCGTTTCGTTCGGGCAGCAGTTGATTGGGCCGTTTATACACGCGCCCTTGGCAGTCGGCGTCGGCCTGCTGGCGGTAGTAATTGGATACGCCGCGGCCTACGCACTGTATGCCAAGGCGGCCAAAGACCCGTTGCCGGAGAAGCTGGGCGCGCTGTCCCGCGCCATGCGGAACCGCTTCTACTTCGACGAGCTTTACCAGGCCACCGTCATTCGGTTTCACGATTTCCTGGCTGCGGCGGCTGACTGGTTCGACCGCTGTGTGATTGCCGGAGTGGGCGTGCGCGGGACGCACGGCACCACGGAGCTGGCGGGCCGCGCCTTGCGCTTGCTGCAAACCGGCAACCTGCAAACCTACGCATTCATCTTCGCGCTCGGCGTGGCGCTGGTCCTTTACATGGTCCTAAGCTGAACCGGAACCTATGACGCATTTAGGACGATACCAAGAGAAGACCTCAAGGGCAGAGCGCGGCTGCGTCCGAACCCAGCTCGCCGCGCGGTTACTGCCAAGACCGCGGGATAGACGACCCCGAGCAACCCCTCACCCCAGCCCTCTGAATCTCGGAAACATCCCCCATCCAACATCGAACGCCCAACATCCAATCCCAAGGGGCGAGGGAGTAGGCTCGGCAGCTTTGGGAAGTAGCAGCGGACGTCAGTCCGCTCAAACATCCTCCTCAGTAACCCCTGCCGACTCGGATTTCGGTCTTCGGATTTCCTTCGGCCTTCGACCTTCGGCCTTCGGACTTTCCTAAGCATGTCGCCACTCACCTACATCATCGGTTGGCCGCTCTGCGCCGCGGTTTTCCTGCTGCTGGTGCCGCGCACTTTCCGGCCCGTGGTGCGCGCAGTGGCCATCCTGGCGACCTCGATTTCGGCGCTGTTGGCGTTGAAGTTGTTTCTCCAGTTCAACGCTGGTCGTCTGGGCTACCAGTTCGAGCAGCAGGTTCTGTGGGTGACCAGCCTGGGTATCAGTTACCACGTTGGCGTGGACGGCATCAACGTCGGCCTGATCCTGATGGGTGCCTTCGTGGCGTTTGCGGCGGCGTGTGTCTCCTGGGAGATCAAGGAGCGGGAAAAGGAGTTCTACATACTGCTGCTGGTGATGACGGGCGGTATCCTCGGCGCCTTTGCTTCGCTGGACTTGTTCTTCTTCTACTTCTTCCACGAACTGGCGCTGGTGCCGACGTTCATCATGATCGGCGTCTGGGGCCGCGGCGAGCAGAAGAACTATGCCACGTTCCAGATCACGCTTTATCTCAGCATCGGGGCCTTGCTCGCGCTGGTGGGGCTGATCGCGCTCTACCTGCAAGCCGGCGCGGGCACCTTCGACATTCCGAAGCTTGCCGAATATTTGCGCTCCCCGGAACACCGGCTTTCGGCCAGCGCCCAGAACTTCATCTTCCCCTTGCTGTTGTTTGGCTTTGGCATCCTCGTCTCGCTCTGGCCCTTCCACACCTGGGCACCGCTGGGCTACGGCTCGGCACCGACGGCCACCGCGATGCTCCACGCCGGCGTGCTGAAGAAGTTTGGCGCTTACGGCCTGATCCGCATCGCCCTGCCGCTACTGCCGGATGCGGCGCGGGACTGGATGCCGATTGTCGCCTGGCTGTGCCTGGGGAATCTGCTCTATTGCGGTTGGGTGGCCATGCGCCAGAAGGACTTCAACCGGATGATCGGCTATTCCAGCGTCGCGCACATGGGCTTCATCTTCCTCGGCATTGCCTCCCTGAATCTCATCGGAGTTACGGGGGCGGTGCTGGTCATGATTGCGCACGGCTTCCTCGCGGCGCTGACATTTGGCCTGAGCGGCTACCTGTACCAGCAAACCGGTACGCTGGAGATGGACCGGCTCGGCGGCCTGCTTCGCCGGCTGCCATTTATCGGCGCGGCGCTGATGATGGCGGCGTTCGCCGGTTGCGGCCTGCCGGGCTTTGCCAACTTCGCGGGCGAGATCACCGTCTTCTTCGGCGCCTGGAAGGCCTTCCGCCTGGTGACCATTCTTGCCTGCTGGGGGGCCCTGATTATTGGTGCGGTTTACATGCTGCGAGCGGTTCGCGCGATGTTGCACGGGCCGCTGCCGGAGCAATGGGCCAAAGTGGCCGACGCGCCCCATCTCTGGCGCAAGGCGCCATTCCTCCTGCTACTGGCCAGCCTCCTGGTGTTCGGCTGCTTCCCCAAGCTGCTCACGGACAAGATCGAGCCGAGCGTCAGTGAGAAGGTGCTGGTTAACGCGGCGACTGCTCGTGCCGACGGTAGCAGCCGACGTAAGGAGGCTCTAACTGCTTCAGTTGTTGCGAAAGATATGAGCCTCCTTACGTCGGCTGCTACGGAGAAAGGGGGTTCGTTGAATCGATGAACCTATCTCTGCTCAGTCATGAATTGCTGGTGCTGGCCCTGGGGCTAGGGCTGCTGTTGGTGGATTTGTGGCTCCCGGTTCCCGCCAAACGGAAGCTCGGATACGTCGCCGCCGCCGGTGTGGGGCTGATTCTGCTCTACAGCCTGTTTTGCGTACAACTGCCGGCCAGCTCGCCCGTGCAATACGCCTTCGGCCAGATGTACGCGCTCGACGGCCTGGCGCTCTTCTTCAAGCGCTTCTTCCTGCTGGCCGCCCTGATTGTCCTGCTCATGTCAGTCGAGTTCGCCGACCGCATCGCCAGCGGCATCGCGGAGTTCTATGCGCTGATGCTGTTTGCGCTGTCGGGGATGCTCTTTGCCTCGTCGGCCAATGACTTCGCGCTGCTGTTCGTGTCGCTGGAACTCATCACAGTCACCTTCTACGTGCTGACGAGCTTCCAACGCGCCCGGGTTACCTCGCTCGAGGCCGGCGTGAAGTATCTGATCATCGGCGCCCTCTCCACCGCCTTTACCGTGTACGGCATCGCCCTGGTCTATGGGATCTCGCACACGCTCAATTTCGGCCTGCTGTCGGGTGTGGCCGCGCAGTACGGCGACAACAAGATCTTCCTCTTCGGCCTCGCGTTGGTGCTCGTGGGGCTGGGATTCAAGATCGCCGCCTTTCCCTTCCAAATCTGGGCTCCGGATGTTTACCAGGGCGCGCCCACGCCGGTGACCGCGTTCTTGGCCATCGGATCGAAAGCCGCCGGCTTTGCCCTGCTCCTGCGCGTGCTGTTCATTGCCGTGCCGGACATTACGGCTCGCTGGTCCAACCTGCTGATTATCATTTCCGGCGTCTCCATTCTCTACGGCAACCTGTGCGCTATTCCGCAGCGCAACCTCAAGCGGCTATTGGGCTATTCGAGCATTGCCCACGCCGGCTACCTGCTGCTGGGCGTTGCGGCTCTGAGCGCGGCGGGTCGGTCGGCGGTGCTTTACTACCTGAGCGGCTACCTGTTCACGGTGCTGAGCGCGTTCACCGTGATTTGCCTCGCGCTGCGAGGGGTGGAGGGCGAAGACGTGGGCGGCCTGGCCGGCCTGCACCGGCGCTCGCCGCTATTGGCGGCTACGATGACCCTGGCGATGGCCTCGCTGGCCGGCATCCCGCCGCTGGCCGGGTTCTTCGGGAAGTTCCTGCTGCTCAAGGCCGTCGTCGAACAAGGCCCCACGCATCCGGGATATTACTGCCTCACCTTTACCGCCCTGGCGGGCGTGGTGATTTCGCTCTACTACTACTTCGGCGTTGTGCGCGCGATGTACTGGCCCGGTGAGGCAGCGGATCTCTCGCCCATCGTGGTCTCCAAGCCCATTCGCCTCACCCTCTACGGCTGCATCGGCGGGATGCTTTACCTCGGCCTGTTCCCCAATGGGCTCCTGGAAGCGGCTAACCAAGCCGTGAAACTACTGCGTTAATCGCAGCGCTGTCCGGAAGCTCGCAAGCTTCAAATTATCAGGTGTTCGGAGGGACGAACTCCTCGTGTGCATTGCGCGAGGGTATTTCGTGTAATACGAATTGTTGGCATTTGCACTGTGCCAGTTGACATCCGCCACGCCGCACCTGAAAATGCACCCATGCAAGTGACACTGACAAGAGACCTCAAGGACTTCATCGCTCAGAAAGTCCGAGGGGGCGGGTATGCCAACCCCGGTGAGGTAGTGCGCGAAGCCTTGCGCGAGTTTCGGACAAAGGATGATCCTGCCGAAGTCGATTCACGGGAACTAGCCGAACTGTTGCTTCCCGCCGTGCGCGGAAAGCACCGGCCCCTGACCGCGAGACATTTCGGCCAACTGCGGCTCCGTGCCCGGCGCAAGCCGGTTCGCTCGTGAGCCTGGGCATCCGACAATCGGATTACTTCTGGGCTGACCTGCTCAAGCAGGTGGACTGGTATCGTGACCACGCCAGTCCCGAAGTGGCTGAACGATACGTCAACGCCGTCGAAGCCACCATCCGGGAGTTGGCCAACGCGCCAGGACTCGGCAGGCCTCGCTTTACAGACTGGCCAGGACTTGCGGGGCTTCGTTCGTGGCGTGTGCAGAAACCCTACCACCGCCATCTGATCTTCTACCGGCACGACGGCAAGACGCTGATGGTTGAACGTGTTGTGCATGGCGCGCGCGACCTGCCTCGCCGTCTGCTTCAGTCACCGCACGAAGCTGAAGAGTGAAGCGCGCGAGCATGACGGCAAGATCTTCGTGCAACTGACACCCTTGCCCGTGCAAGGAGCAGCTACCGGTTACCAGCTTCGCAGCAGTCTGCGAAAAATAATTCCGCCTCTCATATATACGGGAGCGGATCGGTAAAAACAGTGTTGGCGGGAAGTGGTTGATGGGCAAATGGTTGCGCATACCGTTAACGTTATTGGGGCACGGGGAGGGACCGGCTGGGGGTGAAATTATTTTGCTGAATTGCTGTAAGTGGTTCCAAATCAATAGCACTTTTTTCACGGGGCGAAGCCTTTGGATCAGCCTGGAAGGAGCCGTTGACCAACCGCAAAGAACCCAGCGGGAATTGACCACGGACCCGCTGCGACGGCGCGACAGCGCGGCGAGTCGCACGGATGTCACGGATAAAGGGAATCCGAGCAATCCGGGTAATCCGCGGTTAGTCCCTCCTGCGTTTGGTTGCGGCTCTGCTGCGCTGCGTTCTCTGTGGTTCAACAGCTTTCGTTTCAGGATATACAGGGCCAGGAACTGGCCCTTATCCGCCAGAAACTGCTGGCCTGGGGGCCGACCTACGAGATCTACCGCGACAATGGGTTGTTCGCGGTAGTCAAGCAGGAGCTGTTCACATTCTTCAATTGCTGGTTCACAGTGGACGTTCCTGGCCCGGACGATCCGGAGGCCAAGGGTGATTTCATCGCCCCCGAATACGAATTCTGGCGGCAGTTCGGCCTCCGGGCCACCGTCTCGAAGCAGTGGTTTGCCTGGAGCGACACCTGCGGGGTGGAGATCGCCGAAGGGGAAGACGACCTTCTGATTCTGGTCAGCACGGTCGTGATTGACCTGGCCTGCCAGGCAGACCAACAACGGCGGTAGTGGGGAAGACTGACAAGCCCTTCTGCGTGGCTGCGCGGGGCGGGACCGCCGTGGGGCAAACGGACGGCAGTCCAACCTTGGTCTGAATGCGCCAATCCTTCCAGGGTTAAATATGTCAATCCCTCACCACCCAACACCACTGGCCCTTGCGCGCAGAGAACATGACATTCTCACGAACCGATTCCGTGCCGGCTGGCGTGGCGAAAAAAGTGGAAAACGGGCCTTTACAGGGAGCGGAAAAGCGGGGATATATATGTGTAGCTGTGAGCAAAATTCGGCCTCGTGCCGTGAGAGCCCAAAAGGCTCCTATACTCACGGCTTTTTTCTTTTCGGCTTCAACTCCCCAAAGCGTGACGTCAGCGTCAAGGGATTGGCTTTGGTGAAGAACGTGCCTTGTGGCTGGCCATGGTGGAGGTCGTGAATCTCGGCAACCTGATCCCATAGGGCGTTGAGAAAGCGTTCCTGGCGGGTGACCTCGGTGGTGACGGGATGAACCTGGGGCTCGTAGAATCGCTGCAAGGCCCAGAGAAAGTAATCCACCGCCTGGAGGCACACGGTTGCCTCCGGGTTGCTGATCGTAAGAGTCCAAGCGGCAATTCCGCCGCGTGAGAATCCAAAGGCGCGCTCGAAATCCCCTTCGGCGTGATCGAGAGCCTGGAGGAGGGCGGCGTTGCGGTTCTTGTTCCCGCGCTTGGCGATGCAGAGATGGTAGCGGTCGGCGACCTGGTGAAACTTCGCGAATAGGGAGCGGGTGAGGCGGTCGTACAGGTGATCGGGGTTGTAACGGTAATTTGGATCGGCGGCGCGGCGAGCTTCCTCTTCCTTCTGGACGGCGAGCTTGTCGCAGACAACGGCGTGGAAGCGGACGGTAGGGCCAAGTGAGCGGAGCAGTTCAAACACCTTAACGCGTACCTCCGGCAGGTCGTCCTTGGCATGAAGAAGCAGGGCGGTCCGGCGACGTTCAGGTTTGAAGGACTCCGCGGTGGCGAAGAAGGGGTCCGCCTTCATCTGCTCGCGGAGATCGGTCAGGGCTTTGGCGACGCGCGTCGGGTCGTCCACGGTGAGTTTGCCAAGGATGAAATAGCGGGAGCAGCCTTTCGTGCCGACAAGGCTTCGGCCCTTGGAATCAAAGATGGTTGGGTCGCCGGCCTCGTCAACGAAGATATGGTGGACCTCGGGCGTGCTAGGCTCGGGCTGGTTAAGGTTCTCGAAGATGTCGGCCATCGGGTGTCACTTCTTGCCGTCGAAAAAGTGCTTTTGCAGCCGGCTTTGAAGATGAGAATCGGCGAGTCCATAAGCGGCTGCTTTGGCAAACTCCGACAGCACTGAAACGCGTGCTGCCTTGATCTTCTGCTCTGCGAAGTCGAGAATTCGATTCGCTTTCGGTATCGGAGAATCCCCGATTGGCCGGAAGTCGAGAAAGCTTCTCCAGCTAGGGACGCTTTCTAAGCGTAATTCCTCTCTGAGCCTGCGGTTCAGGTCAACTATGTCCTGCTGAATCTGAAAGCGCTGCTCGCCATCGGAAAAGCGTGCCAGCATTTTTTCAGGCTGGAAAGATTTCCGGAGTGGAGTTGCCTTGGCCCTCATTTTCAGGGCTTCCTGGAGTATGCCTTCTGGCTCACCTTTGCCGAGATTGGCTAGGACTGCGGCGATGGGTGGCAGATCGAGCTCCAATGGCTGCATGGCGGCGACATGCCGGATCGCGTTGGCAGCGTCTGCAATAATGCGGTTTAGCTCGGCAAGCAGGCACTCCTGCCCCTTGGCAACCATGCGGGCACGAGAAACCGCCGGGGCGTATTTGGATGACCGCTCGTTTGCCAATTCTTCGTTCAGGTAGTAGCGCATGTGCACGAGCAGACGCGACGTATCGTTGTCGGTCCAGTCGCGTGCTCGTGCCAACCGGCGGGCGCTGGTCCAAAGCCTGTCAGAAGCCAGCAGCATGATCGCCTGCGCCGGAACCGCGTAGGACTCGAAGGCGAGGGTGTAACTCTGTTGCCGTTCGGAATCAGAAATCTGGCGGAGGAGCAGGTCTTTGATCTCATCAAAAGTCCTGCTGTCTGTCTTACTCAAGTCCGGAAACGCAGCCCGGGCTCCAGAGACGTGGTAGTCGTCGTTGGGAGGAAAGGCGAAGTCCAAGTCTGCACCTAAACGGTTGGCTGCCTTTAAAGCCGCAGCTCTGATCTCCTGCTTGGAGAAACTCTCAAAGAGCAGGTCCTGGTTCTTGAAGCCATTTGGCGCCAGTAGAGCCTGCATCGATGACGCCCGCTCCAGAATCGCCGGTGTTTCATGGGCATAAACTGCGAACGACTCAGTGATAACCAGCCGCGATGCGAACTGCAGGTACTCGCTGACATCGGGCTCTCCTTTTGCCATGCGCTCAAGGCATCTGCCGATTGCGTGGAAACCTGTGTTATCCAGCCAGAGTTTCATAAGTGTAGATTGCTACGGATGTGATCGAGCTTCTGCCATCTGCCGTCGAGGGCAAGCAGAGAGCCGATTTCAAAGAAGCCGGTGGCAATGTCGAAGGCGCTGGCGATCTCGGTCCATTCCTGAAGGTAGCGAAGGCCCTTCCATTCGGTGTCGCTGTTATCAACGATGAATAATTCGCCGCCGGATTTAGCTGGCTCGCTCATTTGCTTGGACCTGAATTCTGGATTCCCGGCAAACGACGCAGAGCAGTTGACGGCTGGGCAGAGGGGGCGCGACATGGGGTGCGGCGGGCCTTCTCCAACAGCCCAGCAGGGAGACCTGGCTCCCCGTGCTGAGGAATTCTGGTGCGTCTGCCATGATGAAACCTTGCGTGATAATATGACGAGCGTGGCAAAGATGCACGAGAATTCCGCACCCGAGAATTCCGCACCCGGGAAGCTGTCTGTTCTTCTACCACCCTGTCATATTTCCACCCCCGCCGAAACCTTAACTCTGGAGCGCACCTCCGGTGGTCAGGCGGTAGCTGTCTTCGCCTTTCTGGCCGACCGGCTCGTCTTCTTGGCCGGCTTGGCGTGGTAGGCAGGGGCGGGGACAAGTCTAAATGCTAAAGGCTGAAGGCTAAAATCGCCTGGCGGTCAAGCGCTTTGTCGAATGCTATTGTGCTCAAGGCTTTGACCGCTTCTTGACGCGGTAAGGAATGGCGTCTTCTTTGACGTGGAAGCCGATTTGCGGCGGTGGCGGGTCGGGTGGAGGCCTAGGAGAATGAAGAACGTTGAATGCAGAATGCAGAAAGACATAGGGCACTCAAGGCCGAGGCAGCTCTACGAACGCGCGGATCACTTAAACGCTCATGTGAACTGCCTGCGGGCTATTGAGGACATTGGCAGCCATAATGGCCCCATGCTCGGTGAAGGCGCAGGGGAGATACTTGATATTCTGCCCGCGCTTCAAGGTCGCAATTTGCGACCTTGAACGCCGGCATTCCTCCGCCTCCACCAGGGTCAGGCGAAACAGGAAATCAGACGGGAACCGGCTGGCATTACGCTTGATTTGCTCGTTGAGGCGTTTAGTTGGCACACCGTAGATAAGCGCCAAATCGGCATCGAGGATGACTTTGTGGCCACGCAGTTCGATAATCAGGGTTTCAATGTCCGGCGGCGCAGTTTGGGCGGGCGATTTGGCGTTCATGTTAGGGCGTGGCAGGGTCAGCTCTCCTTAGTCGCGCTTCGGCCAGAGTTTCCTGAAGTGGGGTCTTTCACAGCTCTTTGATGCAGCCGGTAAAGGCGGCGACCTGGGCAAAAAGTAATTGGGCGAGCTTGTGAAACGCCAGGTCGGCAGCGGGTTCGGCGTAGTCGCCTTTCAGGCCAGCGTTGGATTCGGAGAGGAGGAAGTGAAGGGGCGCGGGGACGCCAACGGCGTCATTCATACCCGCCCAGGGCAACGCCCTGGGTTCATCAGCGCCCCCCCCCATTAGCGCTGAAGGCGCGATTCATCCTTCGTCTTGCCCGCCGCCCGCCGGTCAGCCAATCGGCGTCAGTCCAGAACATACCGTTCATCGAAATCCCCGTGGTATTTCTGTGGCAGGTGCCGATATTCTTCCTGGAATTGAAAGCAGAAAGCTGAAATGGACTGCGGACTGTGCGCATCTCACATTTTTCTGGAGCGCGGACATTCTTG
>CAIWJG010000453.1 GCA_903912925.1 uncultured Verrucomicrobia subdivision 3 bacterium | reverse complement strand
TGAAGTTGGGTGTTAATGAGAGGAAGACTCGGACTACGCTTGGCCCGTGAAGTCTTCCTGCTACTTCACTGGGCGGTTTCGGATTCGGGAACCGGGCTTAAGGCCGAGATGCAGAGGAACGCGGAGAAACGCAGAGACAAACTACTCGCTGCGAACCTCTGCGAATCTCGGCGCCTCGGCGTTAAAGGGTGAGCTGGCGGAATCGGCCTTCGGATCTCGGATTTCCTTCGGGTTTCGGAGTTCGGGTTTCGGATTTAAGGCTCATGCTTTATTTAAGCAGCGCGGATTGATTAGAGCCTCCTTACGTCGGCTGCTACGCACGCTTGAATCCCCCCGCCGCGCACGTATGTTGACGGGCCTGTGAGTGTGCCGAAGCGAACACGTGTCGTGGTGGGTATGAGCGGAGGAGTTGATTCCTCGGCGACGGCCGCGCTGTTGCTCGAACAGGGCTACGACGTGGTAGGCATCACGCTGAAGCTCTGGCCGCAAGATTGCGTCTCTCGCGCCGAGGACAAGTGCTGCGGGCCGCAGGCGGTGACGGACGCCCGCGCGGTTTGCCACAAGCTGGGCATTCCCTATTACCTGATTGACGAATCGGCAGAGTTTCAGAGCAAGGTGATCCAATACTTCGCGGATGAATATAAGGCCGGCCGAACACCGAACCCCTGCGTGATGTGCAACCAGAACCTGAAATTCGGCCGGCTCATCGAGCGGGCCGACCAGCTCGGCGCGCAGTATGTGGCCACCGGGCATTTTGCGCGGGTGGCGAAGAGCCCGGACGGCGCCCGGACGTTGCTCAAGCGGGGTTGTGACCTGCGCAAGGACCAAAGCTACTTCCTGTTCTCATTGCGCCAGGATCAACTGGCCCGCGCGATGTTTCCCCTGGGTGAGAAGACCAAGAGCGATGCGCGCGCCGTGGCTCACGGCTGCAATCTCAAGACCGCTGACAAGGAAGAGAGCATGGAGATCTGCTTCGTGCCGGACAACGATTACGGGAAGTTCCTGCAGCAGGCCAGCCTGGTGCAGAAGCATCGCGGCGAGATCGTCAATCTCCAGGGCCAGGTGCTCGGCGAGCACGAGGGCATTGAGTTCTTTACGATCGGCCAGCGCAAGGGCCTGGGCATTTCCTCCTCCAAACCGCTCTACGTGATCGAGTTGGACGCGGCCAGGAACCGGGTCTTGGTGGGTGACGATTCGGCGCTGCTGCGGGCCGAGTTCGTCGTGGAACGTTGTAACTGGATTACCTTTGACCTGCCTCCTGCCACGCTGGATGCAACCGTCAAGATCCGCTATAACCATCCTGGCGCGCCGGCCACTCTCACACCGCTGCCCGGCGGCGCGGCCAAGGTGAAACTGCACGTACCCCAACGCGCCATCACCGCCGGCCAGGCGGCGGTCTTTTATCAGGACAACCTTGTGCTGGGTGGCGGCTGGATCGCAGCCTGAGTGCGATTTGTCGCGCTTTCGACCTGTTTTGGGCCTGCGGATATGAAGGACAGGCTTGCATTCTGCGCTTCGAGAACTAGCATGATTTCCGGTTTATACTGATTGCATGGCTAAGCTCAAGAATGGCGATGGCCCGGGTTCGGCCAATGTGTTCTGGTTCAACTTGACCGGGTTAGTCGTCTTCTGCCTGTGCCTGATCGCCGCGTCAGCTCTGATCAATTGGAAGATCGCGGGCTCCCGCCACGAGGGCACCCCCGGGCCGGCACTGAACATTCCCGACCCGGATGAACAGGATAAATTCGTCTTCACACGGCAGGGCCCATGGGGAGAGTTGTTCACGCAGGATATCAGCCTGGAGCGTCCGGTTGAATACCTGAACGACGAAATGAAGACGATCCAGCCGCCGGTGTGGACGCTTCGCGGGATGAATATCGCTCAAGTGAAGGCGCTCTTCCTCGCCAACGGTTTGACCCAGCAAGAAACCGATAAGGCGCTGTCCCCGGACCGTGTCAGCAGCCGGGGAACCGACACGGTTTTCAAGCCCAGTGAGGAGTTCATCTTTTCACTTGGTCCCGGGGCTCGGGCCAGGCTCTACGAACCAATGAGGGGACTGGATGTGAACCTGTATCTTGAGTGGCCATACTATTACCCCAAAGACAGTATCGAGTCGGTCTATGCGGACGTCTGCCTTCATCCGGACGACCTGGCCCTTTTCAAGAAGCTTGTGTATGGCGGCAAGGATGCCTGGCGTTTCACCGACTTTGAAACGCTGATGGGCAATATACCCACCCTGGAGCGACGGGTGGCGATGACGGCGTCGCTCTCACGGCAAACCGCCGTGCTCGCCCGGCTTTGTATTCGTCCGGATACCGACATCGACAAAGTAGCCGCGTATTGGGGCCACATGCCCAACGTTCGCTTCATAGATGTCCGTCCGATGCTTGATGCTCTCAAACGGTTGCCCAAGGGAGGAACCGTCAGCTTGCTGTACATGCTGCCACCCTTTGCCCGGGAGCGTCTTTACACTTATTCATTGCCTCCGGCGACGGGCGAGCCGGTGCGGGATTGTCACTGGAGCACGTTCAATTTTTGCAGTGTGAAGCCAGACGACCGCTTCTCCCGCCCCGCGGAATGCCTCCGATACATAGATGAGCACTTCTATAAAGTCGCCCAGCCTGGCGTCTATGGAGACGTGCTCCTGTTCATGTATGATAAGGATAAGATCACACATTCGGCTGTGTTTCTTGCCGACGACTTGGTCTTCACCAAGAACGGGCAGAACTACACCATGCCTTGGATGATCATGCGCATCGCCGATCTGCGCGCGATGTATCCCAACTCCAATATCGTTTATATTCGGAGAAAGACCAATTAGCGCCGAATCATCCTCGGAGCTCGCATTTCAGCCCCGCACCATATCGTCAGGAGCCTTCCCAACCTGAGGGCTATATCGGAATCACGTTCCGATTACGGACATCGACTCTTTGTTTCGATTATAGCGGGAGAATTGGAGAAGGGACAGCTTCACCGTGGACAGCAACGAGCCCTTGTTGATCCGGCTGAGCCCCCAAACCATCCCCATGCCGAATAGCAGGCGGTAAACCGGAGTCAGCGGCAGCCGGACGAGCAGCCGGACCAGCCTCACTGGGATTCTCAGAACCAAGGCCACGTAGAGTAGTTTCTGGAGGTTAACCAGGGCGTCTATATCCGGTAATTCCAGAATGGAATCGGTGAAATAGGAGTAGTTACTATCCGCAAAATCAGGATGCTGTTCCAGATAGCCCTGGTCCTTGCAGATCTGGTGGATGTCGGTTCCGGGGTAAGGATTTAAGAGGGAACACCAGGCGAAATCAGGCTTGATCCGTCGATTCAGATCGTAGGTTTGCAGGGCCATGGACAGGCTTTCGCCCGGATTTCCCACCATATTGAATGTCTGGAAACGGATCTTGTATTTCTTCAGGATCCCGGCTGCGTCCACAATACACTTCTCCGAGACGCTCTTATTCAACAGACGGTTCCGGATATCCTCGTTGCCGCTCTCAAGTCCGATTTTAACCGCAAAGCAGCCAGCCAACTTCAACCACTTTACGGTTTCTTCGGTCAAGGCCGCAGGGGTTGAATTGACTTTAAACGGGATGCCGATTTCGCTTCCGTAAGTGGTGCAGAACTCCTCAAGCCAGCGCTTAGGCGATAGTGTGAAGCTATCGTCGTCAAAGGTGATAAAGGACGGCGAATCGGATTCTCTGAGCGCTTTAAGTTCGCGGATGATGTGGGGAACGGACCGTCTTCTGATCGGAGGCCCCTTCCCCCGGTAAAGGGCGTTGTAGGTCTTGTTGAAACAAAACGAGCAGGCTTTGGGACAGCCCCTTCCCGTCATGACCACCTGATGGTACAGCAGCTCATGTCCGGGCTGGGTGTAGAGATCATAGCTTTTGTAAAGTGCCCGGTCATAAAAGGGCAATTGATCCAGATCCGCCAGTAGGGGTCTGACCTCATTCTTGTGAACCGTTCCGTTCTTCTTCACCCATAGATTAGGAATGGTTTCCGTTGGTGCCCCACTCTTGCACGCCTGCAAGAACTCCCGAAAAGCATCATCCCCTTCCCCTCGGCACAACGCATCCAGATAGGGTTCCTGGATTACATCAGGATAAAACGTGGGATGAGCTCCGCCACAGATGATGATTTTATCATAATTCTCCCGGAGCCGGGTGCCCACGGCTTTCATGAAGGGGTACTCCCCTGTGGTGATGGAAAAAGCCACCGCATCCGGCTTTAACGCTAGCACCGCCCCAACCACATCGCGTTCAAGGTCCGCGACCACCACCCGGCAATCGAACCCGGCCGACTTCAGGACCGCTGACAAGGCCATGATCCCCGGCTTGGCGAAGACGTCTTTCTGAACAAAAACTACTTTGCTCATAACCGTCAGCATCGTCCACGGTCCATCATTGTTGTATTATACCAGGTTGTGTTCAAGATGACACGATGTTGGGGCTGGTACAAGGTCTGCCCCCACGGGATACGAATCTATCGGATATCAGCTTGGATGCAAATTGGAATTGGGTTCACCGACGTTTTATATCCCATTTCCGATTGACTTTATAAACGCCGCTTTGTTCCGTAGAGCATGAATAAAGCGCTCGCATACCAGTTGGTCCTCGCCCTCAGCGCAGCCCTCAGCGCAGCCTTGACCGCCTCGGCTGCCCCGGATATCCGGGACAAGACCCTGGTGGCGTGGGTCACCCCGGCGAATCTGACGCAGCGTGGCGGCAGTGTGCTGACGATTGAGAAGCCCGGGGGTGTTTTCGATGCGATCGTGTTGGGCGAGATGGCGCCAAGCAAATGGATGCCGGGCAGCGACGGGTTCCGGCGAACAAAGCGAGACCAGGAGCGTTTCCCCGCCGAGACGGCGGATACCAACACGCTCGTGCAAATTGCCATTGTGTACCAGGGGAAACAGGTCACCCTTTATCGAAACGGCAGCCAGTGCGCCAGCTATGCTGCGGAAGGTCCCGAACGATTTGGCAACGATAGCAAGGTCCTCATCGGCCTGCGGCACATAGAGGCTGCGCTCAACGACCGGTTCTTTACCGGCTCGATTGACGATGCCCGCATTTATGGGGTGGCGCTGAATGCCGCTCAGATCGCCGCGCTGAAACCCAACCAGCCTTCCGATCCCAAGCCCCTGGCGTGGTGGGATTTCGAAGGCGGCAGGGTCGCGGACCGGATGAAGGCATTTCCCACCAGCACCCTCTTCGGCGATGCACGAATTGCTGACGGCAAGCTCCATCTCGATAAACCCGGCGCCTTCCTGCTGGCGTCCCAGGTGACGGCAGATGCCGGCCAGGCTTCCAACGGATTGATGGACCCAAACAGCTCCGCGCGTGCGCTCCGGGAGAAGCTGCTCAGCGACCCCTATCGGGCGGGCTATCACTTCGTTACACCAGAGGGCTCCTGTATGCCCTTCGATCCCAACGGCGCAATCTACTGGAAAGGGCGCTACCATCTTTTCTACATCTTCCAGGACCAACGAGGGCACAACTGGGGACATGTTTCCAGCACTGACCTGTTCCACTGGCGGCATCATCCCACCGGTTTGATCTCCGGCATGTTCAGCGGCAACTGCTTTCTCAACAAAGAAGGCCGTCCCACCATTTGCTACCACCAGGTGGGGCAGGGCAACGCGATGGCAGAGGCTCTCGATGATGATCTGAACGAGTGGAAGAAGCTCGACTCCAACCCCATTACTCCCAAGACCAAGCCGGGTGATCCGTTTCATGACAAGTATCGTTCCTGGGACCCTTACGGTTGGCTGGAAGGCGACACCTATTACGCCATCTTTGGCGGAGAACGAGCGGGCGTCGCCAAGGCCAGCAGCCTGGCAGGCGAGTGGAAATATGTCGGCGACCTCATGGCCAACCCCGTCGCCGGCGTCTCGATCGGCGAAGACGTTTCCTGCGCTGACTTCTTCAAGCTCGGTGACCGGCGCATGCTCCTGTGCATCAGCCACCGGCTCGGCTGCCGCTACTACCTCGGAGACTGGAAAGAAGAGCAGTTTCACCCCACCTTTCACGAAAAGATGAGCTGGGTGGACAACTCGTTCTTCGCGCCCGAGAGCCTGCTCGACGACAAGGGCCGGCGCATCATGTGGGCTTGGATTTTCGACGGCCCCGGCTTCAAGACCCGCGGAGATTTTGGGTGGTCCGGCACCATGAGCCTGCCCCGTGTCCTCTCGCTCGGCGCCGACGGCTCACTGCGCATGAACCCGCCGCAGGAAATCGAGCAACTGCGTTACAACGGAAAGCAGAAAACCGGCCTGACCGTCACGGACGGCGCTGAATTGGCGCTGGAGGGCATGGGCGGCCGCAGCCTCGAATTGGAACTGGAGATGAGCGCCCCGGCCGCCCGTCAATTTGGCATCAAAGTCTGCTGCTCTCCTGGCGGCGAAGAGCAGACGCCCGTTTTCTATGACGCGGTCGAGCAGAAGCTGAAGGTCGATACTACCAAATCCAGCCTGACGGAGGGAGCAAAGAGCGTCGAAGCGGGCCCCTTCAGCTTGCCGGCGGATGAACCGCTCAAGCTGCGGGTCTTCATTGATAAATCAGTCGTCGAAGTCTTTGCCAACGGCCGCCAAGCCGTCATGCGACGCATTTATCCGTCCCGCCCGGACAGTATTGGGGTGAAACTCTTCTCAAACGGCGGCCCGGCGGAAGTGCGCGCGCTGCAGATATGGGAGCTGGCGCCGAGCAACCCGTATTGAGCCTGAGCCCGTTGGTCGGCACTGATCGCCCGCTGAGTTAGGCTCAGGTAAGCTTTGGCGTGATTTCGCCGCTTAAGAGCTTGTTTAGCTCTCCAATAACCCCCAGCGCTTCAGCCCATTGCTTCAAGTAAGACTGGTCGAGTTTCTCGCCTTGAACGGCGACGGCCCCCGCGGCGTCTCCCATCTGCCGGTCCGAAGGCGTGATTCTGTTCCAGACGAGCTTGTGAAGGATGGAATCCTCTACCGTGGTGATCCAGGCAGGCTCGCCAAACAAGGGCATATGCACTCGGCGCCGCAACATCTCTCGGTCAAACGGCAGGGGCTTCGGCAGCCAGAAATCCACCTTCAATGCTGAACGCGTGTCAATGCGTTGAACTGGCTCCCTGTGGGAGGCGAATCTTGAGGTGACGAATTGAGGTGACGAATTGAGGTTGGCAAAGGGGTGCTGTCAGGTTATGTTCCACGCGTTCGGTTCAGGTGAGCGTGCTGTTACGTTGGGCAGAAGACTCTTGAACTTATGAAACAGACAACTGGTGGCCGGCTAGGATGTCGGGATCGCAGTGCTTGGCTGCGGCGGAGTGGGTTTACCCTGATCGAATTGCTGGTGGTCATTGCGATCATCGCCATCTTGGCGGCGCTGCTGTTGCCGGCCTTGGCCGGGGCGAAGGAGAAGGCTGTGCGGATTCAGTGCGCCAGCAACATGAAGCAATGGGGGCTTGCCGTCATCATGTACGGCGGGGACAACGGGGAGTATTTTCCCGTCAACGCCACCTCCGACGGAGCCAGCGGTTTTGCCTGGATGGGGATGAATCTGAACACCAACTTCTACCCCAATTACCTCTATCCAAATCGTCCGGGCACGGCCACCCAGCAACGGAACAAGCAGGATGTGCTCTATTGTCCCACCGACGAATGGCACCGCGGCGTTGAATCGGAGGCAGACCGGGTGAATCTGATCGGCTACCAGTTTCTGCCCGGACGGGATGCTGCCGGTTGGCCAAACTACAACGACATGGGTCTTGCTGAATGGGTTTACCGCAAGAAACTGGGCGGCGCCTATCGCAAGGCGCCGGTCATGCTCGACAAGATTCAGGCCACCGGCACGGCCCCCAACTTTACCTGGTCAGGAATTGCTGGAGCGAGCGGCAAGAGCTTTCCCTTCGCGAACCACCGGGGCAACAATGGCATATCCATCGGGGGCAATATCCTTTACGAGGATGGCAGCGTGCTCTGGCGGAGATTCGACGTGGCCAAGTACAAGACCACCATCGATGCCGGGACCGTGTCGAGCGGGTGGACGGTATTTTATCGCCCCGCAGACCTTGGCCCGGGCCCCTATTAGGGGCCTGAGGCAGGTCTTACCCCGGACCAAGCCGGCTTTTGAACTACTGCTGCTCACAAGCCGTAATCTCGCTAGTGTTTCTTTTGAATTGCTGCTTGTCTTAATCCCCGTGGTCACCTATTTATCCCCGGGCTTCGATTATATGATGAAGAACCTCGTCGTTGTGCCAACTTACAATGAGCGGGAAAATCTCCCTCCGCTCGCCCAACGGCTTCTCGCCCTGCCCGTGCCGGTGGACTTGCTGGTGGTGGACGACAATTCACCCGATGGCACCGGTAAACTCGCCGACGATCTGGCGGCGAAACACCCTGCCATCCACGTCCTGCACCGGCAGGAAAAGAGCGGGTTGGGTCGGGCCTATATCGCGGGTTTCAAGTGGGCGCTGGAGCACGGCTACGATTATGTCTTCGAGTTGGATGGGGATTTCTCGCACAACCCGGACGACATCCCGATGTTTCTTGAGGCCGCCCGGAATGCCGACCTGGTGCTCGGCTCGCGGTATTTGAACGGCATCCGCATCATCAACTGGCCGCTCAGCCGCCTGATGCTAAGCAAGAGCGCGGCGAAGTACGTGCAAATCATTACCGGCATGCCGATCACCGACCCAACCGGCGGTTACAAGTGTTTCGGCCGGCGGGCGCTGGAGGCGATCAATCTCGATCAGATCGACTCCAACGGCTACAGCTTCCAGATCGAGATGACGCACCGGCTGTGGCGTCAGGGCATGAGGATCGTGGAGGTGCCCATCGTCTTTACCGAGCGGGTTCAAGGTCATTCCAAGATGTCCGGTCACATCATCAGCGAAGCCTTGATGATGGTCTGGCGGCTCTGGTTCCAAAACAAGATGCGCCGCCGGCCCGCCCTGCTGCCCGCAAACCCGCCGGGCGCTCCGATGCCAAAACCGTAGCCGCTTCGCACCCGCTGTTGACCGTCCTTAGCAGCCAGGTGGGAGGCTTTGTTGACTTCGTCGAGCGCCTGCAGAAGACACGCCGACGCGGGTAAGCGCACTCAATCGATGGGGCGGCCCTGAAAATCCTGCTCAAGAATCTTTCGGGCGCGAGCTTCAACTTGCTTGCCAAAGGGGATGTCGCCGGCGGAGAAATAGGAGCGAACCACGGCCTTCTCGTTGGTAGCGATGCGGAGGTAGCCGGAGTACCAGCCGGCCTCCAGCTTGACCGAGCCTGGGTCTAACTGGACGCCTTTGGCCAGGCAGGTTCCCTGGAGATCAATACCGTCGGATGTAGTGGTCACGGTAGCCGCACCGTCCTGGACGAAGTGGGCGATCAGGCCAGCTAGCGCACGGTCTCGCGTGTTATCGGAATCGAACTGGTAGTTGAATTCGCCGGTAGTGAAGACGCGGTGTTGGAGCGCCCAGAGCTGGTCCAGAAGGTCGGGCTGCTGCTTGAGGGCGCGGAGAAACAGGAGAATCGTCAGGATCGAGTTCTCGCCGGATACAGTGGCCTTGCCCAGGGTGATGCGGTGATAATAGTGCCCGGACTCCTCGGCGGCCGCCAGGGCATCCACCTGTGTCATGTAATCCTTGATTTGTGAATGGCCGTTGCGGAACAGAAGCGGCTGGCAACCCAGGTGGCCCCATTCCGCCAAGGCGAGCGGAGAAACCTTCGGGTCATACAGAATTCGGGCAGGGGCCGCAGCTTGGGAATCAACGCCACAGGCTCTGAGGATCGGGATGAAGGCGATTCCAGCGGTGAGGATGCCCTGCGCATCGCCAAAGACAATCCGGTCGCCGTCCCCGTCGATGCCGAGCACCGCATCCGCCCGGTGCTGTTTGGCGAGCGCACAGGCGGGCCCCATTTTGCCCTGGCTCGTTGGGTTGGGCGAGCCGGTGGGGAATTCGCCGTTGGGCGCGAGGCGATGGGGAAGAACGCACACGCCAGCCCGATTGAGCGCCTGGTAGATTTCCGGGCCAGCCGAGCCGTGGAACGTATCGAGCACGACGGTCAGGCCGGAGAGGTCGCCGGGCTTGACCCCGGCGGCATGGAGCGAGAAATTAATATATTCGCGAGTGAGATCCAGCACAGTGAGTGAGCCACCCGGGGCTGGGGCAAATTCACCGGCGCTATGGTAGAGCTCACGCACTTTGGTCAGGCCGCCGAGCGGGCCACAATCCAGGCCGATGGCGTGAACGGTGGGCACGGTGAATTTGACACCGATGTATTGCTTCGGGTTGTGGGAGGCGGTAATGCCCAGACCCATTGTCTTTGGGTGTTGCTGCGAAACCCAAAGGCTGGTGAAGTAACCCTGGGGGGTGGATATCGGCTCGTAGCGGACGAATGTGCGCAGCCCCATGCGAACGGCCGCTTCAACCCCGAGTTCGAGGACACGAGCGCAGCCGAGACGGGCATCACGGGTCAGAGTGACGGTATCGACCCCGAGCAGGCGACCATAGGCGAATGTGGCCTCAAATAGCCTACGAACCTCGTTATCGTTGAATTCCTCGACCTCCCAGCGGGCGTCGTAAACCTTAATTGGATCACTGGCAGTCATCTTTGTCACAGAGGATAAGGAAAACGGGGCCGCCGGGGAAATGACATTCGCAAGGTCAACTTGCGATAGTCTGACAGGCCGTTCATCAAGCGGAACTTTCGTAGCAGCCGACGTGAGGAGGCTCAAATC
>CAIWJG010000452.1 GCA_903912925.1 uncultured Verrucomicrobia subdivision 3 bacterium | reverse complement strand
TCGCGACGATGAAAAACGCCATCCTCCAGACCACCGCCTTGGCCCATCACAACCACGCGGCCGCCCTCGCCTCGTTGCTAACTTGGAATTTCCAACTGTTCCCCACAACGCAAGTAATACACTAACCCGCGTGTAGTATAACAACCGGTGCCGCCCTCCTCGGCATTCCGACGCACGAGGCGTCAATGGACCGGGGTGGGGACGGCTTGTTCCCAGACGAAACGGCACGTTTGCAGGATGCTGGGACGAGCCGCCGCCACCCCGGTTCTGGGGCAGACCGTCGGCGGTGGGGGGCGTGCCGCCACTCAGGCGGGCAGACTCGGAAGAGGCCAAATGAGCGCCGATAAAACAAAACCATGAACCTAAAACGAGGAGGTTCCCGGACTGAAAGCCGCGATGGCGGTCGAGGTCGGGAAGATGTCCTGGATCGAGTGTGACATTGGCCCCGGCACACTCGCGATTACCAATGGCGCGCCGGACTGGAAACCTTCGGCGGGCGGTGGAGTGGTAGCCTTGGCGGTGGATGACTTCGAGGCGGCGACCAAGCAGCTTAAGGCAAGCTGGGCGGCGTTTCGCGTCGAACCCATGGAGACGCCCGTGTGCCGCATGGCCGTGGTGGCGGATCCGGACGGCAACTCGATCACCATCCACAAGCGAAAGGCGTAGGGCCTCGCCTTTTCAGCCTGCCTTAGGGTTTTGCTCGCGGCGGCGTTAGCCGCACCACGAACTCACCTTGCAGGCATTCCTTTGGCTTGAGCGGCACCTGGCCCAGGGGGCAGCGCCAGAGCAAGTGCGCCGCTACGCCGTCTGAGGCCAGGGTGGCGCGGAAATGCGTGTTGCCGTTGGCGTGGGCGCTGAAGCCCGAACCGTTCGGCGACACCAGGGACGCCTCATAGATGTTGTACTTGATGGAGCGGAAATCGGTGGTGCCCAATTCCGTCTCGTCCAGTGACCAAGGCCAGGCTGGGCGCTGATTCCAGCGCGCCTCGCCCCACTTCCTGTCGCGGTGGGCGCGGGCGGTGCCCTCAGTGCGGCTGATGCTCTCCTGCGGGAATGCGCCCCACTCGGACCAGCGGCGCCAATTCAGCTCATCGCAAGTCCGCTGGAGCAAGAGCCGGATGCCAGCCTCGCGCGTGTCCATCGGTTTCCCGGAGTAGGTGTAATCGCAGGCAATGACGCCCTGGCCGTCCTTATCTATGGTCCAGGAGGTGAAGCCGGCGAAGCTCTCATAGTGCTCGTGGACGGTTAATCTAAGGCCGGCTGCCTCATCCTTGACCTCGAGGCTCTCAAAACGGCGGGTCTTGGCGTCAGGGAACACAGCATAGGGCGGCGAGTTTGGCCCATTGAGGTCGCCGAAGTCATAGCGCGTGACGTGGATGGTGGGGAAGGAAATGACGGGACACGTGTGGCGCGGGTCGGTGGAATCGAAATCACCTTTTTCCCGGTCGAACACGGCGGCAAAGCCCTTGCCCTGGATGACGATCTTGCGGCCGTCGTCGCTCCAGCGCGGCGCGCCGGAGGCAGGCCGTGGGAGTGCCGCCGGCTTCTCTGTGCCAAGGTGGATAAGTGATTCATTGATCACGGCCCCCGAGGCCGATGTCACGCGCAGCGCAATGCCCTCGCCTGCGGCGGTCCCCGACGGCAAAGGGATTTCGAGTTCGCCTTTTGTGCCCGGCGCCAGACGGGGGGTGAGCTTGCCCTTGTGCCCTTTAAGATTCCACGTGAACTTGAGATCGCTGAAGTCGGTGAAGGCGTAGCGGTTCTCGACCGGCACGCGGACGCTCTTCTGTCCGGGAGTGAACGGCACATGCCGCGTTTCCAGCCACACTGGGCTGAAGATATGCCGCGCTAGAAACCACTCGGGCTTGGGCCGCCGCCACGAATCAATGAGCCCCCAGAAGCCGTGATGCCAGGCGTAGCCGGCGTGATTGGTCGCTGAGAGATAGAATGCGTCGTCGTGCGAAGCCCAGATAGCGCCGCCGATGACGCGGTCCGAATGCGTGATATAGCTCCAGCCGCCCGGTTTTATGCCTGGTTTGAGTGGCGGCTTGTCGAAGTCCAGGGTGCAGGCACGGGCGAAGGCGGAGTCCGGCTCAGCGCTGCCCTGGCCCCACAGTTCGCGCAGGCCGGGGTTGATGCTCGCGTCGGTCTGCTCATGGCAGACAGGGAAGAAGTATTCGCCGAGGAAGAGCGGGCGCGGGTCATCCTTGAGCACGTCATCGTAGGGCATCGGCGGATAATGGATGTTGGCGAGGTCGGTAACGCAAGCAAGCGGGCTGCTGGCCATGTCGTGATTGAAGGTGGTGGGGCGGGTGGGGTCCAACTCCTTGACCATACGAGCGGAGGCGAGGAACTGAAGGTTGAAGTGCGACTCGTTGGCCAGCGACCAGACGATCACGCTCGGGTGGCTGTGGTGATAATCAACCATGGCCGAGGTGGGCGTAAGGGTGGCAAACAGATTGGTGGGATTGTCCAGCGCGCCGCCGACCCAACAGAACGGCGCTTCGACCTCGACATACATCCCCAGCCGGTCAGCGGCTTCCAGTAACTCGGCGTTTGGGGGGTAGTGCGAGGTGCGGATATAGTTCAGGTTCGCCTCCTTCAGCAGGCGGACATCCGTCTCGGCGTGGCGCGCGGTATTAGCGCGACCGGTGAGCGGGTCCATTTCATGGTGGCAAGCGCCTGCCAGCTTGACGCGCTGGCCGTTGACGTAGAGCTGCCGGCCACGGACCTCGAGGTTGCGGAAGCCGATGCTCCGATCGAGGCGCTCCAGGGGCGTCGTGCCGCGCTTCAATTCGATCGTTAGCCGGTAAAGCTGCGGCTTCTCCGCACTCCACTGAAGCGGCGTGGTAACATGGGCGACCAGATCAACCGCTTTCGTGTCCGTGAAAGAGCCGAGGGTAGCATCGGCTAGTGAGTGCTTGACCACTTTGCCGGACGGATCCTGTAGCCTGATCGCGAGCGACAGCGGTTCGGGAGGGCGAGCGTCCTCGTGAGCATGGTTGTTCCGAGATGTTTGGGCTCGCGGGGAGGCTCGCCCGCCCGGGTCCGGCTGCGCGGCGTTCCCGCCGTCCAGCAGCAGGTGCAGCAGCACCTCGCCATCCCGGTAATCCTTGTCGAGCGCCGCATTGACGCGCAGTTCGCGCACATGCGTCGGCGGCAACGCGAACACGCGGACCGAGCGGTCGATCCCGCCGAGGTTATGAAACGCGTACGCGGATGAGTAAGAGAGTGCCTCTGAGACGGTGGCCACCTTCATCTCCAAGTCCAGCCGGTTGGTTTGGCCAGGATGAGCGGCGTCTGTAATGTCCCACTCCACGGGCGTGAACAGGTTCTCACTGTAGCCTAGCTCGTGGCCGTTGAGCCAGTAGCGCGTGCCGGCGTGGACGGCA
The DNA here is from genome assembly GCA_903912925.1 of uncultured Verrucomicrobia subdivision 3 bacterium. GTDB lineage: Bacteria > Verrucomicrobiota > Verrucomicrobiia > Limisphaerales > UBA8199 > PALSA-1440. The sequence continues at coordinate 13,452 of CAIWJG010000452.1, read as the reverse complement.
TCAAACCTTAGGATGATGCGATTACCTGCCCAGGCCTTGGGAATCATGAATTCCCTGGCTACGGCAACAGCTTTGTCCGGCGGCACGTCAAAGCCCTGCTGCCGCCACTGGCCTGGCACCTTGAACGGCGCCCAGCCTGGGCCGCTGAGCGGCTGTGCTCGGACTTCGTTGGTCGGAGCGGAATTAAGCACCCAGGTGCCGTCGAGCAGCAGGCAGTTCAGCTTCAGACCGGCGGTCGTGGCAGGTAGTGGGCGGTAATGCATCGGCTCAAAGAACAGATTCGTAAGGCTGAGACTGCGGCATCTCTGCTGCTCGCCCTGTTGCGCAGTGAGCGTGAACCGGCCTTCAACCGCCACGGCTTCAAGGTCCTGCCGGCCAAAGGTGAAGATGCCCTCGGCACGGGTGGTAGTGACTGGGCGGTTCGTGTTGCCGTGAGCCCAGGCCGTGATCTGGACTCCGACCACTGGGTCGTAAGTTAGGTCCAGCACCTGTCCTTGCAAACCGCCTGGTGCGCCGGTGATCGAGCCAAACCGCAATCCGCCCAAGGTCGGCTTGTTGGCCCATAGCTCGATGATTGACACCGTGGCATTTACCTCGCCGTGTATCTTCCACGAGAGCGTCATTTTGCCGTCGCGGGTGACCTCCGGCGGCACCCTCACGATGACGCGCGTGGCCTTGGCCATCGGCAACGCATATGGCCCGTGTAACCCCACACCGTTGGCTTCGAGGCTCTGGACGCGCTTATAGACATGGTCGCTGGCGTAGGTTAGCGCCAGCACATAGGAGGCGGTTGGATCAAGGTCCTCGTATTTAGCCTGGATGCCCTTGTAACTGAATACCGCCGAGCGCTCCTTCAGCCCGGCGTCCGTGTCGCTGGTGTTGAAGGTCCAGAGGTAGCAGTCCTTCATCACCACGTGCGGCTGCCGGCCATCTACGCCGCAATCGTCGTATTCCTGGAGGTAGTAGCCGATCGGGATGGCTGGGAGGAATTGGTTGGTGGTTGAATCGGTCGCGGCAGCTAACACCGCGGCCAAAGTCAGGAGGCTGAAGAGGATCGTGCGCATGGCTTTTGAATTGGACCCGTGCGGCTGCTCAGATGCGCAGAAAGATCTTTCTGCGGTACATCCAGAACAAGAGCCCCCACATCACGAAGAGCACCAGCGCTCCGCGGATCAGCGGTTCATAGGCCGGGCCGAAGATCCTGCCCAGGTCTGTTCCCAGATGGGTGTCCAGGCTGCTGCTGATGAACCCTTCGAACAAGTGCGCGATGCAATAGGCAGCGATGGAGTTCATGCCCACCACCACCAGCGGGAAAGCCCAGCGCCGGACGCCCCATAGGTCAATCACCACGTAGAACCCAGCCAGCAGCAAGAAACACCAACCGCCGCTAAAGAGCACCCAACTCGGCGTCCAGATGCGTTTGACTGCTGGGCAGATGCCCAACCCGCTCAGCACTGCGCCCGCCGCCAGCCCAATGACGCCCGCCACGACCAGCCACTTCACCTTGGCCCACGGCGCGCGTTCGCTGCGCATCACTCCTCCAGCGATCAGGCCCAGGATCATCGTGCCGAGTGTCGGGATGAAGTTGAGCGTGGAATAGCCGCCGCCATTGCACCCGAAAGCTTTCTCCCGCGGGAAGAGGTTGAGGAACCAGGTATCGAAGGCCCAGGCGGCGTTGCTGTTCTTGTTCCAATGCGCTGCGAAGCCCGACAACAGGTTCGGCCAGGTGTTCGACTCCCCCACTTTGCCGTAGTCGAAGTCCGGACCCGGCAACGGGTAGAGCGCGAAGGTCGCCCAGTAGCCGACGAGGATCAGCCCCAGCGCGGCCCACTGCTCGCGCACGGGGCGGAAGCCCAGCAGGAACAGCGGCACGTAGCCGAGGCCGATCTGGCTGAGGGTGTCCTCGAAGGTCCAGTAGGTTTGGTGTCGGCCTAAGGAGCGCAGGAAAACCCCCAGCAGGATGAGCAACAGCGCGCGCCACACGGCGTGAGAGGTCATGCGCACGCGTGATTGCCCGTGGGCCGCCCGGCTCGCCAGCGAGAACGGGAGCGCTACGCCGACCAGGAACGAAAAGGAAGGCTGAATCAAGTCGTGCAGCGAGCAGCCCATCCAGGCGACGTGGCTTTGGTGGTGGCCGAGGAACTGCCAGAACGCGCTGTCCGGTATAACCTTCGCCACGCGTGATAGCCTGAGTACCTCGGCCATCATGAGGAACATCACAAACCCGCGGTAGGCGTCCATCGAGGTCAGGCGGGCGGGATCGACCACGGAAGGCGAGGCTGATGACGGACTCATTTGCAAGGGAAAAGCTGGGATGCTGAAAAGCTGAAACCGGCTGCCGATGGCGATTCGGCCCTCGGATTTCGGTCTTCGGATTTCCTTCGGTTTTCGGTTTTCTAATCTTGTCGTGCGTCCTTCGGTCGGCGGAAGAGGACGATGCGGTTCGTGTTGGTGCCCTTGGCCATGTTATCCACGCCCCAGCAGTTGGCGGTCTTGGTGAATTCCTGATCGTTGATAAGCACCAACTCGGGCTCCAGTCCGACGGCCACACCGCAGGGCAGGACGGCTTCTTCCAGCTTGGTCTTGCCGGCGTGGACTTCGCCGACTTCGAAGGCGATGTAGCCGCCGGGCTTGAGGACGCGATGCAGCTCGCGGAAGACTTCGGTCATGGCAGCTTGCCAGGCGTCCAGTTTCCTGGGGACGGTGAGCTTTACGGATTTGGCGTCCAGGCCGAGGAACCAGCAGCGCAGCCAGTTGTCGGTAGCGTAATCCACCACGTTGAGGAACGGGGGGGAGGTGACGACCAGCGAGACGGATCGAGCGGGAAGTTCAGGCGTGTGCGCGGCGGGCTCGGTCAATAGGACGGCCTTGGGCGCGACGTTGGCCAGGACGCGGAGTGTGGCCGGGTCGCAGTCGCGCAGCAAGATGCGGGTCTTCTTGAGGATGATGGCCCGCACGTCGCGGGGCGGAGGGGTTTGGTTGCGGTCAGCGTTAATCTTACGCTGCGATTTGACCGAGACGGCCTGGTTGGGCGGCAGAGTATAAACGGAGAAGAATCCGGATGAATGGCCGGTAAGACGATTCAGCGCGAGCAGGCAGATCCAGTCGTCCACGTCGTCAAGCGATTTAGCGGCGCGGCGCGCCAGCAGATACTGCTTGAGGGACGCGATGGCCCGCAGCGTGTCCGCGTGGAAGAAGACCAGCAACTCCCCCGGGAATTCATTGGACGAGGCGAAATCAATTTGCCCCAGCCGCTGGGCGACGGCTGCGAGGCTGGGCGGTTGGAGCCGGGGCCGGGTTAGGACGACGCTTAAAGGGTTGATGTCGCAGCCGCAAGGAACACGGCCCAGCAAGGCGGCTTCGAGGACAGTCGTGCCGCGGCCCATGAACGGGTCATAGACGACCTCACCGGGCTGGGTCAGGCGCTCGATAAAGAAGCGGGGCAACTGCGGTTTGAAACAGGCGCGGTAGGAAATCTCCTGGAGCGAACTGGCCTGGCGCTGCCGGGCGGTCCAAAATTCGTTGACGAAGGTGGGGACTTCGCGCGGCTGGCCGTCTGCACCGGGGAAGGTCGTGACCAGCTTGCGGGTGGCTTGACCGAATTCACGGAAGCTGGCCAACTCATCGGCCAGGGCGGGAAGGGGAAGGGGCGGGGCCAGCGGGGCGAGGGGCGGCGGGGGAAGGTCGCGTTCTACTGAATGGTCACGGCTTGGGTGGCTGCTGCGAGCCGGGACGGCTTGCGGTCCGATCGAGAGCTTGAGTCCGCCTTGCTCATCGGCGAGCGACCGCGGCCGGGCCGCCTGGCGAGCGGGCGCATAATCCAACAGCAATTCGGGCGTGGAAGGGTCGGAGTGGACCCGTTTGCTGGCTCTTTTTGGGACTGAGGGCATTTGTTTTTCTTTAAGCAGACCATAGAAGGGAAATGCTGAAAAGCTGAAATGCTGAAATGGGAATGGGTGGGGGCATGGGTTGGGTTTCAGCTTTTCAGTATTTCAGCGTTTCCCTTTCTCAAGGGGAGAGCCTCGTTTTGCGCCGCGTTCGGCCGGTGGTGGAGGCCGAATAAAATCCTCAAAACAGGGCTTGCTAACTCGGCCAGCCGAGTCTAGGCTTTCCGCTCCTCGTGGGAAAACCCGAGGGCGGAGTGGCCCGGACGAGGTCACCGCCGAAGATATTGATAATTTATGGCAGTTAAAATTCGTTTGAAGCGAGTCGGGGCGAAGAACAAGCCTGCGTTCCGCATTGTCGTGGCTGATGGTCGCAGCCCGCGCGATGGCAAGTTCATTGAGGAACTGGGCACCTACCTGCCTCAGAAGAAGGCCGACAAGTTCACGTTGGATCTGGAGCGAGCCAATTACTGGGTAAGCAAAGGCGCGCAGCCGAGCGAAACGGTCGCCAGTTTCATCAAGAAAGCAACCAAGGCCGCGGCGGCGGTAGCGGCGGCGTAATGATAGGCCCTGAACTGTGCAAGCCTTCCTCGAATACGTCGTCAAGGGGTTGGTGCAAAACCCTGACGCGGTGACCCTCACTCCGGTGGAGCGGGAGGGCACGACGGTTTACGAGTTGCGGTTGCATCCGCAGGATGTCGGGAAGATTATTGGCCGGCAAGGCATGACCATTAATGCGATCCGCGCATTGCTGTTGGCTGGCAGCGCCAAGAAAGGGCTGCGCTGCACGCTGGAGATCGTCGAAGACAAGCCGGCCCATTAGGCGGCTGGTTTTCCGGTCCAGGTGGGCGGTGACGCAAGTCGGATTCGGCCCGCATCGGGAAGATGAAAATCGACGTGCTCACGTTGTTTCCTGCGATGTTCGCAGGGCCGCTGGACGAAAGCATCATCAAGCGGGCGCGGGAAGCGGGGCGGTTGGATCTGGCGATCCATAACTTGCGCGATTACGCGCATGACCGCCACCGGACGGTCGATGATCGACCTTTTGGCGGCGGACCGGGCATGTTGCTGAAGCCCGAGCCGATCTTTGAAGCAGTGGAAAGTCTGGCGCGCGAGGGCACGCGGGTAATTCTGCTCTCGCCGGCGGGCCGGCCGTTTAGTCAGGCCATCGCCCACGAGTTGGCAGGGATCGAGCACTTGCTAATGGTCTCGGGCCATTACGAGGGTTTTGACGAGCGGGTGCGCGAGCAGTTGGCAGATGATGAGTTGTCGATAGGCGATTACGTTTTGACGAACGGCGCGCTGCCGGTGATGGTGATTATCGACGCCGTCACCAGGCTGTTGCCGGGTGTTCTGGGCGATGAAGACAGCGCCCGGGATGATTCGTTCAGCCACGGGTTGCTCGAATATCCGCAATATACGCGGCCGGCCGAGTTTCGCGGGGCGAAGGTCCCGGAAGTTCTGCTCTCGGGCAACCATGCGGAAATTGCCCGGTGGCGGACGGAGCAGGCTCAGTTGCGCACAAGAGAGCGCCGGCCGGACTTGCTTAAGCAAACATTTTATGAATCAGGCATTACTTGATACAATTGAGTCGGAACAGTATCGCAAAGACGCTATGGATTTTGGCGTGGGCGATACCGTGCGGGTGCATACCAAAGTGGTCGAAGGCGACAAAGAGCGCATCCAGATTTTCACTGGCGTGGTCATCGGCCGCCGCGGTCACGGGCTGAACGCAATGTTCACTGTCCGCCGCATTAGCTATGGCGAAGGGGTTGAGCGGGTGTTCCCGGTGCATTCTCCGCGAGTGGAGAAGGTGGAAGTGGAGCGCAAAGGCGCCGTCCGTCGCGCCAAGCTGACCTACCTGCGTAAGCGCGTGGGCAAGGGGGCAACGCTTGTGAAGGAGCGCGAGGGTCGGACCGCACCTGTGGCTGCCCCGCAGGCTGCGCAGGCTTAACCGCCTCGACGTTTGATTTCTGCAAGCGAGGCTTCGGCCTCGCTTTTTTGTTGGTTGGCGCCAAGCTCTGTATTAGAGAAGTTACCGCGGGGTGAGTATGGCCTTGCTAACCCCCACTGAATTCCCCTCACCCCAGATCTCCCCGTCCGACGGGGAGAGGGAGAAGCCACGGCGTGCTCCCTATCATTCCTTAATTGCGGCAGTGACCCCGGGGTGTGGGAGTCAGCCTTTGGTCTCGCCTAACCGGGTGGCGGCCTCGCTCACCGGGACGACGGTTTCCTGGCGGGTCTTGAGGTTCTTCACTTTCGCCATCAACTCTCCCGCTAGATTTCGTTCGACCTTAAGCGTGTTTGCCGCTTTGAGTTCCTGGGCGCGCTTGAACTGTTTGTCCGATTTCGTGGGCGTCAGCGAATAGTCCACCACGAAGCCGGCTGCCCGGAGATCCTGAATCAGCTTTAGCGATGCCGCACGCAGCGTTTCATCCTCGATCAGGCAATAGCCATCCAGGGCGGCGTCAAATCTTGGCAGCAACGCGCGTGCCTTCAGGAGTTCCAGCAGCACGACGTCGCCCATGCCAAAACCGAGGGCTGGGAGGTCCACCTTGCCGCCGCTGATGAGCTTGACGAGGTTGTCGTAGCGGCCGCCGCCGGCAATCGCACGAAACTCACCTTTTCGGTCAAAGGCTTCAAAGACCACGCCGGTGTAGTAAGCCAGGCCGCGTATGACGTGATAGTCGATCTTGACGTATTCGCTTAGCCCGCGTGCGGCGAGGTTATCCAGGATGGTCTGCAGCTCCGCGGTGGCTTTGCCCTGTTCAATGAAAGCGGACACTTCCGCCAGGGAGAGGCCGGCGAGCTTGAGCTTCTGTTCGCTCGCTTCTGGGGTTTCGCGCTCCAACTTGTCGATGATCTGATAGAAGGCATATTCCTGCGCCGGATCGCCCTGGCGTTGCTGGAAGAATTCCTGCCAGGCGTTTCGGCTGCTCAGGCGAATGACGAAGTCCTGTTCCGTCAGGCCGAACGAGCGGAGGGTGTCGATCACCAGCGCGATCAGCTCAGCGTCAGCGGCAGGGTCGCGCTCGCCGATGATATCCGCATTGAACTGGAAGTGCTCGCGCAGGCGGCCCTTTTGCTGGCGCTCATACCGGAAAAGCTGGGGCAGTGCGAACCACTTGAACGGTTTCTTGTAGCCCCGTTCGTAGGCGGCGATCATCCGCGCCAGGGTGGGGGTCATCTCCGGGCGCAGGGAAATAGCCCGCTCGCCCTTGTCGATAAAATTGTAGAGTTGACCGACAATCTCCTCGCCGCTCTTGGTGGTGAACAGCTCTAGAGGTTCGAGGGGCGGACCATCGTATTCGCGAAAGCCGTAGCGCCGGGCCATGCTTCGCCACTTGTCGAAGATGTATTGGCGCGCGTCCGCGCTCCACAGGTCAGGCTGTGGCAGCGGTTCAGGATAGAAATCGCGAAAACCAGGCAAACGTTCCATAGTCAAAGGGGAAAATGCTGAATAGCTGAAATTGGAATGGGTGCGGGCATGGAGGGGATTTCAGCATTTGCCCCTTTGCGCCTCTGCGTTAAGGGGCGAGCTGGCGGATTCGGCTCTCGGCTCTCGGATGTCCTTCGGTTTTCGGTTTTCGGATTTGGGAAAAGGGCTTAACCCAGAGACGCAGAGGAACTCGGGAAAACCACCCTTGGCCAGGGAATGGCAGCTCGCGACAGATTAACGACCGCCCGAACTCAGGCCTTTCGCGGTCGGGTAGGAGTCTTTGCAGCGGCTTTGGTGGCAAGTTTGCCAACGCCGAGGCGCATTTCCCTGCCAGCCTTGAATTTGACGACGCAGCGTGCAGGGATCGGCACCTGAGTCCCCGGCGCACTCGGGTTACGCCCCATCCGTGCTTTGCGCACCCTGACTTCGAATACCCCGAAGTTGCGTAATTCTACTTTATCCCCTTTGGCCAGCGCCTTGACGATATGGTCAAAGGTATGCTGGACGATATCGAGAGCATGCTGCTGTATAATCCCCGTATCCTCGCAAATGCGAATCACCAATTTGCGCTTTGTCAGTGTCATAGGCAATGAGGTCTGTTGTTAAATACCGTCGATTACTATGCTTATAGCGCCCGTGGCCCAACCGGTCAAGCGGAGAAGTCGGCTAATTCTGTGCCGGTGCGCAGCTTGGATTTTTCGGAGCGCGGACATTCTTGTCCAATGCCGCTAGGAATTGCTCCCAGAGCAGCCCTGCAAAACCGGTCATCGCCAAGCTGGAAGCTTGGCGAGACAGTCGCAAGCCGGAGGCTTGCGCTACTTTGTCGCATTCTAGCGACATTGGCCAACGAGATCGCGCACATCCTGGAGGCGCTGCTGCTGCATGAACTGGCGGAGCCCGGCGATAACCTGCAACGCCGTCTGCGGTTCATAGAAGTTGGCGGTGCCGACGGCTACGGCGGTCGCGCCGGCCAGCAGAAACTCGATGGCATCCGCTGCATTCTGAATGCCGCCCATGCCGATGATCGGGATCTTGACCGCCTTGGCGGCCTCCCAGACGAGCTTGATCGCGATGGGCTTGATGCAGGGGCCGGTTAGGCCGCCGGTGACATTCGCCAGCCTTGGGCGGCGCGTCGCGATATCGATCGCCATCGCCGGGAAGCTGTTCATGATGGACAACGCGTCGCTACCGGCAGCTTCCGCCGCTTGGGCGTAGGGTGCAATGCTGACCACGTTGGGACTCAGCTTGGTGATCAGCGGCAATTGAGTCGCCTTCCGGCACGCGGCTACTACCTGGCTCAGCAGTTTCACGTCGGTACCGAACTGAGCGCCGCCTTCCTTGATGTTTGGGCAGGAGACATTCAACTCCAGCGCCCCGACGCCGCCCAGAGTGTCGAAGCGCCGCGCCACTTCAGCATATTCTTCGACGGTCGTGCCCCAGATGTTGATAATGGTGGGCACCTTGAGTTCCTTGAGGAACGGCCAATACTTGCGAATGAAGCCGTCCACGCCCGGTCCCTGGAGACCAATCGCGTTGAGCAATCCGCTGGTGACTTCGAATGTGCGCGGCGTTCGGTTGCCGCGGACGGGCTGTAGCCGGATGCCCTTCACGACCACCGCGCCAAGCTGGTTGAGATCGATGAGCGGCGCATACTCCGCGCCGTAGCCGAAGGTGCCGGAGGCCACAGTCACTGGGTTTTGCAGTGTCAGGCTGCCAATCTTAACTGATAGATTCATTTGGCCTCCTCCCAAGCGACCTGGCGGGAGTCGAAAACAGGTCCTTCGGTGCAGGTGCGCTGGTATTCCCAGCCGTCGCCGGTCTGGATCGGGACCACGCAGGTCAGGCAGACGCCGATGCCACAAGCCATGTGCTCATCGAGTGAAAGCTCTGCCGGAAGATTGAACTCAGCAGCGAGCTGGCCTACGGCCTTCAGCATCGGCGTGGGGCCGCAGGCGAACAGTTTGCGTCCCGGCGCTCGCCGACCTAGCTCGGTCTGCAAGGCATGGGTCACAAGCCCTTTCTCACCGTGGCTGCCGTCTTCTGTGGTAGCACGCACCTCCCAGCCAAGCGCGCGGAATTCCTCTTCGCATAGGATGTCCACCCGCCGCCGTCCGCCGACAAAGACGATACCCTTTTGCGGCGAGCGTTGTGCCAGCAGGTAGAGGGCCGCCATGCCGTAGCCACCAGCGACCAGCAAGGGCGTTTCGCCGCCTGCAGCCGGCACGGTGAACCCGTGGCCGAGCGGGCCGATCATACTGAGTTCATCGCCCGGCGGCATCTGGGACAGCACCTCGGTGCCCTGACCGACTGACTTGTAGAGGATGGATAAGGTATCTCCGGAGACCTGGAAGATACTGAAGGGCCGGCGCAGCAGCGCGTGCTTCAGCGGCAGAATACGGAGATGAACAAACTGGCCCGGTTGCACCAGCGGCGCAATCTGCGGCGCACGCACCACCAGCCGGAAGTAAAGATCGGTGTCGCGCTGGTTGGAGACAATCTGGACCGTTTGCTCAACCATGGCTGTCGAGCATAGGTGGCGGCTCCATTGAGGCCAACATCACGATGCGGTTTGGGCCCCGTTGCGCTTGGCGCGGAGCAGGTTGCGGTAAGTCGCCATTGCCAGCAGTGGCCAACTGTTCCGATACATGTCGTATTTCAGGTAAAAGACCTTCGGGAACCCGGTGCCGGTCGTTTCGTGCTCGGTCCACGAGCCGTCCTCGTTCTGTGTGCGAGTCAGATACTCAATGCCGCGTTGGAGACTCGGGCGATCGGAATCGTCGAACGCGCACAGGCCCATCACCGCCCAGGCAGTCTGCGAGGCCGTGCTGGGGCCCTGGCCCTTGAATACCGGATCGTCGTAAGTGTTGCAGCGTTCGCCCCAGCCGCCGTCTTCGTGCTGCACGCTCTCCAGCCAGTCTCGCCCCTTGAGCAGCCACGGCTCATTCATGTTCAGGTTTAGGGCACGCAGCCCGCGCAGCACCTGCCAGGTGCCGTAGATATAATTCACGCCCCAGCGGCCGTACCACGACCCATCTTCCTCCTGGTGCTCGCGGAGGAACCGCAGCGCCTTCTGCACCTGCGGGTGCTCGACGCTCCAGCCTTCGTAACCCAGCAATTCCAGAATCCGCGCGGTGATGTCAGCGCACTCCGGGTCGAGCATCGCATTATGGTCGGCAAAGGGCACCTTCTCCAGCACGCCCTTGGTGCAGTCCTTGTCAAAGGCCGCCCAGCCGCCGTCTTTGCACTGGAAGGTCATCATCCATGTCAGGCCGCGCTGGAAGCACTCGTCGCGCTTTTGGCGGTCATCCGTCGGAACCTTGCGCAGCGCCAGCAGCACCATGGCCGTGTCGTCCACGTCCGGGTTCCACTTGTTCTCAAACTCGAACACCCAGCCGCTCGGCTCGACCTTGGCCGGGTTCTTGTACTGCCAGTCTCCTCGGAACCGGATCTCTTTGGTCATCAGCCATTCAGTAGCGCGCTTTATCGCGGGGTGATCGCCCGTCACGCCCGACTCCTGCAGGCACATGCTGACGATGGCGGTATCCCAGACTGGCGACAAACACGGCTCGATGCGCACGCTCTGTTCGGTCTCATGCGCCAGCCGCTTAAACTCGCGCTCCGCCCGCACAATTTGCGGGTGATCGTCCGGGTAGCCGAGCGCCTTAAGGGCGATGAGCGAGTAGAGGATGCCCGGGAAAATTGCGGCCAGGCCGTCCGACCCTTCAAACCGCTCCAGCATCCATTGCTCAGCCTTGCGCAGCGCCCGCTTGCGGAACGGATGAACGTTGTGCTCCGCGAACCATTCCGCGAACTTGTGTACCCGGTCGAGCCAGAGGAAGAAGTTACGCCAGGTAATCCGCTCCGGGTCGGGGGCGAGCGCCAGGTCCCGTTCGTGGATGCCTTCCGGGTACAGCTCGTTGAGATTGATGTTCCGCTTCAGCTCACGCGTGGGCTTAAAATGGTTGATGATCGACAGGGGCACGAGCATCGACCGGCTCCATGAACTCATCTCATTGAAATTCACGTAGAACCATTTCCCGATCAGGATCACCTCACAGGGGATGGTCGGCACATATTCCCAGGGAAACAGCCCCAGCAGCGCCAGGTAGAGCTTCGCGAACGTGTTCATGCGCGGCACGCCCCCGAAGTTCAGCGCTACTTCGCGCGCGCGGAGCATGCGGGGGTCAGTTACCGGTACGCCCGCCAGCTTCAGCGCCAGGTAGCATTTGATGGTTGCGTTCACCTCCGCCGGGCCGCCGTAATAGATGTTCCAGCCCCCGTCGGGCAACTGCATCGAGAACAAGTGATTCATCGCCTTGCGCTGCCATTGGAGGTCCACCTTCCCGTTCCAATGGTGGTAGGCGATCCTGTCCGCCACCAGCGTCGCATCCACCATCAGCTCGCCGATCCAGTACCCCTCGGGCGTCTGCTGGCTGAGTAAATAGCCTTGCGACCGCTTGATGGCGGTTTCCAACTCAGTTTGAGGCTGCAACCCGAGGTCCTGTTGCCGCGGGCGTTCCTCGGTGCGGGTTTCACGCAACGACACTACATCCACACTCACAATCTGAGGAATTGCGCTCGCAGTGTAAAGCGGGAACTGAGCTGCCCAGCGTGAATGGGTGTGACCGCTTGCCAGATCTCGCGGCATTATCTGCCGAGTCACGGATAGGTGATTTTGACCCGGTAATACCGCTGGCTGGAAACCGCGTTGGTGTCCGCTACCGTTCGCGCGATGCCGACGTCAGTGACTTTCCCGTTTGTCAGGGTCGTGAAGCCGCCGGCGGCCAGGTTGGTTCGATATTCCACCAGGTAAGTGCGGTTCGTGTAGCGCGGGGCAAAACTCAGGTTCCGCCAATTGGCCTGCGTTGATACGGTGGAAAGGTTGAACGTGAACACATCAGCCGGGTTCGTGGGATTCAGTCCGGCCGTGTAGGCGAAGAGCGCTTGGGGGCCCGTAGCGTAGGGATTGTTCAGCCCGAATTGCTGCACCTGCCACAGGTCGGGGATGCCGTCACTGGCATAGAGGCCATAATCATCCAGGCCGACGTTCTTGATCAGCAGGCCAACGGATTTGGTCAAGCCCTCCGCCGCTGCGAGGATGGTGGCGGGGGTGTCCTGATAAACATTGGCCGCCGTAAGCAGCCCGTCGGGTGAGAGGGCGGCAATCGGGCCGTTTAACACGTTCCAGTCGGCTGTCATGGTCACCGAGCCGTTATCCAGCCGGGCGACGGCTGACAACTGCTGGCCGGTGGCTTCGTTGATGTTGGTGCTGGGAACGCTGACGGTGAGGCTGACGGGTTCCAGCAACTGGCCTGCGTAGCCGACCCGGTTGGTTTCCCGGGTGGTGACGTTGATGACCGTGCCGCCAAAACCGCCCAAGCTGCCATCGTGCGTGTATTTAGCACTGGCACTGCGCGCGCCCCCGGCATCCAATACGGCGGGGGCGCTGGAGTAATTGGCGCTCGACGCACCCTCGCCGGGGAGCGCGAGGCTGACCAGTCCCAGGCCGGTCATGGCCAAAACCCAGATGGCAGGGAGGCGCTTCATTGAATCGTGAATGAGCCGCTATAGGAGCAGGGGACCCAAAGCCCGCCACCCGCATAAACCAACTCGATGTTCGCATAAGCATCTCCAGATACATAAACTGTGCTCCACTGCGTTATATAGTTGGGAAGGGTGTAAAGTCCGCCCCCCACTGCTGGTTCGCCCATAGGCACTGCTGCAGCCAACACCTTGCTGCCATCACTGTTGCTGGCTACGCTGGACCAATATTGACTGCCCGCACTGGTCTGTTGGATCCACGTCACCCCACAGTTGGTGGACGTATAAATGTAATCTACCCCTGCAACTGCAACCAGTTTGCTGCCATCACTGCTGCTGGCGACGCTGGACCAATTGCGACTGCCCGCATTGGTCTGTTGCACCCACGTCACCCCATAGTTGCTGGACGTATAAATGTAATCGCCATACGTCCCTGCAACCAGCTTGCTGCCATCACTGCTGCTGGCGACGCTATTCCACCAGCCACTGCCCGCATTGGTCTGTTGCACCCACGTCATGCCATAGTTGCTGGACGTATAAATGTAATCTGCCGCGGCAACCAGTTTGCTGCCATCACTGCTGCTGGCC
>CAIWJG010000451.1 GCA_903912925.1 uncultured Verrucomicrobia subdivision 3 bacterium | reverse complement strand
GGAGAAGGGGACACCGGGTGAGGGCACCCGGCCTACAAGAGGGCGGTTTTGCGCGGGATGTAGGCCGGGTGCCCTCACCCGGCGCGGGGTGGCAGACCCATAATGAGAATTGCTGTCGCCAGACCTGGCGACGTGGACGCTCAGTATGCCGGCATATTCTTCGCACTGAATGGAGTTAGGGCGGCAGTCCCGCCGTAGTACCTCTGATCGCCGATCAGAGGTACTACGGGGAGACTCCGGTGGGACTACGGCGAGAACCGCACGTGGTACGGGGGTTGTGAGCGATGGCATCGCGGGCGGCCTCATGGGAGTCACCCGGCAGCCACAGCGCAAGCATTTGATCGCATCCCATTGGCAGCCAGGCACTTGCGTAGCCGGCGATACCCTCCGCCTGGATTGCGCCAAATGGTTGCTGGCGGTCCAAATCCGTATCCTGGGGTCAGATCGTCTATCTGCGGGTGTAGTGACGGTGTAGTAAGCGCACAGCTAGCCACCTACATGCGGGGGGATGCGGAGAGATGGGCCAGAGGAGTTAGCCTTTAGTCAAAGGCGTGGCCGGCACAACACAGGACGTTGCGGACCTTGTGTCGCACAAGCTCTTTGACGCGGGCGCGGGCGGGGCCGAGATACTTGCGCGGATCAAACTCTTTCGGGTTCTCCGAGAACGCCTTGCGGATGCCCGCCGTCATCGCCAGGCGCAGGTCGGTGTCAATGTTGACCTTGGTGCAACCGGTGCGGCGAGCGACTTCGATATCTCCTTCCGGCACGCCGGCGGCGTCGGTGCCGAGCTTACCGCCATACTTGTTGATTTCCTCGACCAGATCCTTGGGTACGCTGGAAGCGCCATGGAGCACGAGCGGGTAATCGCCCAGTCCGGCGTCCATGAGCGCCTGCTTGATCGCTTTGAGCCGCTCCAGGTCGAGGTGCTGTTCGCCTTTGAACTTGTAGGCGCCATGCGAGTTGCCGATGGCAATCGCCAGCGAATCCACCCCGGATTGCTTCACGAAGTCAACCGCCTGCTCGGGGTTGGTGTAGTGTCCCTCGGTCGAGTATTTGCCACCCTCTTCACCTTCGTCAAACTGCGCCCCGACCAAGTGGCCCAGTTCGCCTTCGACCACGCAGTTGCGCTTGTGGGCGTAGTCCACGACCTTCTTACAGATTTCGATGTTCTTCTCGTAAGGCTCGTGGCTGGCGTCGATCATGACGCTGGTGAAGCCTTCGTCAATGCAGTCCTTGCATAGCTCGAAGGAGTCGCCGTGGTCCAGATGGACTGCGGTGGGGATGTTGGAGAGGCTGACGGCGGCTTCGATGAGTTTCTTGAGGTAAACCGGGTTGGCATATTGACGGGCGCCCTTGGAAATCTGGAGCATGACGGGCGCCTTCTCCTCTTCACAGGCTTCAACGATCGCCTGGAGAAGCTCCATATTATTGACGTTAAAAGCGCCCAACGCATATCTACCCTTCAGCGCCTTGGCAAACAGGTCTTTCGTATGTGTCAGTGGCATAAGTCGGTTCTTCCAGTTACTGAATCAGTCAGTTGGGGGCCGCAAAACCTGCGACCAGCTTGCATTATAGATGACCCCCCAGACGGCGGAAGCAAAAAAAGACCTCCCCCGTCGGCTGGGCGCAGCTTAGATTTTTCGGAGCGCGGACATTCTTG
>CAIWJG010000450.1 GCA_903912925.1 uncultured Verrucomicrobia subdivision 3 bacterium | reverse complement strand
CCTGCAGCCGGGGGGCGCGCCTGTAGGCCGCGTGCCCTCCCGCGGCGCACGGTTGGCGTTTCCCTCGGAGGGTGAACTATCCGGGCTAGGGGTCGTTCGTGAGAATGTCACGGCCTAATTATGTTCGCGCCGCCGCTCTACTCAACCAGTGGAACCCGGGTAAGTAGGGGGTCGCTGCCGGCGGTTAGGATTCTCTTCTTGCTAGCGGTTCTCTATGCGAGTGGCGTCAATTCCGCTGAAACAGGCGAACCGGCAAAGGGCAAAGCGGTGGCCGCACCCGTCAAAAAAACCGTATTGGTGATGTTCCCCCACCAAATTGACCTGCCCGTTAATGTGATCGCAATGCAGGCGATTCGCGAGGAATTCGAGGACGCCGCTGATCTTAAACTTGACGTGTACCATGAGTACTTGGATCTCAATCGTTTTTCCGAACCCGCCTATCAACAAAAAGTATTTGGGCTATTTGCGGACAAGTATAAAAGCAAACCGGTGGACGTGGTGATCCTCGTCACCGAGCGGATGCTGAACCTATGGCTGGCACAGCGCGCCGCAATTTTGCCGAACACCCCCATCGTTTTTTGCGACGTCACCACTGAACGTCTTGAGGCATTGAAACTGCCGGCAGACGTGACGGGCGTGGGCGGGGTGTTGGATTACACAAAATCGGCGCAATGGGTATTGGATAAGCTGCCCACCATCAATGAGATCGTGGTCGTCCACGGCGTGGGGCAAGCTGATCAGGAGTATATTCGGCCGGTGCAAGCCTTGCAGGAGAAAATGAAAGGGCAGCTCAAATTTACTGACCTTTCTAACTTGCCGCTGTCGGTGATCAAACAAAGGGTAGCGGATCTGCCAAAGAGTTCAGTAGTTGTCTATGCGCTCATGTTCGAAGATGCGGCGGGGGTAAAGCATCTTCCCATTAATGCGCTGCGGGAACTGGCCGCCGTTTCGGCCGTGCCGGTCATCAGCGGCTACGATGCATTAATCGGGACCGGCTCCATCGGCGGCTACGTTTACAGCTATGATCACCAAGCCCGAGAGGCGGCCCAGCTCAGTTTGCGCATCTTGCGCGGCGAAGCGGTCAGCGCCATCCCCATTATCAAGGGTCAAGCCAATCACTTCGTTTTTGACCAGCTCGCCTTGCAGAGGTTTAGCATTCCGCTGTCCGCCTTGCCCCCGGATAGTATTATCAAAAATAAGCAGTATTCGGCATGGGAACTCCACCGGACGCAAATCATCGCCGTGCTTGTTGTTTTTTCGGTCTTGCTCCTGCTGGTGGCATTTCTCGTTATCGTGACGCGGCGTTTGAACGCTTCGCGTTTAGCCTTGATCCGCCTTAATGCTGGTTTGGAAACTAAAGTCCAGGAACGCACGATTACGCTCAGCCAAACCAATCGCAATCTGGAGTCAGAAATCACCGAACGCAAGCTCGCGGACCACCACCTCCGGCAAAGCCAGCAGCGCTTCCAAGCCTTGTTTGACAGGGCACCGGAAGGGATCCTTATTATTGAGGCGACCACGGGCGCCCTGGTGCTGGTCAACGCAGCGTTCGCTGCCATGCAAGGTTACACCGTAGCGGAAATGGAGCAAATGCGGTTGGCGGATTTGGATGCGCCCGAAAGTTCCCGACAGTTGCCGGAGCGGATGCGCCGCGTGCTGGCCGGGGAAACGATCACCTTCGAGGTCGAACATTACCACAAAGCGGGCCATATCCTCCCACTCGAAGTGACCGCCTCCTTGATTACGCACCAGGGGAAATTGCTCGTCCAAGCTTTCCACCGGGACATCACCGCGCGCAAGCAGACGGAGGCGGTGCTGCGCGCTTCGCTCGCCGAAAAAACCGTTCTGCTCAAGGAAGTTCACCATCGGGTGAAGAACAATCTGCAAATCGTTTCCAGCCTGTTGGACTTGCAACAAAGGCGCACGCAGGACGACCTGTTGCTGGATACGCTGGCCAGCACCCGCAACCGCGTCCGCTCGATGGCCTTGATTCATGAGAAGCTTTACCAATCGGATAATCTGGCCAATCTCGATCTCGTCAGCTACCTGGCGGATTTGTGCCGCCAGTTGCACGGCAGCGCGGGCAACCTCCAGAATCGCGTCCGCATTGAGTCTGCGGTGACGCCACAGAATCTTGCGGTCGGGCTGGATCAGGCGCTACCCTGCGGTCTGGTGATCAACGAATTGGTAAGCAACGCCCTCAAATACGCCTTCCCGGGCGAGCGCTCGGGACGCATCCGGGTGACCTTAGAGCGCCCGAAGCCGCAGGAAGTGTTGCTGACCGTGGCGGACGATGGCGTGGGTTTGCCCGCCGCGCTGGATCCCGGCCACACCGGGAGTCTGGGCCTAAAACTGGTGTTCCTGCTCACCGGTCAGTTGCACGGCACCGTTACCTTTGAACGTGCCTCCGGCACCGCGGTCCAAATTCGCTTTCCCAATCCGTCCGATACCACCCCCTGAACGTTATGAAGACATCCATGCCTGCACGCCGGATCCTCATTGTCGAGGACGAGCCCATTGTCGCGATCAATCTCCACGAGCAACTCGAGGGTCTGGGCTATCAGCCCGTGGGCCCAGCCGCCCGCGGGGAGGCGGCCATCACCCTGGCCGGGGAACTCAGGCCCGATTTGGTCTTGATGGACATTCAGCTCGAAGGCGACCTGGACGGCATTGCCGCCGCCCGCGAAATCCGGAAGCGGTTCCAGATTCCCTCACTTTTCCTGAGTGCGTTTTCGGAGGATGCCACGCTGGAGCGAGCCAAACTGGCCGAACCGTTCGGCTACATCCTGAAACCGATTGAAGGCCGCGAACTGAAGGCCAACATCGAAATGGCGATCTACAAGCACCGCATGGAGGAAGAGTTGCGGGAAAAAGAAGAGAGCTACCGCACGTTGGCCGATTCCGGCATGGCGCTGATCTGGACCTCCGGCACCGATAGAAAATGCGACTACTTCAACCTGCCCTGGCTGAAGTTTACTGGCCGAACCCTCGAACAGGAGCTGGGCGACGGATGGGCCGAGGGGGTGCATCCGGATGACCTGGCCCGCTGTTTCAAAATCTATACCGAAGCCTTTGACCGGCGAGAGAGCTTCAGCATGGACTACCGCCTGCGCCGCCACGATGGCCAGTTCCGCTGGATTCAGGATGACGGCTCACTGCGCCACGACAGTCATGGGAACTTCCTCGGCTACATCGGCCATTGCCTGGACATCACCGAGCGCAAGCAGGCGGAAGAGGAGAGGAAAAGGCTGGAGGCGCAAAACCTGGCATTGCAGAAGAGCGAGAGCCTGGGGCGCATGGCCGGGGCGATTGCGCACCATTTCAACAACCAGCTTGCGGTGGTGATCGGTAATCTCGACCTGCTCAAGAACGTACCGCTTGGCAATGCGGAATCCGCCGAGTGCCTGTCCGGAGCCATGAGTTCCGCGCGCAAGGCCGCCGAGATGAGCGGCCTGATGCTGACCTACCTCGGCCAGACCCACGGCCTGCGGGAGCCGCAGAATCTTTCCGACCTTTGCCGCAGCCATCTGCCCCTGCTGCAGGCGTCCATCCCCAAGAACGTGAGCCTGAATACAACCCTGCCCTCGCCCGGGCCGGTCATCAAAGCCAACGCCAGCCAGATCCTGCAAGTGCTGGTCAACTTGCTCACCAACGCCTGGGAAGCCTGCGGCAAGGAACCGGGCAATATCAGCCTGACCGTCAAGACCGTCAAAGACATCCCGACCACCAACCGTTACCCGCTGGACTGGAAGCCGAAGGAGACCGCTTACGGCTGTCTGGAAGTGTCGGACACTGGCAGCGGTATCGCGGGCGGTGACATCGAGAAGGTGTGCGACCCGTTTTTTACCACCAAGTTTACGGGGCGCGGGCTGGGGCTGGCGGTGGTGCTGGGAATAACGAGGGAACACTGCGGGTGCGTCACCGTTGAGAGCACCACTGGACGTGGCAGTGTGTTCTGTGTGTATCTGCCGGTCACGGAGGAGGCCGCTCCGCAGAAGCCGGCCGCCCTGGCACCAGCCCCGAAAACATCCAAGGGCGGCACGGTCTTGCTGGTGGATGACGAGCCGCTGGTGCTCAACTTGGTGACGAAGGCGCTCCAGAAATTTGGTTACACGGTGCTCACGGCGCGGGACGGGGCGGCGGCGGTGGAAGTGTTCCGTCAGCACCAGGCAGAAATCAACTTGGTGCTGCTGGACCTGATCCTGCCCGGGATGGACGGCTGGCAGGTGCTGGCGGCCATGCGCAAGCTAGTGCCGGGCATACCGGTGATTCTCTCCAGCGGCTATGACGAGGCTTACGCGATGGCGGGCGATCATGTCGAACTGCCGCAGGTTTTCCTGGGCAAGCCCTACGAGCTAGAGCCGCTGCTCAAGGCCGTCCAAAAGGCTTTTCCCTAAGCTCGCCACGTCTCGATGTAGCCCCGGGCGGGCGCCGGGTTCAGTTGGCGGGCTTCCCCAGGTCCGCCGCTTGCCGTCCGGGAGCCCAACGCTTCCAGAGCCCGTAGAGTGGTGCAGCCAACTTGGCCGCCGTCACGACCCGGCCGAACCAGGAAGCGGAGCGGCGGGCACGCCGGGCCACCAGGAAGCCGGCAATCGGGGCCAGGAGAGTTAGCCAGGGAGTAAATTCACGCGAAACGCTGGTGACTTCTCGCACCCAGGTCGTCGCGGAGTGCAGGCGGCGGATGTCCGCTTGCAGCGCGGCCCGGTTCAGGCTGCTTTCCAGCAGGAGGGCTTGCTTCTGCAAGTTCAGTTTGTCTAGCTCGTTTCTTCCAAGCACGCCTTGTCCTTCTTCAGTTCCGCCACCTTTTCAGCATTCAGCATGTGCCCCTGTCAGTTTCAGCCTTTAGCCTTCAGCCTTCAGCCTTTTCTTCCAAGCACGCCTTGTCCTTCTTGAGTTCGGCCATCGTCCCAGAGAATGGCGCCCACCCTTTGAACCGGTTGCGGAGGCGCCAGCCGGCGACGGCGGTGGCGACCAGGTAAGCCAGCATCAACGCAACGAGCAAATCGAGGCGGTCGTGCTTCAGGCAAAGCACGACAATCGTGACGGTGGACACCAACAGGGTCATCGTCACCAGAATTAAGACGACCCCAAGGAGCAGCAAGGTATCAAAGAGCTGCAACCGCTCTGCTTGCAGCTCGACCAGGAACAGCTCCAGCCGGTTTTGCGCGATCGCAGAAGCGGTCTTCAGCAGCCGCCGCAGCGACGCGAACATACCCTTCCCCGTCTCGCCCGGCTCGTCCATGGGCGCCTATTTGCGCACGACCAGCACGCCGACCAGCAGGCCCAGGCCGAAGGCGATGCCGATGGATTCGTAGGGATGTGCGCGAATGGTCTTGTCGGTAGCCTTGGCTGCGGCGACCGTTTTTTCCTCCAGCCGCTGACAGGTGGCTTTGGCCGACTCGATTGCCGCCGTCAGCCGGCTGCGCGCTTGGGCGACCTTTTCCCCGGCCTGGCCGACGGTCGCCTTCATTAGTTCCTCCGCGTCGTGCACGACCGTCTTGAGGTCGCTCGTAAGTCTCTCATTAGCTAGTTCTGTATCTTTACTCATATATGGTTCCTTTCCGTAAGGTTGCTCGATCTCGATCCATTATCCCCTAAGCCCTGAAAACCGCAAACCAAAAGGGTCAGCGTGCCGCGGCCGTCAGGGCTACTCTAAAGTCGGCCCGGGCCATTCCAAACCCGAGACCCGAAGACCGAAGGCCGAAAGAAACCCGAAGGCCGAAGGCAGACACGGATTTCACTGATTATCACTGCTTCGGATTTCAGATCGGAATCCGTGGTTAATTCGTGAAATCCGTGTCTGCTTCCGCCCTTCGGATTTCGGATTTCGGCCTACTTTCGGGTTTCGGGTTTCAGTCTTCGGATTTCAGGGCTGCAGAACATCATCTTCCCTCAACTGGCCGGACTTTAGAGCAGCCCTGCGCGGCCGCATACCTCACTACCGTCTGGTTGCACTTCGGGGCCGTCGCCGGGAAATAGACCGGCTCGCAGCCCTCGGCCTCCACCTGCACGTAGTACTCGAAATCATCCTTCCCGCCGGGGGGCAATTGGACGGAGTAAACCCCTCGGGCCACCGGCGTCAGCGCAATCTTCGCAAACCGGCGCTCGCCGAGTTTCCGCCAGAAAAGGTTGGCGGCACGCGGCGGGGCCTGGGTCAAGACGATCACCTTCAGCTTCAGGGGCTCGTCCGCGGCCAGGCTGGTGCGGGTCGTGGGCACGATGACCCGAGTCGGGCCATGATACGAGCGCGCGAGTTGCGCGTTCGCTGGCAGCGGCTCGCCCAGCAGCTTCGCGAGTTCTTCTCCGGGCTTAATCAGCAAACTGGGCAGGTTGTGCTGGTTCCAGTTCGCAACCGTCCCCAGCTCGCCAGTCGTTGAAACGGTTCCCAGCAGATGATCAAAGACCTCAGCCACCAGCCCGACCAGCTTCACGCGCACGGGCAGCGCCAGTTGACGCGCCATCTCTCTTTGCGCCGCGGCATCTTTCTGCTGCTTCACCTTCTCCATCACACGATTGTATTCGCCCCAGGTGCAGTTCACCTCACCCACGGCTCGCAGGTAGGTGAAGGTGTTCAGCCAGTAATCGTAACGCTCCCGGTTACCCGCGCCCCGGACTCGCGAACTCAACGCCGCGAACTCGTCCACGAAGCCGTATTCCTGCCGCGCCTGTTCCCAAGGGCGATTGTCCGGCTGGATGCCGCCCGGCCCGTCCACCCAGGTGCATGGCTTCGGCAACTCACCATCAATCTTCTGGAAGATCGCCGCCGCCGCCGGGCCCGCCGCCGGTCCGAACTGGTGCGAGGCCCAATCCGCGTAGAAATCACCCGTCGCCGGCAGGACCGGCTTCGGCGGCTCGGTGGCCGGTGCATCCGCAGCGTAATCGCCATAAGCCGGTCCGCCGCAGTTAACCTTGGTAGCGAAGCCATCGCCCTCCACGGCAATTGCCGCGATGCAGGGGAACTCCACCCGCGGCACGAAGTCAATGTTCACCCAGCCATTGGTGACGACGACGTTGGTGTAGCTGTAATCCCGGGCGCGGTTCTTGCCGACCCGGGCGAAGACGTCGAGGTTGGTCAATACGCTCTGGCCTTGCAGTTTCACATCAAACACGCGGATGCCGGCGGCATCATAGTGCGGCTCACAGAACTTGAGGGTCACCTTGCACAGGCCATTGGACGCCGGCAAGTGATAGGCCGAGAGGTTGTAGCGCACTGTTTGGTAGAGGGGCGCATCGGAGGTGTCGGCGATGGGGTTATTCGGGAACGCCGCAACTTGTCCACCCACTGGGCCCGCTGCGCGCGGCGGCTCGACCGCCGGAGCCGCGGAACGGTAGGCATCAACCCATGCCCCTTGCTGCCAAGCGGCCTGGGCCAGGGCGCTGACATTTGGCCCCAGCGCGCGTGTCCGCCAATGGATGCCCATGAGCCCGTCGCAACCGTAGCGCAGCGCATCGGCGGCATCCCGTCGCATGCGGCCGACCCACAACTGCGGTGCGCTCAAAGCCGGGTCGTCTTCCATCCAGGGAATTGCCCACTTCGAGCGCCCCTGCACTTCGGCAAAGCCGGCATCCACCGGCGTGTAGCCCACCTGGCGGTTAATGCAGCTCACGGCCACCTCTTTAGGCAGCGCCTTGTCGAACATCGCCCGGTCCTGTTGCGGCCCCAGCACCCAGCCGCAGGTGGCCAGCTTGAAGGGCGCTTGAACCTTTTCGCGGGCAGCGATGGCATGGGCCAGGTCACCCATGGTCGCTTTGATCTCTTCCTCTTTCACCCCGGACCACGTCCAGCCTTCGGGTGTCCAGAACCAGTAATAATCCAGCGGATAGGCCGCAGCAGCGCGGCGGAAGATGCCCTCGTAAAGCTCCTGCACTACGGCCGGGTCGGCGGGATTCTTGCCCTGCTCCTTCAGCCGTTGCTGGAGCGGCTTGGGGACAATGAGCGGCGTCTCAGTGCCCACGCACGTCTTCACCCCAGCCTGGTGCGCAAAGCTGAACGCATCGCGCAGCAGGCCCGCCGTGCGGTTGAACACTTCGTTGCTGGCCTCGGGCGTGGTCGGCGACGGCATGGACCCGAACATCACCTCGGGCCCATAGTCATCGCGCTCGAAGAGCCCGGCGCTGCCGAAGACGTAATCGCTGGTTTTCTCCGACACGTAGCCCCAGTTCCCGCGCAGCGTGTTCATGTAGCTGGACGGGTAGCTGAACTTGACCTTGCCCTGCTCCCCGGCGTTGCCTGCCTGGCCGATCCACACCGTCGGCTCGGCGTTGGGCCGCTCCTCCGGGTACGTGTGCAGCCCGAAGAAATTCATGCGCAGCTTCGGCAGTTGGCCAATCACCGACAGGTAATCGTCCCGGTTCCACCAGTCCGGACCCTCGGGAAAGTCGTGGAAGGGCTGGATGCCGCGGAGGGCAAAGAGCGGGGCTGCCCGCTGATCAAGGACCGGCAGCTTCCATTCCATGCGTTCGTCGGGGATAACATCTCCGTGCAGGTAAAAGCGCACTCCCAGCGTCTCGGCCAGCGCGTAAGCAGCATACAGCACCCCCGCGTCGTCTCCCCCGGCTGCCAGCAACATCTGCGCACCCACGTGGCCGGAACGCTCACGGGGGATCGTCTTGAGCCAATAACTCTGTGGCACCAGCGAATCCATGGAGCCAGGCACCGACGAGGAGATCAACGGCCTATCCTTGCGCCCCACGAGAATCAGGTCCCCTTTCGGCAGTGCCCCTGCGCGCTCCGTAATCATCGGCAGCAACCGGCCCGTGCGCAGATAGACATACCGCCGCACCTCATGCGCGGCCAACTGCTCCGCCCACGACGCGTCGCGCAGTGAGACGATGATCGTCGGCTTGGGTTGCGCCGCGGAAACCGCCGGAATCGGGATGAGGCTCAACGCGCACAAAGTGACGCTGAGGGGAAAGAATATAGATCGTCGCTTCATATTTCGCTGGGCTTGCGAGTTCGAGTCGTCTTCAGTGCCGCCAATCTACCTTCCAGGCAGACTGATTCAAACCCAAAGAGCGAAGTTCCCGAGGCTACGGAATTCGTACGGCACGAAGTTCTCCCCTGTCTGTCCAATTAGACAAGATTACATGGTCTGTATGCATCAAATGTCGCGAATGCTGAGCATTTTGACCCTCTGGGTCATTGCTGCCACACCGTCCGCC
Source organism: uncultured Verrucomicrobia subdivision 3 bacterium (assembly GCA_903912925.1). Lineage (GTDB taxonomy): Bacteria > Verrucomicrobiota > Verrucomicrobiia > Limisphaerales > UBA8199 > PALSA-1440. Next base: position 5,089 of record CAIWJG010000450.1, on the reverse strand, counting down.
TTGGCGGATGGGATGGTGGTGCAGCAGGTGTTCTATCCGAAGGTCACGATTCCCAATCAACAGGCTTTGATTCACTTCTCGGATGGGACTGAGCGGCTGGTAATCGAGACTTCCTTTCTTGGCGAGGGGACTAACTTCGCTTGGGTGGTGCCCTTGCCTTCGGCGCCCGAGGTCAAGCCGGTCTCCGAGAGCTTCTTCAGCCTTTTGCAGCAAGGGTTTCAGCCCCAATTGGTCCATCGGGTCCACTCCTACTACGCCGGAGTATTGTTCTTGTGCGGGTTGGTATTCCTGGGGTGGCGCTCGTTAAGGGACGAAGTCTCCTGGGTTACTGATATGCCATTGTGCTTGTTGCTGTCGGTCGGTGCGGGGTTCATGGGCGAGCACATTGCGGTCGGACTTTTGGCTGGAGGATTGACCGTGGCCATCAGGCTTTTCAGTCGTACCCCAGCTACCCTTGCGTTGCTTCTGCTCATTGGGACCGCCCTCGATGCTACGTTGACGTTCGCTCCGTTTCCGGTTGGGCGGGCTCTAATCGTAACCATGGGCAGCGGCCCTGAGCTCGCAGCGGTGGAGGCAATTCCTGGCGTGACCATCGTTTCGGTGCAGCGCGCCGGGGTTTTTGATTCCACGACCATCCGTGGCACCGACCCGAGCGCGATCCTGGCCTGGCTGGAGACGAACGGATACCAAACCCCGACATCGGCTGAACCCGCCATCCGCTACTATGTTGAGCACGGCTGGGTGTTTGTCGCGAGCCGAGTCCAATGTGACCTTGCAGATGCGAAGCAGACCGCGCTGCATCCACTTTTGTTCACCTTCTCCACCCGTAACCCGGTGTATCCAACGAGACTGACAGCCGTTGACAATGGCGCCTGTGCCATGGACCTCTACGTCTTCGGGAATACGCGCGCCACGGCCCGCTACTTCCACACCGTGCGATGTGATCGGGTGGCAAACAAGTCGGCCTCCGATTCCCAGAGCTCACGGCTGGGCTTGGGTATGCCAGGCTCCGAAGTCTTAGCCTTGGTGGGCGACTCGACTGTGGGGACGAAATTGTCGGCGCAGTTAAGCCCAAAGCAAATGGCTTCCGACGTGGAGATCCGTTCCGCAGTTTTCTGGCGAACGGGGGCCACCGTCTTCAGCCATTCCGGCGCCCTGACGATTGCCCTCAACGTGGCGCTGCCGTTAGCCGCGCTGGGCTGGCTGCTGCTTGGGGCGAGTCGGGGCGGCTGGAATGTGACGGAGAAGTGGATCTCTCGCTGGCGCTGGCGCCTCCTGGCAGGGGCTGCCGGAGTGGGGCTGGCCGTCTTCCTGCTCTTGCCGAAAGTTGAGATTGTGAGCAGTTCAGACGGCTCATCCAAGGATGTCCGGGCGCCCTCGTTTCCGGAGTCCGGTCGTGCCGCGAGGTCAGAACCGGCACGTTTGCAGAGCGCCGCGCTGAAGATGTAACAACGGCGTTGTTGGCTGAGGCTGTTTGCCTGGCCCTCGCCTCCCGTTCATGAGGACACTCCGAGGGCCAGCTCAGTTCACCACGTTTTCCGGTTTGCCTTGCAGGAAGGCGCGGACGTTTTCGACCGCGATCTTCATCAGGCGCGAGCGAGCCGAGCGCGTCGCCCAGGCCAGGTGCGGCGTGAGGATACAGTTCTGAGCGGTCAACAGGGGGTTATCCGCTGACGGGGGTTCCTTGACCAGGACATCCATCGCGGCGCCGGCGATCCTGCCGGAGTTCAACGCTTCGGCCAGGGCCGACTGGTCCACGAGCGGGCCCCGGCTGGTGTTGAGCAGGAAAGCCGTCGGCTTCATCAGCGTCAAGCGGCTGGCATTGACCAGGTTTGCCGTCTGCGGCGTGAGTGGGCAATGCAGGCTTACAACGTCGCTCTCGCGGAAGAGGGCGTCGAGTTCGACCAGCCGAACGGAGGCCGGGGCAGGGCCGGCCATCGGATCATAAGCAATCACCTTCATGCCAAAGGCGGTGGCCAGTTCGCTGACCGCGCGGCCTATCCTGCCCAGGCCCACCAAACCCAAAGTGAGTCCATCCAACTCGACCAACGGGAAGTCCCAGTAACACCAATCCGCGCTGCGCGTCCAGCGGCCTTCGCGCACGGTTTGGGCATGATGGCCGGTGTGGTGCGCGAGTTCCAGGAGCAGCGCAAAGGTCATTTGCGCAACGGATTTTGTTCCGTAGGTGGGCACATTGGTCACCGGGATGCCGCGGGCGCGGGCGGTGGCGAGGTCCACGATATTCGTGCCGGTGGCCAGCACCCCGATATACTTGAGCCGGGGAAGACTCTGTATGTGGCCGGCGGTCAGCTCGGTCTTGTTGGTCAGAAGGATGTCGGCGTCGGCGGCGCGAGCCACCACTTCGGCTGGGGAGGTGCGATCGTAAATAGTGCAGGGCCCGAGGGACTGGAGCTCTTCCCAATTCAGGTCGCCGGGATTCAAGGTGAATCCATCCAGGATGATGATGTTCATGAAGGGAAAGGCTAAAGGGTAAAGGCTGAAGGCTAAAGGCTAAATGCTGAAACGGAGAGCGCGGATCTTTGGATTTCTGCTTTCTGCTTTCCCAATCTCTGCTTTTGTCCTTTTCAGCCTTCAGCCTTTAGCCTTCAGCATTTCCCAAGAATCCTTCGAGTTTGCGCCTGCGGGTGGGGTGTCGGAGTTTGCGCAGAGCCTTGGCCTCGATCTGGCGGATGCGTTCCCGGGTGACCTCGTATTGGTTGCCGACCTCCTCCAGCGTGCGCGGGAAGCCGTCGTTAAGGCCGTAACGAAGTTCCAGGATCCGCTGCTCGCGCTCGGTCAAGCCATGGAGCACCTCGCCGAGCTTGCCCCGGAGCAAATGGAAGCTGGTGACCTCCCTGGGGTTCTCGGCGGTTTTGTCTTCGATCAGGTCGCCGAAGTTCGTCTCGTCGCTATCGCCAATGGGGGACTGCAAGGAAACGGGCTGCTGCGCCATTTTGAGGACCGCGCGCACGCGTTCGACCGACAGTCCCAAAGCGTCGGCCAGCTCTTCGGGAGTCGCCTCGCGGCCCACTTCCTGCATCAACTGCTTTTGGCTGCGCCACAGCTTGTTGATGATCTCAATCATGTGGGACGGGATGCGAACCGTGCGGGCCTGTTCGGCGATGCAGCGGGTGATGGCCTGGCGTATCCACCAGGTGGCATAAGTGGAGAACTTGTAGCCGCGCCGGTATTCGAATTTCTCGACGGATTTCATCAGGCCGACATTGCCCTCCTGGATCAGGTCCAGGAAGGACTGGCCGCGGTTGGTGTATTTCTTGGCGATGGCGATGACGAGCCGCAGATTGGCCTCGACCATGTGCGACTTGGCCTCATACGTGCGGGCCATCGCCCCGTCAAGGTCCGTGCAGGCATTGAGATAGGCGGTGCCGGGCATGCGCACAAACCGTTCGAGAGTGCGGAGCTTGTCCTGTGCCGACGGGATCTCCCCCTGCTGGGTCGCGGGCTTGTGCTGCGCCTCAAACGCCTCGATGGTGCGCAACTCGGCCTGGATCTTCTCGCGAACGTTCTCGGTCACGAGCATCATTTCGTCGAGCACCTTCTGCTTGTAATGAAAGCCCGGGAAGGCCGCCTGGAGCTTCGTGTCAATCCGCTTGAACTGGTTGAGCAGCCGGGGGCGCTCGCTCTGCTTGGTCGCCTGCTGCCAGGCGGCAAACCTGGCGTCGGCCTCCCGGTCCAGCGTGTGGACCCGCTTGCTCAGCCGGTGCAGTTCTTTGAGGAGGCGCGGGCGGTTTTCTGCCAGCTTGTCAACGATGACACGGTCGAATCGCTCCTTGGGCGGCACGGAAAGCAGCTTCTCCGCCAAGGCCAGGTGTTCTTTGCCGGTGAAGCCAAATCCGTAGATGATCCGCCGCGCATCCCGTTCTGCGGCTTCGATTTGTTTGCATATCTCCACCTCCTGATCGCGGGTCAGCAGCGGCACCTTGCCCATTTGCCGCAAGTACATCCGCACCGGGTCATCCAGAATATCAATGCGGCCACTTTCCTTCTCGTCGCCCGCCTCGGGAGACCGCCCCCTCTCCACGTCGGAGGCATCGATGATATCAATCTCCAGGGCGCGCAGCTTGGTGAGGATCTGGTCCAGGTCGACCGGGCTGATAACACCTTCGGGTAATGCATCGTTGAGATCGTCGTGGGTCAGATGGCCCTGCTCCGTGGCGAGGCGCACGAGGTCTTTGACCTTTGCAGTTAGGTCCAGCCCTGTTTGGGTGGTGATCTGGCCGAGCGGCTGCTGAATATCAGCCAGCGAGATGGTCGGGGATGGGCCTGGGGCTTGCAAGACCCGCGGCGGTCGGCCTCGGCGGCGCGGTCCGGGGGCGGGCACAACGGCCGGCCGAGGAGTGGCGGCGCGCATCCTTTTCGCTGCCTTTCGAGTTGTCTTTCTAGCTTTCGCCTTCCGCATAGTGTCGCACAGGCCGCCGGATATGTTTTCCCAAGAGCGAGCGTGCCGCCTCAGCGGCAAACACTCGCGCCGCTCCGGCACCACCGACCTGCCGAGCGCCTTCCGCGAGGATACAGCTTCGCCGAACTACTCAAATCAATAAACTAACTCAGTCCGGCCCGCAAAAGAATTCCCCCATGCGCCGTAAGCCGATTATGTTGGGTTCAGGGCCTCTGGCCCGGGATACGGAAATACGGACGCCTGGATGCCGGGAAGTCCGTTAGAGGGGCTAGAACCTGCCGCCTGATCCCGCTCCCCCGCTGCCGCCGGAGTTCCCCAATTTGAACGATCCTGACGTACAATTGAGCAGTGCCTATCGGCGACAGAACCTATTCCGCCTTTGTCACCAGCGGCTGAGCCGCTTGTGGTGCAAATGGAGGACCATTCTCCCCCGCACAACCCGAAAGGCCTTCAACCACGCCATCCTCTTCGCGGCCAGAGGTGAACTTCCCGCGACGCGCACAGATCCAGTTCCAATCTACGGTTTTGACCCGTTTCGACGGCCGTGCCGGGCAGCGTGTGGCTGCCGCACTCAACCGCTGCTCCTGGTCGATTGCACCGGATCGGGCGGCAGTCCCGCCGGAGCCCCCCCGGAGTCTCGCCGTAGTACCTCTGATCGCCGATCAGAGG